>CAISIV010000156.1 GCA_903885555.1 uncultured Hyphomicrobiales bacterium
CTTCATGCCCTTGATGTCATCGGGCAGCACGATCTTCTTGGTGCGCGAGTGAATGCCGGACGGTGCGTGCACGAAGGCGAGGCAGAACCGGACGTCCTTCATCTCCTTCTCGGCATATTTACGATACCAGGCGTCGAGGCCCATCGAGCCGCCTTTGGCATCGGAAACCAGGAACGGCAATTCACCGGCGCCGATGACCGGAAAGCGGCCGGGCTGATAGCCGGGATTGATGTAAGTGAGATCGGCGATGCCGTCGCGCGCCATGTCGTAATGATCGAAGGCCTTGCCCAATTGCTGGGCCGGAAAGACCTTGTACTTGATGGTGCCGCCGGAATCTTTCTCGACGGCGGCGCCCCAGTCTTCAAGGGCTTTTTGCAGCGGGTGCGATGCCGGCACCCAGTGTGACAGTTTGAGTTCGAAGGTTTTTTCCTGTGCAGTGGCAACTCCCGCGGCGCCGAGCAGCGCGGCGACGGCGGCAGCGTAGACACATCCGGCAAAACGGGGTTTCATAGGTTCCTCCCTGGTTGGGTGTCGGATTTGTCACCGACTTTTCCGATATTCAGCCGAATGTCCGGGGAATTGTAAAGCAGAGAAGTTAGTTGGATATCCAACTAACTCGCAGGCCGGCGCGGCAGGGCGCGCGGCAAGGGATGGAATATGGCGGCGCGTACGATCAATGTGGGCAGCGTGAAGCAGCGCAGCAAAAATGGCGTGAAGGCGAACGGCAGGAACGGTGAAGCTGTTGTCAAACCTGTCAATTTCGGTCCGCTCGCGACCTGGATCGGTTTCAACCTGCGCATGGCACAGGAATCCGCGTTCCAGGCGTTTTCGCGCCGCTCGCTGGAAGTTGGCGAAAGCCCGGGGCGCTTTGCGACCTTGACCTTGATCGCCCGCAATCCCGGCATCAGCCAGACCGAACTCAGCCTGGCGGCGGGCCGCGACAAATCCAGCCTGACGCCGGTGGTAGAAGATTTGGTGCGCCGCGGTATGGTCGAGCGCAAACGCATGCGTGATGACCGCCGCGCCTACAGCCTCAATTTGACGATGGCCGGCAGGAAAACGCTGACACAACTCACCCGCTGCGCGCGGGGCCACGAGCGCGCGCTCGACAGTGTCATCGGCATGCGCGACCGCAAGCGCTTCATCCAGATTTTGAAAAAGATCGCGGCAGAGGTGAAGTAGTTAAACGAATTTGGCCAGCACTGCCGCGGGTACCGGATGCGACTTCAGCCGGCCTTGCTCGTCGCGCACGGTCCACACCCGCTTCTCCGAACATTCGGCGCAGAGTTCGCCCTTCAGGCTGAGCTTGTGTTCGATCTCGAAACTGGTCCGGCCGAAGGTGATGCTGCTCTCAACCGATACATCGTCGCCGAAGCGGGTCGGCTTGATGAAGCGCGCCTGCGTGCGCACCAGCGGCCAGCCGGTGAACTCAAGTGTCCTGAACATCTCGTGCTTGGTGATACCGAGCGCGGCTTCGAACAGCATCGCGGTCGAGGCGTCGAAGATTTCGAAATAGCGCGGATAGAAAATGATCCCGGCGGGGTCGCAGTCGCCCCATTCGATGCGCACCATGCGGGTGTTGGTGAAGCTGGCCACGTTCAGCGCGGCGCCATGCGAAGCGCGCCATCGATACGGATCACTTCACCATTGAGATAGCCATTGGCGATGATGTGCATTACCAGCGCGGCGTATTCGTTCGGTTCGCCAAGCCGCTTTGGGTAAGGCACCGAGGCGCCGAGCGAGTCCTGCGCCTCTTGCGGCAGCGCTTTCAGCATCGGCGTGCCGAAAATACCGGGCGCGATCGCCATCACGCGAATGCCGAATTGCGCGAACTCGCGCGCCGCCGGCATCGTCAGCGCGGCGACACCGCCCTTGGACGATGAATAAGCGGACTGGCCGATCTGGCCTTCGAAGGCCGCGACCGACGCCGTCGAAATGATCACGCCGCGGTCGCCGCCAGCCAGAGGATCGAGCGGCTGCATTGCCGCGCCGACGAGGCGGAGCATGTTGAAGGTACCGGTCAAATTGACACGAATGACGCGCTCGAAATCGGCCAGCGGCATGGGGCCGTCGCGCCCGACGATGCGTTTCGCCGGTCCGACGCCGGCGCAGTTGACCAGCACGCGGGCAGGGCCGAGGGCCTGCGCGGCTTTCTTGATCGCCGCTTCGCCGGAGGCGGCGTCACCGACGTCACAGGCGACGGCGATGCCGTTGATCTCCGCGGCAACCTCGGTGGCGGCCTTTTCGTTGACGTCGAAGATGGCGACCCTGGCGCCGGCGGCGGCCAGTGCGCGCGCGGTGGCAGCGCCGAGGCCGGATGCGCCGCCGGTTACGATCGCGGCCTGTCCCCTGATATCCATTCGCCTAGTCCCCGACTGCAATAATCCGCGACGATAGCGGCGTTGCATAGAGCTCGTCCACCAACTCGCCGCGATTTTTCAGAACCGCACGCTGGTTGATCGAGCCTTTGTCGGTCATTTCGCCTTTATCCATCGACGGCGGCTCGGCCATCAGGATCGCGCGCTTGACCTGCGTCGAGGTGCCCGGGCTCAGCGCATGCAGCGCGTGCAGCAGGCTTGCAAACTTCGCTCGGAGCGCCGCGTGCTCGACAATCTCGGCCGGTGCTGCATCCGGGCCGAGCCCGCTCAATTTGCGGCAGGCTTCGACGTCGGGAAACACCAGCGCCACCAGGTGATCGCGGTCGGGCCCGGCGAGCACTACGTCTCGCACCAGCGGCGTGAAATGATCGATGAAGCGCGCGCGCAGCGGTCCGACGCTGGTCCAGGTGCCGGTCGACAGCTTGAAATCTTCGGCGAGGCGGCCATCAAACAGCAGCCCTTTGCTGGCGTCATTGGTATCGGCGAATTTCAGCGCGTCGCCGAGTTTGTAGAACCCGTCTTCGTCGAATGCATCGCGCGTGAGGTCAGGCTGACGCCAGTAGCCCGGCGTAATGTGCGGGCCGCGCAGCCGCGCTTCCAGTTTGCCTTCGTTCGGCACCAGCTTGAGTTCGACGCCCGGGAACGGCAGCCCGATATTTCCGGGCTTGTCGCAATCGAACGTGCAAACGAGCGCTGCCGGCGCGGTCTCGGTCGAACCGAGCGACGACAGAAAGACGATGCGTTCGCCGGTGGCTTCGGTGGCGAGTTCGTTGATTTCGTTCCAGGTGGTCTGGTTCAGGCCGGCACCGGCGTAGAATAGCACTTTGAGACGGCTGAAAAAGTTGCGGCGCAATTCGGCGTCGGCGCGGAAATGCGGGACCAGCGCCTCGTAGCCTTTGGGTACGTTGAAGTAGATGGTTGGCGCAATCTCCCGGAGATTGCGCGCGGTCTTCGGCACGCCGATGGGCGTCGGATTGCCGTCGTCGATATAGAGCGAGCCGCCGTTGACGAGCATCATGTTGAAGTTGTGATTGCCGCCGAACGTGTGGCTCCACGGCAGCCAGTCGACGATCACCGGCGGTTCATTAGTAACAAACGGGAAGCCGGCGGCGAGCATCGCCTGGTTCGACAGCAGCATGCGATGCGTGTTGATCACGGCCTTCGGCGTGCCGGTCGAGCCGGAGGTAAACAGGAACTTGGCGATGGTATCCGGCGTGACTTGCCGCTGCGCAGCGGCCACTTCGGACGCGTCCTCGGTGCCAAGCAGATCGGCGAACATCGTTACCGGCCGGTCGCCGAGCGGATTGCGCGTCACCACGAGTTCGATGTCATCCGGCACGGTTTGATACAGCGCGCGGGCGAAGGGCTCGCCGTCATTGGCGAAAATCATGCCCGGCGTCAGCAGTTCGACGATAGCGCGCAGTTTGCCGAAGTCGCTCGACATTAAAGAGTAGGCCGGCGAGATAGGCGCATAAGGAATGCCGACCGTCATGGCGGCGAGCGCCAGCAGCGCATGCTCGATATCGTTGCCGGATACGATCGCGATCGGCCGCTCGGCCGACAATCCGCGCCGCAGCAACGCCGCGCCGATGCGCTTCAAGCGGTCGAGCATTTGCGCGTAGGTCAGCGTCCGCCAGTTTCCCTCGGCGTCGCGCTGGCCGAGGAAAACGCGGTCTGGCGCTGCCTTGGCCCAATGTTCGAGCGGCTCGCTGACCGTGGCGTGATACGGCGCCAGCACTTGCGAAGCGCGGATATGCATGACGCCGTCGGCGTCGCGCTCGACGACAGGGTCGAACGTACCCAGCCGCACCGGACGCAAGGGTGCCTCAGCCTGTTCGGCGATTGAGTTCGGCATTTCGTCCCAGAGGTTATTCTTGTTATCGCCTACAATACCGTGCCGCCGCACTGTAACGTCAAGTGAACCATATTTCGCACGGGATCGACCAAGGTTCATAAAACCAGTGCAAGCCGGCCTATACGCACGCCATGTTCAGGTTAGGATTAAGAATGCGCGCCACTGTCGCTGTTGTCGGCTTGTTGCTGTGCGGGGCCTGCGGCTCTGCCGCGGCCGAACCGGCTATTCCCCCTGCGTCCTATCCGGCTTTGGTGAAGCATGCGCTATCCATCGAGGGTTTCGTGCCGATGGAATGGCGCATCGAACTACAGAAGACGGGCGATCTGAATGGCGACGGCCGCGACGATGTCGCGCTGGTGCTGCGCGGCCTCGACGAACGCAATATCGTCGACATGCGCGGCCAGGGCGGCCCGGAGAACTTCGACACCAATCCGCGCATTCTGATGGTTGCCTTCGCCAACGGGGCGGGCGGTTACGATCTGGCGCTGGAAAATCACACGCTGATCGCGCGTGTCACTGAGCCATCGGGTCAGGATCCGCTCGATCCCAACGGCGTCCAGGAAGGTGGCGTCGAGATCAAGAATGGCACGCTGCAGGTGACGCTCGGCTATTTCGGCGGCGACATGGGGCACCTGACCTACACGTTCCGATTCCAGGGCGGCGGCTTCGCCCTCATCGGCTATGACAGCATCAACGTCGAACGCTCCCAAGGAATGATACGCTCGGTCAGCATCAACTATGTGACGCGGCGGATGAGCCGCAGCGTCGGCTCCATTTCGGATGACAAGGATAAGGTGACGTGGACGAAGCTGCCGGCAAAGCCGTTGCTGACGATGCAGCAGGTCGGCGACGGCATGGATTTCAAGTCGGCACCGCGCTAGCGGTCAGGTCGGCTTCACCTTGGGCGCGCGCTTTTCCAGAAAGTCCTTGAGCCGCGCTTTGGCTTCGCCATCGGCCTGTGCAATCGCCGACATCAAAGCCTCGACGGCAAAGCCGGAGCCCGGCGGCATTTCGGCGATGCGCGGCAGCGCCTGCATGACGGCGAAATTGGTCAGCGGCGCATTGGTTGCGATGTGCCTGGCGATCGTAAGGCCCTTGTCGAAACCGTGACCGGCTTCGGTCAGATAAGTCGACAGCCCGATGGCCTGGCCTTCCTCGGCCGAATAGGTGCGGCCGGTCAGCATCATGTCCATCATGCGAGCGACGCCGATCAAGCGTGGCAAGCGCACTGAGCCGCCGCCGCCGACAAAAATACCGCGGCTGCCTTCGGGCAAGGCGTAATAGGTCGAGTGCTCGGCGACACGCACATGCGCTGCCGCCGCAAGCTCCAGCCCGCCGCCAACCACAGCGCCATGCAGCACCGCGACCACCGGCACCTTGCCGAACTGGATCTTCTCGAAGGCGCGGTGCCACAGTCCGGAGTGGGCGATGCCTTGCGTGACGTCACGCTCCTTCAATTCGCCAAGGTCGAGTCCGGCGGAGAAATGTTCGCCTTCGCCATGCAGCAGAACCGCGCCGATGTCGTCGGGCAGCGACGTGAAGAAGGTCTCGATGCCGAGGATAGCCTCGTCGTTGAGCGCGTTGCGCTTCAGCGGCCGCGCCAGTTTCAGGATCGCGACATCGCCGTCGCGCTCGGCTTTGAGCGAGACCGGCAGTTTCATGTCGAGCGCCGTCATCATTCCACCTCGTAAACGTCGAGACGTACAGCCTGCGCCTCACGCGCGCCGCGCGCCAGCGCCACGATGCGGTTGAGCCAGCCGGCCGAAGCGTCGGAAGTCTCGAACCGCATCGCGGTGCGGAAGTAGTAGAGCGACGGATCGACGCTGTCGCCCGCCGCCAGCTGTTTCATCACGTCGGGCGGGCCATGCCGCAGTCCATCGCTGCTGACCAGAATGCGGGCGCCATTGTCCGCTTCGATGGTGTAGCGCGCCTGGATATCGGCGGCGCCGTCCGTGCGGATGATCTGCCAGTCGGCGCCGCCCGGCAGCACGCGGCCATTGAGCTTGGCGCCCCGCACGGTTCCCCCGGTAATGCCGATGATGCGCCGTTCGCCATAGGGCGTCTGGCCCAGATTCATGATGGCCTCGAGCTCGGCGTGAATCGTGAAGATCGGCTGCGTGCCCAGCATAGGTGCCACCCGTTGGAGTCCCAACTTATCTTAATTTCGCCATTTGACCCTGTCCGGCACGAGCCGTAAATACGGTCCCGAAACCTGACCATCCGTCATGAATCCCACACGAGGCCGCAAATGGCGACACGCGACGTTTTCCTCTGTGATGCCGCTCGCACGCCGATCGGCCGCTATAACGGCGCGCTTGCCAAGGTGCGGACCGACGATCTTGCTGCAGTGCCGTTGAAGGCGCTTATTGCTCGTAATCCAAAAGTGGATTGGGAGCAGATCGACGACGTGTTCTTCGGCTGCGCCAATCAGGCCGGCGAAGACAACCGCAACGTCGCCCGCATGGCGCTGTTGCTGGCCGGATTGCCGCAGAGCATTCCGGGCGTGACGCTCAATCGCCTGTGCGCCTCGGGGCTCGACGCGGTCGGCACCGCGGCCCGCGCCATCCGCGCCGGCGAAATGGAATTCGCCATCGCCGGCGGCGTGGAATCGATGACGCGCGCGCCCTTCGTTCAGGGCAAGGCGCAGGAAGCCTTTTCGCGCACGGTCGAGATCTACGACACCACCATCGGCTGGCGCTTCATCAATCCGCTGATGAAACAGCAATACGGCGTCGATGCCATGCCGGAAACCGGCGAGAACGTCGCCGAGGATTTCCAGATCACGCGTGCCGATCAGGATGCTTTCGCGATCCGTTCGCAGCAGCGCGCCGGCAAGGCCATCGCCGCCGGTTACTTCGCCCAGGAAATCGTGCCGGTCGAGATCGCCGGCCGCAAAGGCGAGACGGTCAAGGTCGACAAGGACGAGCATCCGCGTCCCGACACCACGCTCGAACAGCTTGCCAAGCTCAAGACGCCGTTCCGCAATCCCGGCACCGTCACCGCCGGCAATGCTTCGGGCGTCAATGACGGTGCGGCGGCTTTGATCCTCGCCTCGGAAGCGGCGGTGAAGGCGCACGGCCTGACGCCGCGCGCGCGCATCCTCGGCATGGCGTCGGCCGCCGTGCCGCCGCGCATCATGGGCATTGGACCGGTGCCGTCGACGCAGAAGCTGATGGCGCGGCTCGGCATCAAAATCAGCGACTTCGATTTGATCGAGATCAACGAAGCCTTTGCCTCGCAGTCGCTAGCATGCTTGCGGCAGCTCGGACTTTCCGACGATGCTGAGTACGTCAACCCGCATGGCGGGGCGATCGCGCTTGGGCATCCGCTTGGCATGTCCGGCACACGGCTGGCACTGACGGCGGCGCACGGTCTGGAAGTGCGCGGCGGCAAGCTCGGTCTTGCCACCATGTGCGTCGGTGTCGGGCAGGGTGTGTCGCTGGCGCTGGAACGCGTTTGAACCAAGGACGGCAAATGTCGCTGATTTATCCGAAGGAAAGTCTCAGCGCTTATCCCAAGCATTTGAGCCCGGAATACAAGAGCACGGTGAAGCGTTCACCGTCGAAGCCCTTGATTATCGTGCCGCACACGCTGTCGGAGCTGAGCGGCCCGGCCTTCGGCCACGACGCGATGCAGGAAGGCGACAACGATCTCACCAAGCAGGGCAAGGGCGAGCCGCTGGGCGAGCGCATCATCGTGCACGGCCGCGTGCTCGATGAGGACAAGCGCCCCGTGCCTGATACGCTGGTGGAAATCTGGCAGGCCAATGCCTGCGGCCGCTACGTCCATATCGTCGATCAGCATCCGGCGCCGCTCGATCCGAATTTCACCGGCGCGGGCCGCACGATCACCGACAAGAACGGCTATTACAAATTCATCACGGTGAAGCCCGGCGCCTATCCGTGGGGCAACCACCACAACGCCTGGCGGCCGAACCATATCCACTTCTCGGTCTTCGGCCAGTCATTCCTGACGCGCCTCGTCACGCAGATGTATTTCCCCGGCGATTATCTCTTCCCCTACGATCCGATCTTCAATTCGGTCACGGACGAGAAGGCGCGCAACCGTATGGTCTCGGCCTTCGATCTGGAAAACACCATTCCGGATTGGGCGCTGGCCTTCCGCTGGGACATCGTGCTGCGCGGCCGCGAACAGACCCCTCTCGATAACGACGAGCACTAACGCGCATGATCCCGAAAAGTGGGAACCGGTTTTCGGACAAGATCATGCGCAAAGGAAAAAACTAATGTCCGAGATCACCCCTTCACAAACTGTCGGTCCGTTTTTCGCTTATGGCCTGACACCCAAAGGCCGCAACAAGTGGGATCCCAACGGCACCTATAGCTGGAAGGAAACCGCCGGCGATAACCTGATCACGCCGGATGCGACCGGCACCAAGATCCGCATCGAGGGCTGCATCAGCGACGCCGATGGCGCGCCGATCAACGATGCCATGCTCGAAATCTGGCAGGCCGACTCGCAAGGCCGCTATCTGCATGCACGCGGCGAGGCGCCGCGCCCGAACGCCAAGTTCACCGGCTTTGGCCGCTCGGCGACCGACAAGCAGGGCGTTTTCAGCTTCGACACCATCAAGCCGGGCGCGGTGGCTGGGCCGAACGGCAAGACGCAGGCGCCGCACATCGTGTTCTGCATCTTCTCGCGCGGCATGCTGCGGCAGGTCTACACGCGGCTCTACTTCTCGGACGAGGCGGCGAACGCCGCCGATCCGATCCTGGCGCTCGTGCCCGCCGACCGCCGCGGCACTTTGATTGCCCACAAGCAGACCGGTGGGGCAGTGCCGACATATCGCTTCGACATCCGCGTGCAGGGTGACAACGAAACGGTTTTCTTCGATATCTGAAGGCATTAACGGCGGGGCTTGCGCGCCCACTATTGCCCAATAGTTTGCTTGTGCTCGCGGTTTCTGCCCACGATTTTCGGTGAGCTGCGACGAATACACATCCTTTAGATGGTTATTCGTACTGGTTTTAGTCAAAAACATCATGTCCCACTCTGCCCAACTTTTCCCAACTCAGTTTTGTGGTTGACGAAGTTGGGGCGTCTTGGTTCGCTTTGCACCTGAAACGGCCATCAGAGCCGGCAGGGAAATCCAAGGACGCGTGCCATGAACGAAGCCATTCTCCAGGAGATCGGCGAATTCTGCCGCCAGCGCGGTCTGGCTGAATCGACCTTCGGCCGGCGCGCGGTCAATGACGGCAAGCTCGCCAGCCGGCTGCGCAATGGCGGCCGCATCACCACCGATACGCTCGACCGCATTCGCTCCTTCATGGCGCGTGACGCCGGTGCGGCGCCGTCGAAGCGCCGCATGCTGTTCGATCCCGCGACGCAGACCGCCATGCCGCCGATGAAGTCGCTGCCGCAGACCGCCGTGGCCAGCGACGATCCGCAGCGCAATTTCCGCTTCTTCGACAATCGGCAAAAATATCTGCTGTTCGTGAACACCTGCAGCGAGAAGTGGGAGATCGCCAACCGCGTCGATCTCGAGCTCGCGAATATCCATCCGCGTCCGCCGGCGGTGCGCGTGTTCGATGCCGGTCTCGGCGACGGCACCGTGCTGGCGCGCGTGATGCGCTCGATGCACGACCGTTTCCCGACCATGCCGTTTTACATCGTCGGCAAGGAGATCAGTCTCGAGGACGTGCGGCTGACTTTGCAGAAAATGGCTGACCGCTTCATCGAACATCCGTCCAGCGTCATCGTGCTGACCAATCTCGCTTACGCCGAGGCGCCGTGGCTGTCGGTGAAGTCGGTGACGGCCGCGTCCAGCATGGTCTGGAAGGAAATGGCGCTGGAAGGCAATACCGCACACAGCTTCGAACAGCAGATCACCGCGCTCGAACCGTTCCTCGGCGAAAACTGGAAAGCCAAGGTGTCGCCGAAGAGCGGCAATCCGGTTTACGAGCGTCCCGTCGTGCTGGTGCTCTACCGCAACGACCACAAATTCCTGCTCGATCAGGTGATCCCGAAGCCGGGCGGCACGGTGGCCGACTACGATCTCGTCATTGCCTCGCAGCCCTATCGCGCGCGGTCATCCCTGGATTTCAAGGCCAAGCGCGTGCTGGCGCCCTTGGCGCGTGCGCTCGGGCCCGGCGGCCGCATGATCGCGATCCATTCCTATGGCCGCGATCCGGGCATGGAGATCATCCATAAAGTGTGGCCCGAGGATAACCCCTTCGTGCACAGCCGCCACGATCTGCTCAAGGCGGTGAAGCAGGAACTGGGCAACGCGGGCCGCGACCTGAATTTCAACGCCTATTCCGATCAGCGCTCGCTGTTCCGCTACGAGATGCACACGCTGCCGTCGGAGATTTCGTCATCGATCGGCACCTCGACGCTGCTCGCCGCCTGGAACGCCGCCATCTACGTGGCGCAGATCGAGGACGACCGGCTTGCCGACGTCAATTCCGACCGCCGCTATATCGAGGCGACGCGCGAAGTGCTGCATCAGCAGGGCGGCCTGTGGTTTCACGACGAATCTTTCGTCATCTCACGGCGGCGGGACTAGCCCATGTCATTCGCCGAACGCTTTTCGCTCGAAGCCACGCGCCCGGACGCGGCGGAAATCGCTACGCTGGCCGGCATTCTGCCGCCCGGTACGCCGGTCTATCTGACCGCGGTGCCGACCGTCGATCCGCGTACCCAGATCGATGCCGCCGCGGGTTTGCGCAAGGCAGGCCTTGAACCCATCGCTCATATCGCAGCGCGGCGCATCGCCAGCGCGGCGCAATTGAACGAACTGTTAAGCGGCCTGCGCGCCGAAGCCGACATGAAACGGCTTCTGGTTATCGGCGGCGATGTCGATTCGACCGGACCCTTCGCCGACGCTTTGGCGGTGATCCAGCAGGGTGGCTTGCGCGCGCACGGCTTCGAGGAGATCGGCATCGGCGGCTATCCGGAAGGCCACCCGAAAATTCCGTTGCGGCGGATCGAGGCCGCGCTCGACCAGAAAATCGCCGCGGCGCGCGTCGCCGGGCTGCGGGTGAGCATCGTCAGTCAGTTTTCGTTCTCGCCCGAGCAGATTCTCACATGGCTCCGGCAATTGCGGGCCTGCGGCATTTCGGTGCCGGTCAAGGTCGGCATGGCGGGGCCTGCCAGCGTCGCCGGGCTGCTGCGCTACGCCAAGCGCTGCGGCGTGTCCGCATCGCTGCGTGGCCTGATGGCCGGTACAGGGCGCGGTCTCATCGGCCACGCTGGTCCGGACGACATTATCGCGGCCCTGGAAGCGGCCGGAGATCTCAACGCCAGCCCGCATTATTTTTCATTCGGCGGGGCGGTTGAAACCGCCCGCTATGCATGCGAAGCCGCCGCGGGACGAATTGCCGCCTGATGTGCTATGCGCGTGATCCCGAAAAGTGGGCACCGGTTTTCGGGTAAGATCACGCGCGAAAAAATGCGATCCCGGGAGAATAGAAATGACCCAGCGTACCAAGCCGCCTTTCCGCGCCGACCAGGTCGGCAGCATTCTGCGCAGCAAAGCTATCCACGAAGCGCGCACCAAACACGAAAAGGGTGAGATCACCGACGCCCAGCTGAAGGCGATCGAGGACGAGGAAATCATCAAGGTCATCAAGAAGCAGGAAGACGTCGGCCTGCAAGCCATTACCGACGGCGAATATCGCCGCTCGTTCTGGCACTACGATTTTTACGGCATGCTGGATGGCGTCTCGGTCGAGATGTCCGACCACGGCATCCAGTTCCAGGGCATGCAGACCAAGATGAAGGTGCTGAAGGTCACCGGCAAGATCGGCTTCTCACCGAACCACCCGATGATCGAGCACTTCAAGTTCCTGAAGGCGCATGTCACCAAGACGCCGAAAATGTGCATTCCGTCGCCAACGGTGATGCACTTCCGCCTGGAGCCGGGTTCGGTTGCGGCTTCCGCCTATCCGAACCGCGACGCCATTTTCGACGATCTGGCGATCGCCTATCAAAATGCGATCAAGGCGTTCTACGCCGCCGGTTGCCGCTATCTGCAGTTCGACGACACCGCCTGGGCCTATCTCTGCTCGCAGGACGAGCTGAAGAAGGCGCGCGAGCGCGGCCTCGACGTCGATCATCTGCAGGAGACCTACACCAAATGCATCAACAAGGCGCTTGAGGCCAAGCCAGCCGACATGACGATTACGACCCACGTCTGCCGCGGCAATTTCCGTTCGACCTTCATTTCGTCGGGCGGCTACGAGCCGGTCGCGGAAAGCCTGCTGTCGAAGTGCAATTACGACGGCTACTTCCTCGAATACGACACGGACCGCGCCGGCGGCTTCGAACCGCTGCGCTTTTTGCCGAAGGGCAACAAGGTCGTGGTGCTCGGCCTCGTTACGTCGAAGTCCGGCACGCTGGAAAAGAAAGACGACATCAAGAAGCGCATTGCGGAGGCGACCAAGCTCGTGGCGCTCGAGCAGCTCGCCCTGTCGCCGCAGTGCGGCTTTGCCTCGACCGAGGAAGACATTAAACTTCAATACCTCGCTGCTAAGTCTGGTATTGAGATTGATACCAAGAAGAAGCTCGCTGACATCTCGATTGGCAAGGCTTCTGTCAGTCATGCTCAACGC
>CAISIV010000157.1 GCA_903885555.1 uncultured Hyphomicrobiales bacterium
GCAGGTGTCGGTCGATCACCGCCTGCACAATGGCTGGAGCATGGACTACCAGGGCCTGCCGCCGGTCGACGTGTTCGTCGACTGCACGCCGGACGCCGCGGTGCCGGCACTGCTCGAAGCCCTCGGCACAGGCGCGCCGCGCCCGGTTGCCGCTGACAAAAAGGAATTCCCGGTGCCGCCGCCCGGCGGCAAGCTGCTGGTCGATCATCTGTCGGCGTCGCTGCGTGAAGCCGTCGGCGACCGGCCGACCTCCCTCACCCACGTTTCGCTGTCGTGGAATGGCGCCAGCTGGCACTTCAAGCATCCGCTCGATTATCTCGGCTCCGACGGCGGCGGCGGTGTCGGCGGTGGACCGGGCATTTCGGTCGGCGCGGCGCTGGCGCTGAAGGGTTCGGGGCGGCTTGCGGTCGCGGTCTGCGGCGATGGCGACTTCATGATGGGTGTCACGGCAATCTGGACCGCGGCGCACTACAAAATCCCGTTGCTTTTTGTCGTCGCCAACAATCGCTCGTTCTTTAACGACGAACTGCATCAGGAGCGCGTCGCGCGCATGCGCAACCGCCCGGTGGAAAACCGCTGGATCGGCCAGCGTATTTCCGAGCCGGATATCGACATCGCCGGCATCGCCCGCGCGCAAGGCGCGATCGGCTTCGGCCCGGTGACCACAGCCGCGGAATTGCCCGATGTCTTCGCCAAGGCGATTGCAGCGGTCGACGCCGGCAACGTGGTCGTCGTCGATGTCCGCGTCGAACCCGGCTACACCGCCGCGACCACAGCGGCCATGACGCGCAAGGGCGACTGATATGTCCGACACGCCCAACAATGCGATCCTGAAAGCGGACCACATCAATGTCCGCTTCGAGACCGCCGAAGGCCCGGTGATCGCGGTCGACGACGTGTCGTTCGACGTGCGGCCCGGCGAATTCCTGTCGGTGATCGGCCCATCCGGCTGCGGCAAGTCAACTTTGTTCAACGTGATCGGCGGCCTGCTCGGCAGCTATCAAGGCACGGTCAACGTCGCCGGCGAGACCATCAACGGCCCGCATCAGTCGATCGGCATGGTGTTCCAGGAGGAGTCGACTTTCCCCTGGCGCACGGTGACCGACAATGTCGCCTTCCCGCTCGAACTGACGGGCATGGGCAAGGCGCAGCGCATCGAGAAGGCCAAGCACTTCATCGGCATGGTCGGCCTCAAGGGTTTCGAGAACCGCTATCCCGGCGAACTGTCCGGCGGCATGCGGCAGCGCGTGTCGCTCGCCCGCACACTCGCTTCCGAGCCGAAGATTTTGCTGATGGACGAGCCCTTCGCGGCGCTCGACGAGCAGACCCGCCTTCTGCTCGGCGACAAGGTGCTGCAGATCCAGCAGGAACTGAAGCAGACCACGCTGCTGATCACGCACAACATCACCGAAGCAGTGCAGATGTCGGACCGCATCCTGGTGATGACCTACCGGCCCGGCAAGGTGAAGCGCATCGTCGATATCGACCTGCCGCGTCCGCGCACGTCCGAGATCGTCGGCAGCGAGGCCTTCGGCCGCTACGTCGCCCAGATCTGGGCCGATCTGCGCGAAGAAGCCAGCCGCGGCATGCGCGAGCAGGAAAAGCACGTCATGGATGAGGCGCCGCAGGGATGAGCGCACAGGCGCAAAAACGCGCAAGCTTTGCCGACTATGCACCGGCGGCAACCGGCGTCGGTACAGTGCTGGCTTTTTTCCTGATCATGGAACTGCTGGTGCAGACCGGCATGGTCAACCGCTTCATCGTGCCGCCGCCGTCGGAAATTATCGGCAGCTTCGGCCGCGTCATCGTCGAGGAGCACGTTTTCAGCCGTTTCCTGCAAACGCTGATCGAATGCCTTACCGCCGGCGTCATGCTGACGGTGTTCGGCGTCGCCGGCGGCGTAGTGATGAACCGTTACAAGCTGCTGCAGCAGGCTTGCGAGACCTGGGTCGCGGCGATGGCCTCGGCGCCGATCGTGCTGATGTATCCGCTGTTCCTGGTGATCTTCGGCCGCAGCGCCTGGACCATCATCATGATGGGCTTTCTCGCCGCCCTGCCGCCGGTGATCCTCAAGACCATCGAGGGCATTTCCGGCACCCGCAAGGTGCTGGTCAATGTCGGCCGCAGCTTCAACCTAACGCCGTCGCAGCAATTCTGGAAAATCCTGTTTCCCGCCGCGCTGCCGAACATTTTCGTCGGCATCCGGCTGGGCCTCATCTTCGCGCTCATCAACATCGTCGGCGTCGAATTCCTCATCAATTACGGCGGCCTCGGCCAACTCATCAACGATCTGGCCGAACGCTACGACCTTGCCGGCACTTATGCCGCGATCTGCTTTGTGATTCTCGTGAGCGTGCTGTTCTTCATGGTTCTGGAAAAGATTGAGCGATGGCTGAGACCGGTCGACTGACAAAGGTGGCAACACCCGCGCCGGCCATCGCGCCGGTGACGCTGCTGCGCGTCGCCATCATTCTGGCGCTGCTGGCGATATGGGAATTCCTGTCGCATTCCGGCTGGCTGTACCGGGACGTCGTGCCGTCGCTGCTGGCGATCGGCCGCGCCGTTGTCGAACTGCTGACGCACGGCGAATATTACTTCAACCTCGGCGTGACTGCAGCCGAAGTGGGCTTTGCCCTGTTGATCGGCGGTGGTGGCGGGGTCATCGTCGGCATCGTGCTCGGCGCCAACCGATTCCTGGCCAAGGCCTATGAGCCCTATCTGTATTATCTCGGCCCCACGCCGAAGATCATCTTCTTCCCGATCATGATCATGTATTTCGGCGTCGGGCCGGAATCCAAAGTGGCGCTCGGCACCCTCTCCTGCTTCTTCCCGGTCGCGCTGTCGGTTACCGCCGGCATGCGCAGCATCGACAGCATCCTGATCCGCGTCGGCAAAAGCTTCCGCGCCAATAGCTGGCAGATGGTCACCAAGATCTATTTGCCTGCCATGCGCCATCCCATCATCAACGGCGTGCGGCTCGGCCTCGGCGTCGCGCTGATTGGCGTGCTGCTGGCCGAGACCAAGCTGTCCAACAAGGGCATCGGCTTCCTGATCATCCAGGCCTACAGTATTTTCGACATGCCGCGCATGTACGCCATGCTGATCGTGCTGTTCGTGCTGTCGATCGGCGCTAACGCGCTGGTCGGCCGGCTCGGCGGGCTGCACACCATTCGACGAATCTGAAAACTAAAAACACCGGGAGGATTCCATGAAACATCTTCGTCTGATCGCAGGCGCTACGGTGCTCGCCGCGGCCTTGGCCGGCCCGGCCAGCGCCGACGACCTCATCAAGATGACCATCGGCCAGCGCGGCAACTGGGATACCGCCATCACGCATCTCGGCGACAAGGCCGGCATTTTCAAAAAACACGGCCTGACGCTTGAGATGATTTACACGTCCGGCAGCGGCGAGACGCTGCAGCCGGTCATCTCCGGCAGCGTGGACTTCGGCCTCGCGGTCGGCACGCTCGGCGCCATGGCCGCCTATTCCAAGGGCGCCCCGGTACGCATTATCGGCGCGCAGGCGACGGGCGCGGCCGACTACTGGTACACCAAGAACCCGGCCATCAAGACGCTCAAGGACACCGACGGCAAGACCATCGCGTTCTCGTCTCAAGGTTCCTCGACACAGAGCGTCGTGCGCGCCTTCATCAGCGAGTTCAAGCTGACGGCCAAGCCGCAGGCGACCGGCAATCCAGCGACGACGCTGACGACCGTCATGACCGATCAGGTCGATGTCGGCTGGGCCGCGCCGCCGTTCGGCCTGAAGGAAATAGAGGAAGGCAAGATCCACATCGTCGCCAAGGCGACCGACGCAACGCTGGTGCGCGGCCAGACCATCCGCACCGTTGTGGTCAACACTGCGTTCCTGGAAAAGCGCAAGGACGTCGTCGATCGCTTCATGAAAGCGTATCGCGAGTCCATCGACTACATGTACTCGGACAACCCGCAGGTCATCAAAGACTACGCCGAGTTCGTCAAAGTGCCGGAAGCGATGGCCAAGCGCGTGCGCGACGAATTCTTCCCGAAAGCCATCGTCGACCCCGACAAGATCGTCGGCCTCGACTCGCTGATGGAAGAAGCCGTCAACCTCAAGTTCATTCCGACGCCGTTGACCAAGGCGCAGACCGACGAACTGATCCAGATTCCGCCGCGTAAATAATCGAACACTTAAGAGGCATACCCATGAATACGCCCGTCTCCCCGACCGCCGCGGCCGCCCAGGCCGTCGTGCTGCCGAAAAATCGCGGCGCCTACTATGGCGGCGCCTGGCATGAGCCGAAAGCTGGCCGCTTCATCGATACGATGAGTCCCGGCACCGGCCTGTCGCTCGGCAAGGTCGCGGATGCCGGCGCGGAAGACATCGACGCTGCCGTGGCGGCTGCCAAAGCCGGCTTCAAGGAATGGAAGCGCGTGCTGCCACTCGAGCGCGCCAAGATCCTGCGGCGGATCGCGGAAATCCTGCGCGCCAATGCGAATGAGCTGGCGATGATCGATGCCGCCGACTGTGGCAATCCGGTGCGCGAGATGATCAGCGACGCCATGATTGCAGCGGCGCAGATGGATTTCTTCGCCGGCTTTGTCACGGAAATGAAGGGCTCATCGATCCCGATGGGGCCTGATGTCGTCAATTTCTCGGTGCGCGAACCAATCGGCGTGGTCGGCCGCATCATCCCGTTCAACCACCCCTTCATGTTCTGCGCCGGCAAGTCCGCGGCCCCGCTCGCCGCCGGCAATTCGGTCGTCATCAAGCCGCCGGAACAGTCGCCTCTGTCCTCGCTGCGGCTCGCCGAACTGATCGGCGGCCTGCTGCCGGCGGGCGTGTTCAACGTGGTGCCGGGCGGCCGCGAGGCCGGCCAGCGCCTCGCCAGCCATCCGGATGTCGGCATGATCGCGCTGATCGGCAGCGTGCCGACCGGGCGTGCGGTAATGAAGGCAGCGGCCGATACCGTCAAACGCACATTGCTCGAACTCGGCGGCAAGAACGCGTTGATCGCCTACGCCGACGCCGATCCGGACGAAGTGGCCAACGCCGTCATCGGCGGCATGAACTTCACCTGGTGCGGACAGTCCTGCGGCTCGACCAGCCGCGCCTTCCTGCACGAAAAGATCTACGACGCCGTCGTGTCGCGCGTGAAGGAGAAGATCAAACACTTCAAGCCCGGCATCCCGACCGACATGGCTACCACGATGGGCGCGATCGTCTCCAAGGTGCAGTACGACCGGGTGATGAGCTACATCGAAGCCTCCAAGAGCGAAGGCGCCGAACTGATCTCGGGGGGCGTTCGCCCGTCCGATCCGGCTCTGGCGAACGGCTACTATATCGAGCCGACGGTGTTCGCCGTCACCGGCAAGAACCGCATCGCGCGCGAAGAAATCTTCGGGCCCGTGCTCGGCGTCTTCAAATGGAGCGACGAGGCGCAGATGCTGGAAGACGTCAATGCGGTCGAATACGGCCTGACCGCGTCGATCTGGACCAACGACCTCTCCACCGCGCATCGTACCGCCATGGCGGTCGAAGCCGGTTACGTCTGGATCAACGAATTCGGCAAGCACTTCCTCGGCGCGCCGTTCGGCGGCTTCAAGCAGTCCGGCCTCGGCCGCGAGGAATGCTTCGAGGAGATGCTCGCCTTCACGCAGGAAAAGAACATCCACGTGAAGCTGCGGCCGGCCAAGGCTTAGAGCTTGAACTGCTCCAGCGTGTCCGGATGAAACAACTCCTCAGGCGTCACCAGCCGGGACGATAGTCCCTGGCTGTGGTGATGCTTGAGGAAGTTCTCCAGCGTCTTGCGGCTCGGCTCAACGCCATAAGCCCAGAAGTCCTCGCCCATCAACTCGCGGGCTTCGGCGAGGCGCTCCTCGATGAAAGGCAGCGTCACCTTGGTGGCCGAGGTGTCGCTCAACTGCTCCATCGCCGCGGCCTTTGACTGCTCGAAGGCTTTCAAAACGGCGCCCGGCAGCCACGGATGCTGCTCGGCCAGCGTGCGGCGCACGCCAACGATATGCATGATCGGGAAAATGCCGGTGCGCTTGAAGTAATCCTTCGCCGCCGCGACCGGATCGGGAAACAGCCAGCCGACATTCGGCGTGTTCTTGGGCAACGATGGCGGCCGCGGTGCGATGAAGCCATCGATGGTGCCTTCCGCCAGCATCGCCGAGATCGTCTTGCCCTCGGGCGCATTCTCGAGCTTCACATCGGGCGGCAATTTGATCGTGATCTTCTCCGGGCGGGTCGCATCCTCGATGCCGCCGCGCACCCACTGGATATCCGACGGCTTGACGCCAAAGTCCTCTTCCAGAATGGCGCGCGCCCAGACGTTGGCCGTCAATTGATATTCCGGCACGCCGACGCGCTTGCCCTTGAGGTCCTCGGGCTTCTTGATGCGGTCGGTGCGCACATAGATCGAGGTATGGCGGAAGGCGCGCGACACGAAAGCCGGCACGCCGACGTAAGGGCCCCCGCCCTGCGCGGTCTTGACCGTGAAGCTCGACAGCGACAATTCACAAATGTCGAATTCGGCATGGCGGAAGGCGCGGAAGAAGATTTCCTCCGGCGACAGCGTCATGCAGGCGGCGTTCACGCCGTCGATCTGCACCGCGCCGTCGACAAGCGCGCGGGTACGGTCATAGGGGCCGACGGCGACGGAGAGATTCAGCTTGGTCATGAGGTGCCCGGGCTTTGTTGCTTCTGACCGAAGTCATAAGCGAAAGCCCGGGCTGACGCAAAACGCCAAAGTCTAATTTGCCCGCAGGCCACTGGGCGCCACCGGCGCCTTCAGCGGCGTCCCGCCATGCGCCGGTCCTCGCGCCGGCACGTTGATCGGATCGAGACCCGGGACGCTGACATGCGCGGTGATCGCATGCGGCGCGTATTCCGACGCCAGGCCGAAGAAGTAGCTGGTATGGCCGGTGCCCGGCGTCGGCCCGGCGCAGACCGGCTGGTTGAACGTGAAGGTGATGACGTTGCCGGTCTGCTCAACGGCGTAGAGGCCGATGGTGCCGAGACCGCCTTTGTTGACGACATAGACATCATCGAGCGGCCCGCTCTTGTTGTATTGCAGCTTGGTCACCGCGCCGAAGTCGACCGCAATATCGGTGACGCAGGGCACCTCGCCATCGCTCACCGCCTGGGTGAGATCGACGCGATACTCATAGGCCGTCTTGCCGGCCCCGGGCGCACCGGCCGCGCCAGGAAACGTGCGCGATTGCAGACGCGCCGTGCCGGTCCAGACCAAAGGCGAAACGGTGATGGTGCCGACGCTGTCGGTGACGGTCACGGTGCAGGTCGTATTGAATACGCAGTTGATATCGGGCGCTGCTACATCGACGAAACTGAGTGGCCCGGCCTGAGCCGGCGCCGCCACGCCAAGCGCGGCGACGATAGATAGTTGGACGAGTTGTACGATACGCATCGCATGCCCCCTGTACGGTTGCAGACAGACGTTTGCGATTGTACCATATCATATTTCCCGCTTTAGTTGAAAGCGAGAGATCGGCCTATTCGACCCCGCCGCGCTTGGCGGCCTTGTCGTCCGGGGTGACATCGACCACGGCGGCACGCCCGGTGATTTTCACCGGGGGGCCGCAATTCTTCATGCAGGGCTTGGCCCAGAACGACTTCTCAGCCTTTTCCCGGTCGTCGTCGAAGAAACCGGCCTGGTTCGGCATCTTGACCTGCTTCCAGGTCTGCCTCGACAGCACGAAGGCGTCATCGACGATGTCGTTGAGATTAAGCACATAAGCCGTGACAGCGTAGAGTTCGTCATTCGTCAGCGACTGCGCATCGCCGAACGGCATGGCGCGGCGGATGTAATCGAACACACTGGAGAGATACGGATAATACGAACCGACGGTCTTGACCGGATCGCTCGACGCCAGCGTGCCCTTGCCTTGCGCGAGCTGCGGCCAGCGTCCGGCGCTCTCGCCGAACTCGCCGTGACAGGCGGCGCATTTCTCCAGATAGATCTTTTCGCCCGTCTTCACCGAGCCTTGTCCGGGAGGCGCACCCTGCCCATCGGGACGCACATCGATGTCCCAGCCGGCAATCTGCTCAGACGTCGCCGGCTGACCGATGCCGTAGTGCCGCGGCTTGCCTTGCGCGAACGCGGGCACAGCAATCAGAGAAAGTAGCAGTGCGAAGCTAACCGACCTCGACATTTTCGACCTCCCCGCTCGCCCGCAGCGCCCAGGTCTGAATGCCGTTGTTGTGATAGATCGAATTGACGCCGCGGATCTTGCGCAGTTCTGCCTTCGACGGCTGCACATAGCCGGTCTCGTCGATGGCGCGCGACTGCAGCAGCAGCTCCGCTCCGTTCCAGTCGAATTCGGCGTAGAAACGCACGCAGGCGCGATCGAACACCGGGCCGTCAATGCGCGCGGTGCGCCAGTTGCGACCGCCGTCGAGCGACACGTCGACACGCTTGATCTTGCCGCGGCCCGACCAGGCGAGGCCTGAGATGACAGTGAACCCTTTGCGCTTGAGTGGCGCCTGCGGCGACGGCGAGGTGATGACGGACTTGGCGTCCATCTCGAAGGTGAACTTGCGCGCCTTGCCGTTTTCCAGAAGGTCTGTGTACTTGGCCGTCTCCTCGCGCGTGTACCAGGGCTGATCGCCGAGCTTGATGCGGCGCAGCCATTTCACCCAGACATTGCCTTCCCAGCCCGGCACGACAAGGCGAACCGGGTAGCCCTGCTCCGGCCGCAGCATCTCGCCATTCATACGATAGGCGACGAGACAATCATCGAGCGCCTTGGCCATCGGGATGGAGCGATTCATCGCCGCGGCGTCGCCGCCTTCGGCCATCAGCCAGGTCGCATTGGGTTTCAGACCCGCCTGCTCGAGTAACAACTTCAGCGGCACGCCGGTGTATTGCACGCAATGCACCATGCCGTGGGTGTACTGGCAGCCGTTGAGCTGCGCGCCGCGCCACTCCATGCCCGAGTTCGCCGCGCATTCGAGGAAGTAGATGCGGTTGACGCGCGGCAGGCGCTTCAGGTCTTCCAGCGTAAAAGTCAGCGGCTTGTCGACAAGACCGTGGATCATCAGCCGGTAGTCGTTTGGATCGATCTCGGCGATGCCGGAATGATGGCGCTCGAAGCACAGACCGTTCGGAGTGATGATACCGTCGAGTTCATGAAGCGGCGTGAAGCTGACGGAAGACTCGCGGCTCGCCGTGAGCCATTGCACGTCGCGGCGCACGACATCCTTCTCGAACTTCGACGGAGCGCCGTACGGATGGCTGGCGACGCCCTCGCCGAGTTGCTTGCTCCAGCCGGCGACATTGGGCGGGAGATTCTTTTCGTCGGCACGAGCGGCGCCAGTTGCGCCTGCGACCGCCAAACCCGCTGCACCGGCAAGAAAGCGGCGGCGCGAGCTGCGTTTCTTTTCAGGATCGGTCGGCTCGATCATCGGCGGCTCCCGGCGGATCGCTCTGGCCGAAGCGTCATATCACATTCTATTTCATGAATGTCATAGCCGGCGTATTTAGACACCGGAAATTTTCACGCTCGTATTAGGCGCTATGCGAACCGTCTTCTCGGCGGCAATGTATTTTTCGACCAGGTCCCAGACCGGCGGGCCCTCGGTGCCCTCGTTGACCGAAGCCCAGCCGGCGACGGTGTATTCCTTGGCCGGTTCGATCGGCTTTCCGGTCTTGAGGTGAGTCATGCCAGAAATGCGCTGGCCGATCGGCTTACTCACGTCGATCGAATAACCAAGCCCGCCGCAGCGCACCATGTCGCCGCCTTGCTGGTAGTACGGGTCGGGATTGAACAGGTTGTCGGCGACATCTTCGAGAATGTCCTTGAGCCGCTCGCCCGTCATCGGCATCCGATAGACCTGCGGATAGGTGATGGCCGTGGCGTTGTGGATGTCTTCCATGGTGATCGGTGCACCCGGCAACACGCTGGTGCCCCAGCGGAAGCCCGGCGACAGCACGATCTCGGCGTCACGCTCCTTCAGCAGCGCTGCGCAGATCAGATCATCGAAGGTGCCGTTGAAATTGCCGCGCCGGTACAGAAGTCCGTCCGCCTGCCCCACGACCCGCGCCAGTTCCTTCGCGTAAGGCGCGCGCGCCTTGGTGATGGCGGCCGTCATCTCGGCATCGGGCGCGATGACGTCTGCAAACAGCGGGATCAATTTGTAGCGGAAGCCTTTCACCGCGCCGTCCTGCACGTCGAGATCGAGACGCGAGACGAACTTGCCGTGGCTGCCGGACGCGATCAGCAGCGTCTTGCCGACCGTGACCGCCTCGGGCAACGCATCATGCGTATGGCTCGTGAGGATCACATCGATGCCAGCGACGCGCGAAGCCAATTTGCGGTCGACGTCGAAGCCGTTATGCGACAGCAGCACGACCAGTTGCGCGCCGGCCTTGCGCGCCTTGTCGACCTGGGAGCGCACGTCTTCCTCGCGGATACCGAACGACCATTTCGGCATCATCCAGCGCGGATTAGCGACCGGCGTATAGGGGAAGGCCTGCCCCAGCACTGCGACCTTGACGCCGCCGCGCGTAAACATCTTCATCGCCTCGAAGGCCGGCTCGTTCCATTCCGTGTCGCGGATGTTCAGCGCCAGAAACGGAAAGCCGAGCCCCTCGATCAACTGCTTGACCCGCGCTTCGCCATACGTGAACTCCCAATGGCCGGTCATGGCATCGGGCTTCAGCAGCGCCATGCAGTCGACCATGTCCTGGCCTTTGCTGGCATTGGCGCTGAGCGAGCCCTGCCAGGTGTCACCACCGTCGAGCATCAACACTTTGTCGTCACGCTCGGCGCGCACTTTTTTGACGACGGTCGCCAGACGATCGAGCCCGCCGATCTTGCCGTAGCTCTTCGCCAGCGCGGAGAAGTCCTCCGACGTCATGGCGTAAGCGGCGGCGGATTTTTCCGAAATGCCGAAACGCTTGAGGAAATCGCTGCCCGTCAGATGTGGCGGCTGCCCCCTCGCCTCGCCGACGCCCAGATTGACCGACGGCTCGCGGAAATAGACCGGCATCAACTGGCCGTGGATGTCGGCAACATGCAGCAGCGTGACGTTGCCGAGCGGATCGAACTTGAGAAGCTCTTCCTGGGTCAGCCGTTGCTGGGCAAAGGCACGCGTGAGGCTACCTCCGCCCGCCACCAGCGCGGCGGTCGCCGCGCCGACCTGGAGCATTTCGCGGCGAGTGATCATCGCGCCAGCCTGTTATGCGCGCACAAAGCGCTAGTGCCGGATGCCGGGCACACTCAGCTTTTGGCCTTCGTTCTGCGACACAAGGTACAGTTCAAGATCGCCGTATTCCTTGGCATCCGGAGCCAGCTCGTCGGCGCGGATGTTGACCTGGCACCACTGGAAACGCTGACGGATATCCCAGATCGCCTGCAGGCTGGTCCGCCACGTCGGGAAGTGATCGGCCTGGCCTTTCGGCTCGCCCAGCCACTGGCCGCGGATCCACTTGTTGGCGGATTTGCCGTGGCAGTCGGTGCAGGCAAAGTTGAGCTCGCCGACCTTGCGAGCGCTCAGCGCCTTGCCGCGCTCGATCGCGGCCTTCGACTCCGCACTGGTGGTGTCGATCTTGATCGGCGTTCCGTTGGCGAGATAGTGCAGATAGACCGACATCACGCGGTTCTCGTCGGTTTCCATCAGCCAGGTATCGCCGGTGGTGGCTTTGGTGTGGCGCGTGACGAATTCCTCGACACCCAGAACCTTGTTGAGCCGCGGCTCCCACTTCGGCATCGACGCCGCCCAGGTCTTGAAGCTTTCCTTCGGATCGCTATGGCAGGTGTTGCAGGAGAAGCCGATGGCGCTCTTCTGCTTCCACAGTTCCTGCGCCTTATCGACCGCCCACATGCCGGGATTTTCGATCGGATCGAGATTGTCGCGCTTCTCGACCGGCGCCGGGCGCTTGTCCGGATTATCGAGCTCGGTCTTGTAGGGCGCCGGAGACTTCAGGGTCTTGAGGAAGGCGACGATGTCGTTGATTTCGGCTTCGTTGAAAATGCCGTGACCACCCCAAGGCGGCATCACGGTTTCCGGATTGTAGACGCGCGCATCGAAAACATAATTGAACAACCACTTGTCCTCGCGTCCAGCATTGCCGATTTCCGACAGATCGGGACCGACATTGCCCGGCAAGGCAGTGCCGCCAGCCGGGCCCATGGTGTGACAGGCCAGGCACGAGCCGCCACGATTGCGGTCCGCGACCAGAACGGCGCCCTTGGTGCTGTCGCCGGTAATTGGGCCGGTCAGTTTGCGCGCCGCTGTCGGGGGCGGCGGTGACGCCAGATTGGCGAGCGTGTTAAATTTGGAGGCGTCGCGCACCGGCCAGCCGGCATAGCGCTTCCAGGGCTGAGCCGAAGCGTCGCCGGTGTCGAGTTGCGGCAGACGTTTACCGGCCTGCGCATTGGCGTCCGAGCCGGGGGGCACAATGAACGCGCCAGCGGCGATCAGCATCGCAGCCGCTACACTGCCAACCAGAATCCGTTTCCGCATCATCCGATCCTCCACGAGCTTTTATTGTCGCCTCCGCGCCGCGTTATCCGCAGTGCGTCGCATCAGGCCACGGTAATTTTTTCTTCCGCGGTAATGATGCTGCCGTCGTCGTCGGTCCAGGAGAACTTGAACGTGCCGCTCTCCTCCACCTTCGCGGTGAACTGCAGGTACGGATTGGCGGCGACCGCCGGCTCGATGGTGGCGGAGAATACCGGCTTGCCGTTGAACTCGGCGGTAAACTTGTTGATGATCCGGCGCGGAATGGTCTTGCCGTCTTTGTCCTTGCGCTGACCCGACTCCATGACGTGCGGCATCAGCGTCTTGATCTCGATGATCTCGCCCTTCTTGGCTTCTTTGGGCAATTTGAGCCGCGGCTTTTCCGCCATTGTGGTCTCCTGATTTTCTAAAATTCAAATCCTGGAAAGTTCGAAATGCGATCAGCCGCCGCAGCCGCCGATCGTGACCTTGACCTGCTTCTGGGCGGCGTAGAACTCGCCCTTGCTGGTCTTGGCGACGACGACGATGTTCTGCGTGGCGGCGAGCCGGATGCGGGTCTGGGCTTCCGCCTTGCCCGACAGCGGCGTGAAGTGGAACGTCACCACGCCCGGGTTCGGATTGCCTTCGGAGACGACCAGCACGTCGCTGACATAGTTCTCGGCCGTCATCGGCGCATCGACCGACACGGTCAGCGGCACGGTGTTGCCGTTCTCGGCGATTTCGGGAAGCTCGATGGTGATCTTGCCCTGCGTCGCCGCCTTGCCGCCGGTGAACTTGGCGACGTCATCGGCTGCCTCTTTGGCGGCGGCATGCGCGCCCTGGTTCCAGCCGACCACGGTAAGCGTCACGGCACCGGCGCCGACGGCCAGGGCTGCGCGACGAGTCATATTCCGCATCGAGACTTCCTCCCGAATCAACATGTTGGGGCAAAACTCCGCCCGCTCCGAACATAGCCATGGGTGATGGTGGGTTCAAATCGTATTCAGTAAAAAGAATATACGCACTGCTGCACTGCACTCGGGCAGCATAGAATTCAGCTCGGCAGGGCTTTGACGAAATCCCTGAAGCTCTTGGTCTCATAAGCCTTTTCGCGAACGAATCGAAACATCGCCAGGAAGTCGTCCGGCCGCAGATAGCCGGGCGCGCGGGCGACCTCTCGCTTGGCCGGGGCCAGCGGCTTCAAGGCCGCGGCGCGCTCGCCGAAGAACTGGAATGTCGGGGTGAATCGCACGCCATATTTCGCCGCCAGGTCCTTCTCCGACATCTCGGTGCCGTCGAAATCAATGACTTTGCGCGAACCGATGATGTTGAGCTGCAGAACTTCGTAATTAGCCTTGATGTAATCGGCGATTTTCGGCTGCGCAAAATTGACGAAATGGGTTTCCTTGCAATACGGGCAGCCTTTGAGCTCCCACATGATCGCGAAGCGCTTGCCTTCCTTGGCCGCGCCTTCGAGATCGTCGCTAAGGTCCAGAAAACTCTCCAGAAACCACGACTGCTTGTAGAGCCCGTCGTCGGTCAGAACAGGCTCCTCGGCGCGCGCAGCGCCAACCGCGGCCACGCTCGCGACCCCTACCAGTAGTGTGCGCCGGGTGAATTTCATGGTCTTAGAAGTATCCATGCTCGGCCCCGAGGTCTATATGCTCGGCCCGGAATTAAGGTGGTCCCGATGTGGCGATGCTGGCTACGAAGCGCAATCCTCGGTCTCGCCTTGTGGACCGGCAGCCATGCCCTGGCCGGCGACCTCGCCGACTTCAACGCGCTCATGGAGGGGGTAACAAGCCATATTCGCGTTGCGCTCGGTTATCTGAGGACCGGGAATACCGATCTTGCGTCTCTGGAAATCGATCGTACCCGCGAAGCCTGGGGCAAACTGCAACAGCATTTCGGCAGCCGCCGCCCGGACATGTTCGAGACCAGCCCGCGCTACAAGAACATCGTGACCGGTGTCGCCGCCCGGCTGGTGGGCGCGGAGTTGCTACTCAATGCCGGACGGCCCGATGCCGCGATGGAGTCCCTCAATGCCTTGCGCGGCGAGTTCTACGATCTACGCAAGGCGAGCGGCATTGTCGTGCTGGCCGACTGTGTGCGCGACGCCAACACGGCGATGGACGCGTTGATGGTCTACAATGACCGCGCACTCGACTTCGCCAAGTCCGAAACGCGCCTGGATCTTGTCGCCAAAACGGCGATCTACGGCGAGACGCTCAAGCGCTGCGACGGCATCGCGGGTGAAGCGGTGCGCAAGGAGCCGGAGTTTCGCCGGCTGGTTGATGGCGCACAGGCAAGCCTCACGCTCATTCCCAAAGCCATCGAGACGCGCGATCCCGACCTCTTGCACCGCGTGCTGATCGAACTGCGCTCGTTCGACAATCTGCTGGCGTTCCGCTTTGGCTAGGAATTGAAATGACAACGTTGAACGAGACCCACGATCCGGCCCGCAAGAGCTGGATCGAAACGGCAAACGCGGCGAACACAGACTTCCCCATCCAGAATTTGCCGTTCGGCGTATTCACTGCACCGGGCCGCGATGCGCGCGGCGGCGTCGCCATCGGCGACATGATTTTCGACATCAAGGCGGCACTTGAAGCAGGGCTGTTCTCGTCGGCAGCAACTGAAGTGGCGAAAGCGGCATCCCTTCCCGCACTCAATACCTTTATGGCCATGCCGCCGGCGCACGTCTCCGGTTTGCGCCGCGAATTGTCCGATCTGCTGCGCACAGGCGGACGTGCCGAGAAACATAAAAGCAATCTGCTGGTGCCGATGAACAGCGCCACGATGAAAGTACCGGCCGATATCGGCGGTTTCACCGACTTCTTCACCTCGATCGATCACGTCACCCGCGCCACCCGTGTGCTGCGGCCCGATGCGCCGATCCCGCCGTCGTTCAAGCATCTGCCGATGGCCTATAACGGCCGCGCCAGCTCGATCGTGGCCAGCGGCGTGCCGGTGATACGGCCGCAAGGCCAGCAGGGCCGCAGCAACGGCGCATCCGCCTTCGCACCATCGCGCATGCTCGACTACGAACTCGAAGTCGGCATCTATGTCGGCGCCGGCAACGAACTCGGCCATCCCATCCCGCTGCACGAAGCGCGCGACCGGATCTTTGGCCTCTGCCTGCTCAACGACTGGTCGGCACGCGATATCCAGCGTTTCGAAAGTTTCCCGCTCGGGCCGTTCCTCGGCAAATGCTTCGCCACCAGTGTGTCACCTTGGATCGTTACCACGGAGGCACTAGCGCCGTTCCGCGTATCGAGCCGCAAGCGCACCGCCGACGATCCGCCGCTGCACGATCATCTCAGCGACGCCCGCGACCAGACCGAAGGCGGCTTCGACATCGCGCTGACGGCGGCGCTGGAAACGCCTGCGATGCGCGCCAAAGGGGACGCGCCCGCCCCCATCACGCGCACCAACCTCAACGCGCTCTACTGGAGCTGCGCGCAAATGATCACGCATCACGCGTCGAACGGTTGCAACCTCGAGCCCGGCGATCTGCTCGGCACCGGTACGCTGTCCGGCCCGACCGACGAGAGCCGCGCCTGCATGCTGGAACTCACCACCGGCGGCAAGCAACCGCTCACTCTTCCAAATGGTGAAAATCGCAACTGGCTTGAAGACGGCGACGCGGTTGTTTTCAACGGACGCTGCAATCGCGACGGCGCTGTTTCGATCGGCTTTGGCGAATGCCGCGCCGAAATCGCGCCCGCGCTTGCTACGGCTTTGCCCTCTCGACTATAGCTTCTCCCAACAGGCCGACACTCAAATAACGGCCAAACAGGGGGATTACGTCCATGTCGGTCGTCACGAAAATTCTGGCGGTCTGCGGCATCGTACTGGCCGCTCTGCTCGCGCCCGCTTCCGCACAAGACGTCTATCCGTCGCGCACCATCCGCCTGATCGTCGGCTTCCCGCCCGGCGGCGGTGTCGATGCCGTCGCGCGTCTGTTCGCCGACAAGATGACCGGCATCATGGGCCAGCCTGTCGTCGTCGTGAATCAGGGCGGCGCAGCCGGCGGCATCGCCGCGAAGAAAGTCTCGACGGAAGAACCGGACGGTTATTCCGTTCTGGTCAATTCCAATTCGATGGTGATCTACAGCCTGATGACGCCGAAGGCCGGGCTCGTCGTCGAGCGCGATCTCTACGCCGTTGCTGCCGCCGCGCCGCAGGCGATCGTTCTCGCCGGCGCGCCAAACCTACCGGCTAACAACCTCAAGGAACTGGTCGCACTCGCCAAGACGCGGCCGCTCAACTACGGCTCGCCCGGCACCGGCTCGATCCCGCATCTCGTCATCGAACAATTGTTGACGACGCTGCCCGGCGTGCAGTTGCAGAACGTGCCGTTCCAGGGCGCCGCACCGGCGCTCACCGCGGCGATGTCGAACCAGATCGATCTGGCGTCGGTAACGCTGCCGCCCGCTGCTCCGCTGGTACAGTCCGGCAAGCTCAAGGGCATTGCCGTGACGAGCGCGACGCGCGCGGCCGCCTTGCCCGATGTCCCGACCGCGACCGAATCCGGTTTCCCGGCGATCACGGCGACGGCGTGGAGCGGCTTCTTCGTGCCGCCGAAAACACCGAAGGCCGTGGTCGACAAACTCGAGCAGGCCATCCTTCAGGCCGCCGCCCTGCCCGACATCAAGGAAAAGCTCACCGCGCTCGGCTTCGAGCCGACCAGCACGCCCGGTGCGCAATTCCGCGTCGAGCTCTCGGCCGAGATCAAGACGTGGTCTGCCGTGCTGGAAAAAGCCAACCTCATCCAGCAGTAATCTTGCAACAATAACCGCGAACGCCTACCGCGCCGCCTCTCTCGACAGGAAATTTGTGATGTCCCGCTTCGACGAATACGCAAACAAATTCACCTCCATCAAGCTGGAGCGGAAAAAAGGCATCCTGCAGATGACCCTGCACACCGACGGCAAGCCGGTGCGCTGGGGGCCCGTCATCCAGTCCGAGCTGGTCGAATGCTTCACGCAGATCGGCGCCGACCGCGAAAATCGCATCATCATCATGACCGGCATCGGCGACGAATTCAGCGGCCCGCGCGCCGAACCCGGCTATTCGTTCTATCGCGAGGTCTCGACCAACATTACCGCGAACCTGCTCGACACCATCCACTGGAACGCGCACCGCCTGATGACGCGCATGCTCGACATCGAAGTGCCGATGATCGCGGTGGTCAACGGCCCTGCCATGCGGCATTCCGAACTGCCGCTGATGTGCGACATCGTCATCGGCGCGGACGATTGCAGCTTCGAGGACACCGCGCATTTCAAGATCGCGAGCCAGACACCGGGCGACGGCATCGGTATCGTCTACACGATGCTGCTCGGTATCAACCGTGCGCGCTATTTCATGCTGACCGGCCAGATTATCGGCGCCAAGGAAGCCAAGGAGCTCGGCCTCATCGCCGAAATCCATCCGCGCGAAAAACTGCTGGCGCGCGCCTGGGAACTGGCCGAGGACCTGGCGAAAAAGAACGACCTGCTGCTGCGCTACACCCGCGTTACGCTCATTCAGCCGCTGAAGAAGTGGATGGGCAATGAAGTGATGTACCACCTCGCCCTTGAATCGCTGGCCAAGCTCGACAAGGAAGACGTGACGCCGGACCACAAGGAAATCGAGCAAGGCGCGAAGAAGTAATTCGCCGCCCCGATCTCCAATATCGCACTGCACACGCCGCGATTTCGTCGAGCGCGCCCTTTCCATTGGAAACGGCCGGCGTAAGATCGAACGCGTCGGTCGCCGGCAACGAAGGGGCGAACTGAAATATACGTAAAGTGGAATCTCCTCCGGTCGGCGGACCGACTAACAACCAGGGGAAATGCCATGAAACGTCGTCAATTTCTGCAAGTCGCCGGCGGTGGGCTCGCCGCGTCGGCCGTTGCGGCGCCTGCGATTGCGCAAACGTCACCTTCTGTGAAGTGGCGGCTGACGGCCAGTTGGCCGAAGTCGCTCGATACTCTGTATGGCGGCTGCGAATATTTCGCCAAACGCGTCGCCGAAATCACCGACAACAAATTCCAGATTCAGACTTTCGCCGCCGGCGAAATCGTGCCGGGCTTGCAGGTGCTCGACGCGGTGCAGAACGGCACCGTCGAAATGGGCAATACGGCGCTCTATTATTATTTCGGCAAGAACCCGGCCTTTACCTTCGGCACCGCGCTGCCCTTCGGGCTCAATTCGCGCCAGATGATTTCCTGGTTCCGCCACGGCGGCGGCGAAGAGATGATGAACGATCTGCTCAAGGAATATAACGCCATCGGCTTTGCGTCGGCCAATACCGGCGCGCAGATGGGCGGCTGGTTCCGCAAGGAGATCAACACCATCGACGACATCAAGGGATTGAAATTCCGCGTCGGCGGTTTCGCGGGCACGATCCTGGCCAGGGTCGGCGCCATCCCGCAGCAGCTGGCCGCCGGCGACATCTATCCTGCGCTCGAGAAAGGCACGATCGACGCCGCCGAATGGGTCGGACCTTACGACGACGAGAAGCTTGGCTTCGTCAAAGTCGCCAAGCATTACTATTATCCGGGCTGGTGGGAAGGCAGCGGCCAGTCCCACAACATCATGAACATAGCCAAGTGGAACGAACTGCCGAAATCGTATCAATCGGCGATCATCACCGCGTCCAACGACACCTGGGTGTGGACCACATCGAAATACGACGCCGTCAATCCGCCGGCGATGAAGCGTCTGGTGGCGGCGGGCGCCCTGTTGCACGCCTTCCCGCAACCGGTGCTGGAGGCCTGCTACAAGGCGGCGACCGACATCTACACCGAACTGTCGGCGACCAATCCGCACTTCAAGAAAATGTATGAGAGCCTCGTGCCGTTCCGCAACGACGGCTATGCTTGGCTGCAGGTGGCCGAGCTCGGCTTCGACAGCTTCCAGATCAGGATGCGCACGCGCGCCTGACGGGATGCAACAGGCCCCGGCGCGTCACAGCGCCGGGGTTTTCCTCTAGCTGATCGCCGGAACGGCAAAGGCCTTGGGCGCCTCGCCGCGCTGCCAGGTTTCCCACATCGTCGTGTAGGCCGCCTCGATATGGCGAGCAAAGCGTTCCGGATTGAACAGCGGCACGGTCATACGGGTCGCCAGCAGCCGCTCGCGCAAGGCTCTGGCCTGCGCCGGATCGCGCGCCAGTTTCAGCGCCACGGCCTCGTAGTCGGCGAGATTGGTGGTCACCAGCTCGGGCATATTGGCAGCACGTAGAAGACTCGCCGCCACGCGGCCGGCGAAGGTGCCGCCTTCGCAGGTCAGCAACGGCAGACCGACCCAAAGCGCATCGCTCGCCGTGGTGTGGGCGTTACAGGGCAGCGTATCGAGGAACAGATCGGCCAGCGCGTGGCGCGCCAGATGCTCCTCCGGCACCATGCGGTCGGCAAAGATCAGCCGCGCCGGATCGACGCCGCGCTTTCCCGCTTCCTTGCGCAAATTCGCCATGGAGCCGGCGTTGTCGCCGAGCAGCCACAGCACGCTGCCCTCGACCTGCTTGAGCAGCCGCATCCAGACATCGAACACCGGCGGCGTCATCTTCCAGTTGTTGTTGAAACTGCAGAACACGAAGCCCTGCTCCGGCAGGCCGGCCTGCGCCCGCGTTGGCACGGTCGGCGACACTTTGCGGTGCGTGTCGTTGACCTGATAGCTGTCCGGCAGTTGCACGATCTTTTCCGAAAAGAACGGCGCGTGCTCGAACGGCGCCACCGTCTTGTCGGCGATGATGTAGTCGATCACCCGGCTGCCCAACGAACCCGGATAGCCGAGATAGTTCACCTGGATCGGCGACGGCCGGTATTCGAAAATCTCCGGCCGCGCATCCTGGGTATAGCCCTTGAGATCGATGGCGATGTCGATCTGGAGATCGTGCATCAGTTTGGCGACGTCCTTGTCGCTGTTGCCGGTGACGTCATGGAAATGATCGAAGGCCGCGATCAGCCGGCGGCGCATCTCGCTGTTGTCGTTGGTGCTGAACGAGATCGCGTGGGTTTCGAAGCGCGATTTGTCGTGGCGTTCGAACAATTCCGCCATCAAAAACGACGTGGCGTGAGTGCGGAAATCCGCCGAGACATAGGCGATGCGGATTTTCTCGTTGCGCCATTTCTGCCCGGTCCACAGCGGCTGCGGCGGATAGGGCACGCGGTTTTCGATGTAATTCCGGGCGCATTGCATCTGCAGGGCCGGATCGTCGCTGTAGCCGATCAAGGTAAAAGGCGAGAAGCCGGACTTCCGGTTCGCAATATGCGCGGCGACGTGCGGCGCAAATCGCTCGCGGCGGTCCCAGTCGGCCAGATTGATGGCGCAGGCGGCCGCACCGCTGAAGCCGTGCGCGTGCTCCGGATTGACGGTCAGGATGCGGTCGAAGTCGGTCTGCGCTTCTTCGAAGCGCTTGAGCTCCTGATAGGTCTGGGCGCGGTTGTTGAGTGCGTCGATATAGTCGGGCCGCAGTGCCAGCGCCTGATTGTAGCTCGGCAGCGCCTCCTCGAGCCGCTTGAGCTCGTGCAAAATCATGCCGCGGTTGGACAGCGCCTCGATCATGTCCGGCTGCAAGGCGATGGCGCGGTCGTAGCTTTCGAGCGATTCCGGGAAGCGCTTCAGTTCGCGCAGCGTATTGCCGCGGTTGGCGTGCGCCGCCGCCAGATCGGGGCGCAGCGCGATGGCGCGGTCATAGGCCGCCAGCGCTTCCTCGTGACGCTTGAGACGTTCCAGCACGTGGCCGCGATTGTAGATCGACTCGATGTTGTCCGGCGCCACCGCGAGCGCCTTGTCGTAGCTGGCCAGCGCATCGTCATAACGGTTCATTTCAAGCAGCAGCACGCCGCGATTGATATGCGCGGCGCCAAGATCGGGCCGCAACGCGATGGCGCGGTCGTAGGCGGCCAACGATTCATCGTAACGGCGCAACTGCTTGAGCGCGTCGCCGCGATTGTAATGCGCGTCGGCATAATCCGGCTTCGTCGTAATCGCGCGGTCGAAGGATTTGAGCGCCTCGTCAAAGCGGCCCAGGCGGGACAGCACATTGCCGCGGTTCGACAGGGCCTCGACGTAGTTCGGCACAACGGCGAGCGCCTTGTCGTAAGCCGCCAGCGCTTCCTCCTGGCGGCCAAGGTTGGCCAGAATGACGCCCTTGTTGTTATGCGCCTCAGGGAATTTCGATTTGAGCTTGATGGCTTGATCGAAGCTGTCGACGGCTTCCTGCGGGCGGTTGAGCGCGTTAAGCACGATGCCGTGGTTGAGCCAGATCTGCGGCGTCGGCGGCCGCGCCTTCATGGCCGCAGCCACCAGGTGCAGCGCCTCGGCGGCCTTGCCTTGCGACAACTTGATGAGGCCGCTCATGTGCAGCGCGTCGAAATTATCGGGCCGCACCGTCAGGATCGTGGCATAGAGCCGTTCGGCATCGGCCAGCCGTCCTGCCTTATGCAGCTCCAGCGCCTGGGCGAGCGTTTGCGGGACGTTCAGAGGCTTGGCGTTCGGCTGCGGCTGTGGCGGCATGAAAACTCCTCGCCCAAGGGCGTAAAAGATGCCCTCTGAGTCGTCCAGACCGGCCAAAATCGCTTAGTCGAGGCGAATTCAGCCAATCCGGCCCAGCGCCGGAAACAGCTCGATCAGCCAATTGGCGATCGTCGGCATCTGGCCGGTAAAGATCAGGATGCCCGCCACGATCAGGAACAGGCCCATCGCCTTTTCGATCAGGTCGAGGCGCGTGCGGAACCGCGCACTCCACCGCATGAAGGCGCCGGCGAAAAACGCCGCCACCAGGAACGGCAGGCCGATCCCGAGCGAATAGACCAGAAGCAGCCGGGCGCCCTCGCCGGCGCTGTCGGCGGCGCCCGCCATCAGCAGAATGGCCGCCAGCACCGGCCCGACGCAGGGGCTCCAGCCGAAACCGAAGGCGAGCCCGATGACATAGGCCCCGAGCATCCCGGCAGGCTTGGCGGCGACGCCGACGCGGGCCGTGCGGTCCATGAAGGGGATACGGATCACATGGAGGAAGTGGAGCCCCATCAGGGCGATGAGCGTGCCGGCGACATAGCCCAGGATGCCGAGATGGGCGCTGACCGCCTGCCCGATCCAGGAGGCGGTAGCGCCCAGCGCGACGAACACCGTGCTGAAACCGGCAACAAAACACAGCGCTACCAGCAGCACCCGGACGCGCTGCGGCGTACCGCCCGGCTCGCGCAACTGCTCGACCGAGACCCCGCCCATATAGGCGAGATAAGGCGGCACCAGCGGCAGCACGCAGGGCGAGGCAAAGGACAATAGACCGGCCACAAAAGCTCCCCCGGCGGAGACGTCGAGACTCATTCAGTTAGATCCCTGCAGTCAGGTTCTTGCGCGACGGCGGTTCGTTGTCATATTCGATGCTAGTGATATATCCGGCCGTGGTACACCATGGCGGCGTATCCAGAATTGCCAAAGAGAATGAAGCTGCCGTCCCAACCATTTTCCTTGAAACTTCTTTCTCTTTGCGCCCTGCTCGGCGCGATGTTTATAGCGTTAGGCTTTGCCAACGCGCGCGCCGCTGAGCTGGTGATGTTCGAACAAGCTGGCTGCGTTTGGTGCGAGGCTTTCAATCGCGAGATAGCTCCTGTCTATGACAAGACCGACGAAGGCCGCCGCGCGCCGCTACGGCGCGTCGATATCGCGGGTCCGGTGCCGCAGGAGCTGGCTTTTATCGACGCCGAAAAGCTGACGCCGCTGTTTGTTCTGATCGACAAGGGCCGCGAAATCGGCCGCATCCGCGGCTATCCCGGCGAAGACAATTTCTGGGGGCTGTTCGGCGCGTTGATCAAGAAGCTGGATGCGCCGGGCGGCGATCATGCGCAGTTGTTGAACATCACAAAAGCATTGCACACCGCCAACTGATGGTCTGTATTCTGTCACCATCCATCGGCGACTGTTGGTGTACATATGGATTTGCAACTTCTCGACAGCCGTGATCGCTCGCAAGAGCTCGATCGCATGGTGGGCAGCGCCAAGCGCGCCGCCGATTTTCTCAAAGCGCTCGCGCACGAAAGCCGGCTGATGATCCTTTGCATTCTCGCCGAAGGAGAAAAGTCGGTGAGCGAACTCGAAGACATTCTCCAGCTTCGCCAGCCGACTGTGTCGCAGCAACTGGCGCGTCTGCGCGCCGACGGTCTGGTATCTACCCGGCGCGACGGCAAGGCGATCTATTACAATCTCGCCAGCGCCGAAGCACGTATCGTGATCGGCGCGATCTACGATGTGTTCTGCAAGAAAGCCCGCAAGCGCTGACGCCCCCGTGGTCACGGCTTCCGTGACACGATAAAGTGTGCCGGGGCGCGTGGTTGGGGTTGTTATGAGAGCACGGGTTGGCCTGTTTGCCGTGTGTATGGCGGCTTATGCCGGCGCTGCGTCTGCGCAAACCTTCAACCAGTTCGTCGGTTTTGGCGACAGCACCGTCGACAGCGGCTGGTACCGCAACCTCGCCTTCCCCACCGGCAACGCCACGGTCGACGCAGCCCTGCCCGCGGCAATCGCCAATGGCGGTGGCGTATCGACGACGGGACCGGGTCCGGTCAGTTCGCAATTGCTGGCGAGCTATTTTGGGCTCAACGGAAATCCTGCCAACCAGGGTGGAGCGAATTACGCCATCGGCGGCGCGCGCAACAATCAGGCCGGCTCGTATCCGAACGCGGTTTCGACCGTCACACAGATCAGCAATTATCTATTGGCGAGCGGCGGCATCGCCAACCGCGACGCGCTCTATCTGATCGGCTCCGGCGGCAACGACGTCTCGCTGTATGTCGGTCGCGTCAACGCCAGCACCATCACGCTGGCGCAAGGCGAACAAAGCGTCGGGCAATCCGCGGCCGATTTCGTGACGTCCGTCCGAAGCCTGAGCGCGGCCGGCGCGCGCTATGTCATCGTGCCGAACCAGCCGCAGTCATTCGGCACGGCGACCGAGCGCACATTGCGGACCACCTACAATCAGACGCTCTGGTCGGGTCTGGCCGCAAACAACGTCAATTTCATTCCGGTTGACTTCAACGGCATGTTGCAGGCCGTCACCGGCAACCTCGCATCGTTCGGCTTCATTGCCGGCGGCGGTCCGGCCTGTATCGCACCGGGCGGCGTGACTTCCGGCTACGCTTTGCTCTGCACGCCGCTAACGCTGGTCGCGCCCGACGCGATGCAAACGCATCTGTTCGCCGACGACATTCATCTCTCGACGGCCGGACAGAAAATTCTGGCGGACTACGAATACAGCCTCGTCGTCGCGCCGAGCATGATCTCGATGCTGGCTGAAGCGCCGGTCAAGACGCGCACATCGCTCATCGGCGTCATTCAGAATCAAATTCCGATCTCGCAGCGCCAACAGGGCCGCTCCGGTTTCAACACCTGGCTGAGCGGCGACATTTCGCGGCTGAAGATCCAGAACAATAGCGGCTTCCCCGACGATCCCGGAACACCGGTCTCGCTGACCGCCGGCTTCGACTACAAGATGCCAAGCAACTGGCTCGCCGGCGTCGCCATCACCGTCGGGCGGCAGAACGCCAGCTTCAGCCAGAACTTCGGCGGCTTCACGCAGAACGAATTTGCCGTGAGCGCCTATGCCGCGCACAACGCCGGGCCGATGTGGTTCGACGTCATCGCGACCTACGGCACGCTCGGCTTCGATATCAAGCGCGACGTCCCTATCGGCATCACCATTCAGCACAACACAGCGTCGGTATCGGGCAGCAATCTCTCCCTTGCCGGTGAAGCCGGTCATAATTTCCAGAACGGCGCCGTGACGCACGGTCCGGTCGCGGGTCTGGCGCTTCAGCAGCTCCGCATCAACGGCTTTACCGAAAGCGGCAGCTTCACCAGCCTCGGCTTTACCGCCCAGACCCGCAATTCGGCGATCGGCAGTGCCGGCTATCAGGTCGCCTATGACGCCGGACCATGGCGCCCCTTCGCCAAGGCAAGCTGGAACCACGAATTTGCTTCGGCAAGCCGATCGGTCACGGCCACGCTGACGACAATCAGCGCGCCGAGCTATTCCATGCCGGCGGTCAGCCTTGGGCCGGATTGGGCCGCCGTGACGGGCGGCACGACCCTCAAGCTGGCCGCAAACATGACCGGCCTGCTGGCGCTCAGCAGCACCCTGGCGCAGCGCAGCGTCACGGCTTACGGCGGCCAGGTCGGCATCAACGTCGCTTTCTGAGCGGCATTACCACGCTGCACTGGTCGAACACCCCCATACCCGCTATTATTGAATATTATTATTTTGCAACCTTTGATTTTTGGGGGGACTTGCCATGCGCCCGCTTCGCCCGCGTCACAACTCTCTATTTCCACTCTGCACCATCGCCATCCTCGCCGTCGCAGCGCCCGCCTTTGCCACCGTCAGCGACGCCGACAAGAAATCCGGCGTCGTCGAGTGCAGCGATGCCGTGCTCAAGGATCACAACCCCGGTCTCGCCGGCGACGATGACCGGATCATTTGTTTCCAGGGCTACATCAGCAACTTCAACACACAGGCGCGCGACACCAAGCCGAAATATCTCGGCGTGCCGCACTGGGTGGCACATCACGTCAAAAAGGCGGCCGATTCACCCGAGAGCGGCGAACGTCCCAACACGTGGTTCACCATTTTCGATCTCGCCGACAAAGGCATCGCGCCGATCAGCGACAGCTACGCGTTCTCCTCGGCATTCCGCAAGCAGCACAAGAACTGGTACGACCGCGGCCACCTTGCGCAGAAATATCTCGCCGAGCGGCTCGGCCACGACGCGGCATGGTTCACACACAACGTCGTCAATGCCGTGCCGCAACTCCATGTCTTCAACGCCGGACCGTGGCTGACGCTGGAATGCATGACCGGCGCATGGGCAAACAAATATGGCGAGGTCTGGGTCGTCGCGGGCCCCGTGTTCGACAAGAACAAGCCGATCTCCTGGATGCGCTCCGACAACCACAAAAAGGCGGTACCGGTTGCCATTCCGCCAAACGAATTCAAAATCGTCGTGCGCAAGAACGGCGCGCAATGGGAGGTGCTCAGCTTCCTCTACCCGCAGAGCCACAAAACCTATGCCAAGGGACCATTCGACCCGGAGATCTGGTTCAAGTCGGTCGCGGAAATCGAGCGCATGACCGGCCTGAAATTACTGGCCGGACTGCCAAACGCAGACGCGCTCAAAGCCAACGAAGCGGAAAAACTCTGGCCGGTGGCGAAATCCGATTTCGATACCGGCTGCAACAAGCAGGCCGCCGACGTCCCGTAGTCAGTTTGCAGCCTTGATCTGTTTGATCGCGGCATTGATGCGAATGTCGAGCAAAGCCTTGCCGAGTTCGGGGCTCGCGCGCGCCGGATCGCCCGAATGTCCCGGCGCTTCCTTGCGCGCGTAGCTCTTGAACTTCGCAAGATCGACGCCTTGCGGATGCACCGACATCAGTTCGGCGGTGTCGATCAAGCCGGCATGACTGCCGATGGTGGCGTCGGTTTCGCCTCCGCCGCGCAGGAACTTCATCTGCGCCTCGTCGATGTAATAGTCGGTGACGTTGAGCACCTTGGCCTGCCCGGCCCATTCGCGATTGAGCTTGGCGGCGACTAAAGCCTGCGCCGCCTGATTGCCGCCGTGATCGCCGATCAGCGAAATGGTCTTGAAACCGGTATTCTTCAGGCTGCGCGCGATGCCTTCGAGCACGCCGGCGAAGACGGGTTCGGGCAAACCGAGCGTGCCGGGGTAAAGCATGTTGCCGGTCGGCGGCGTGTAGTCGCCCTCCGGCACATAGGAGATGACAGGCGCGACCAGCGCATTGCCGAGGGCCTGCGCGATGCGGTTCGCATTTGCCCGCACAATGTAGTCGTGCTTGCCGAGCACCATATGCGGGCCGTTCTGCTCGATGCCGCCGGACGGCACGATCGCCGTCGTCATGCCGCGCTCGATCGCGCCACGCACCTCGACCCAGGTCATGTCCGCCATCTCGACGGTATCGGCGGCCAGAGGCAGCGAAGGCGAAACCAGCAGGACGCCGAGCGCGATAGACGCGGCCGTTCGTGAGAATAATGACATATGTGCTTTCCAGTCCAGAGGGACGGAAAGCATCATGACCGCGGGTCCGTTTCCGCGGCGTTAAGGGCGATCAGTGCTTGATCAATCCTTGGAAAGCCGGACCGGGCCGTGAAACTGCTTGGCCAGCAGCCGGAAATAACCGCCGGAATAGTTGCCGCCGGCGCTGCGGAACGCATTCGGCAGCCTGTTCCACGGCACGTCAGGCTGGTCGTGATGCACGCCGTGCAGGTTGCTGTTGAGCATGAACAGCGCGGCCCAGTGCACGGTGCGCGTGTTGTGCGCGGGCGCGCCGACATAGGCCGGTGTATCGTAATGCGCGACGTTATCCTGCAGCGATACGATCAGGCCGCGCAGCGCGATGCCGAGCAACAGCACCGGCCACCACTCGCCATACAGATAGAACGCGACGCCATAAATGAGAATAACCAGGATCGAATCCATCCGGATGCGCGACAGCCGGCGATCGAGACCGCGGCGCAGCGCGCCGTGCAGCAACATGCCGTCGGCATCGTCTTCCGGCATCACATTCGACGCTACCCAGTTGATCACCCGGCGCGGCATCAGCATCAGCATCGACGACAGAATTTCGCGGACATAAAGCCAGCCGGCCAGACCGAGATAAAACCGGATGGTCGCGGTGACGCGGTTCATGCCCGGCTCGATGACGTCGGCGCGGTCCAGCGCGTGTCTTGGGAAGCGATGGTGCGTCATGTGGCCAAGGCGAATGGCGTCGAACGAAATGCCGGAGCAGATCGCGAGCGCGCGGCCAAACCGCGTGTTCCAGTCGCGGCGGCGCACCAGCCGGCCGTGGATTGCTTCATGCAGCAGCGCGCGGTTGAACGGCGTGGTCAGCGACAGCAGCACGGCGATGAGAACCGCCAGCAGGTCGGCTTCCAATCCGGATTCCGGCCTCAGCAGGAGCGGAACGATCACCAGTTGAGTGACGGCGATAACGAATGCAGTCGCGGTCAGCAGAACATTGATGCGGTACGGGGGAACAACACGGTCCATCACGGTATTTTACGTACTCACTCGAGAGTTTTTTGATTGGGATCAATATTCCATAAACTTTGCGAAACTGCCAGCAACATGCGCGTGCGTAAAATTTGTGCCTGCCGCAAAAGCAGTCATAAATTCGTCTCGCACTGCGGTGTGATCTAGTTGATCGTGATGTCGAGCGCCTTGACCATAGTGCCCCATTTCGTCACTTCGGCCTTAAACATGTCTTCTGCTTGGCTTTGCGAGCCGCTCATCGGATCGAAACCGATCGACGTCAGCTTTTGCTGCAGTGCGGGATCTTTCATGACCTCGTCGATTGCAGCATTAAGCATATTGGTAATCTGCGGTGGGGTCGCCGAAGGCGCGAAAATACCGACCCAGGACGAGGCTTCGAACGGGTAACCGGCCTCGGCAAAGGTCGGAACATTCGGCACCGCCGCGACGCGCTTGGCACTGGCGACGCCAAGGCCCTTGAGCTTGCCGCCGGCGATCTGGCCGGCCGGGCCCCCGCCCAGCGTGGTGGCCAAAAGTTCGATCTGGTTGCCCATGACCGCGTTCATCGCCGGCGCGCCGCCCTTGAACGGCACGTGCACCGCGTTGACCTTGGCATGCACTTTCAAGAAGTACTCGGCGGCGATATGCGAGCCGCTGCCGACGCCGGCCGTGCCGAAGTTGATGCTCTTGCCCTGCACTGATTTGAGGAACTCGGCGAGATTGTTGGCGGCCGTGCCCTCGCCGGTCGCCAGGCATTCCGGGCTCGAGGCAACGATGGCGATCGACTTGAGGTCGGCCGCGGCGAAACCCTTGTTCGGCGTCAGCGTCTCGTTGATGGCGAGCGCGGTGGTGGTGACGAGGATGGTGTAGCCATCCGGCGCAGAACGCGCGACCGCGGCCGCCGCGATATTGCCGCCGGCGCCGCCGCGATTATCGACGATGACGTTGCGGCCGAGCTTGGCGGAGACGCCCTGCGCGACGAAACGCGCCACGGTGTCGGCAACGCCGCCCGCCGCAAAGGCGACGACGAAGGTGATGTCCCGTGCCGGGTAAGTCTGCGCCTGGGCCTGCCCGCACAAAGTGGCGGCGGCGACCGCAAAACCCGTCGCGATTTTCAGGAAGCGCATGTGAATCCTCCAATGGCGCCTCGTTTTTTGAGAAGTACGGCGCTCGGCGGATCAATGCCACTCCGGTGGCCATCTGACAAGATCGTCAAAAACGCCGCGTTCAGTTACCGCTCAGCGCCACGTCGGTGAGCCGCATCTGCACCCGCTCCTCGCCCTGCCAGCGGTCGACCGCGATCTGGCCGGCGGCGTGCATGGCCCGGCCGCGATTGTCGATCAGTGCCTTGCCCAGCGGCGTGCCGGCGACGCGGAAAGCAATGGCGTTGACCATCTTGCCGTCGCCGGAGCGGAAGCGCGCCCGGATGTGGTTCTCGCCGACCGGATCGACATAAGCGAGCGTATGCGCCGGCAGCGCCAGCATCGGCTCCGGATTGCCGGCGCCGAACGGACCGGCCCGAGACAGCATTTCAAACAGCGACAGATTGAAGCCGCCGGCGCTGACCGCGCCGTCGATCAGCAGCGCGGTTTCCTTGCGCGCGATCTCCACCGACGGCGCCAGCGCCGCCTCAAGGAAGGCGCGGAACGCCGCCAGCCCCCCTTTCGGCAACGTGACGCCCGCCGCCATGGCGTGACCGCCGCCCTTGAGCAGCAACTTTTCGGCGACCGCCTGACGCACCGCGCGGCCGAGATCGACACCGGCAATCGAGCGGCCCGAACCGGTGCCGATGCCGCCGGGCTCCAGCGCGATGGCAAAGGCCGGACGCCCGTACCGTTCCTTCAGCCGCGAAGCCACGAGACCGACCACACCGGGATGCCAACCTTGCGCGGCGGTGACGACCACCGCGCCCTTCTCCTCTATCCCAAGCGCGGCCATTGCTTCGGCCTCGGCCTGCTCGACCGCCGATGCTTCGATCACCCGTCGCTCGCTGTTGAGCCGGTCGAGTTCGCCGGCGATGCGGCCGGCCTCGATCGGGTCTTCTTCCAGCAACAATTTGACGCCAAGGCCCGCGTTGCCGATGCGGCCGCCGGCATTGATGCGCGGCCCCAACATAAATCCGAGATGCCAGGCTTCCGGCGGACCGTTGAGTCGCGCCGCGTCCATCAGTGCAGACAGTCCTACATTGTCGCGACGGCGAAGCGCGATCAGCCCCTTTGCGACGAAGGCGCGGTTCAAACCTTTCAGCGGCACCACGTCGGCGACGGTTCCGAGCGCCACCAGATGCAGCAGCGACAATAGATCGGGTTCGGCGCGCGTTGCGTCCCAGAAATTGCGCTGACGCAATTCACGGCTCAACGCCACCAGCGTGACAAAGACGAGACCGACGGCCGCGAGATGGCCGAGACCCGACAGATCGTCGGCGCGGTTCGGATTGACGATGGCAACCGCCGGCGGCAATTGCTCGTCGGCCTGGTGATGATCGATCACCACCGTATCGAGGCCAAGCTTCTTGGCTTCCGTGAGCGGCTCCATGCTGGTGGTGCCGCAGTCGACGGTGATCAGCAGCTTTACGCCGCGCTCGGCGAACGAGCGGATGGCGTCGACGTTCGGACCGTAGCCTTCGAAGATGCGGTCCGGAATGTGAATGATCGGGTCGAGCCCGCAGCGGCGCAAGTAATAAGCCAGCAGCGCGGAAGACGTGGCGCCGTCGACATCGTAATCGCCGAAGATCGCGACGCTTTCGCTTTTCTCGATGGCATGCGCGATGCGTGCCGACGCCGCCTGCATCGCCGTGAGCGTGTACGGGTCGGGCAGCATCCGCTTGATGGTCGGATCGAGAAAGGCCTCGGCGTCCTCGGGCTCGACACCGCGGCCAGCCAGTACGCGGGCGAGAAGCTCCGGCAGGCCCAGCCGTTGCGCAATCGTCAGCGCGCGCGCGGTGCCGCGCACGTCGAGCCGGTCGCGCCAGGCGCGCCCGGTCGCCGATTTATCGACGCCGAGGAAGTAGCGCTCTTTGTCGTCGAAGGTGGTTGCCGGTGCGGCCATCACGCCAATATAGGCGCTCTGACCCAGTGGTGCTCAGTGGGCTGTGGATAGCCTCCCTGCCCGTCACCCTGAGGTGCGAGCAAAGCGAGCCTCGAAGGGCGACGGCCAGGCAACATCACGGCGTCCATCCTTCGAGGGCCGCTACGCGGCCACCTCAGGATGACGGTCTAAAATTCGCCAGAGACGATCAATCCAGGTGAAACTTGCCCAGCTGCCGGTGCTCGCCGATGACGCGGCGAACGGTGCCGGTGGCCGAGCGCATGACCACGGTTTCGGTTTCGATCATGTCCTTGCCGAACACGACGCCCTTGAGCATCGCGCCGGTGGTCACGCCGGTGGCGGCGAACAGGCAATCGCCCTTCACCATGTCCTCGATCTCGTACTTCTTCTTGGCGTCCTTGATGCCCATCTTCTTGATGCGCTCCTGCAACGCCTCGGTGTCGATGACGAGGCGCGTCTGCATCTGGCCACCGATGCAGCGCAGCGCCGCCGCCGACAGCACGCCTTCCGGCGCGCCGCCCAGGCCGAGATAAATATCGATGCCCGTCTTAGCTTCGGCGCAATGAATGACGCCGGCGACGTCACCATCGCTGATCAGGCTGACCGCGGCGCCCAGCTTGCGGATCGCGGCAATCATCTCGGCATGGCGCGGCCGGTCAAGCAGGATCGCGGTGATCTCCGACGGCTTGACGCCCTTCGCCTTGGCGAGACTGATGATGTTATCGGTGACGGATGCATCGAGGTCGACCGTGCCCTTCGGATAGCCGGGGCCGATAGCGATCTTGTCCATGTAGCAGTCCGGCGCATGCAGCAGCGTGCCGCCGTCGGCCATCGCGATAGTGGCGATCGAGCCCGGCATGTTCTTGGCGCAGAGTACCGTGCCTTCGAGCGGATCGACCGCGATGTCGACCTTGGGGCCGTTCTTGTTACCGACCTTCTCGCCGATGAACAGCATCGGCGCTTCGTCGATTTCGCCCTCGCCGATCACCACGGTGCCGTCGATCGGCAGCTTGTTGAGTTCGCGCCGCATGGCGTCGACCGCCGCCTGGTCGGACGCCTTGTCCAGACCGCGACCGCGCAGGCGCGCCGCAGATACGGCCGCGCGCTCGGTGACGCGCACGATTTCGAGGGTGAGAATGCGTTCCAGCAGCAGTTCGGGCTGGACAGTAATGGAAGCCATGGCACGTTCCCCCTCGTAGTACGCTTGTCGTTGAACTAGTTCTTCTCGATCCGGATCACTTGCGGGCGGCCCGAGATCACCTTGTCGCGGCTCACGGCAGCGAGCGCCTTTCTAACAGCATCTTCGCTGGTCGCGTAAGTGATCAGGATCACCGGCACGGAGCCGTTCTTGGTTTCTTCGCTGGGCGCGCCTTTTGCGTGGCGCTGCACAATGGATTCCAGCGAGATTTCCTGTTCGGCCAGCCGCGTCGCAATCGTCGCCGCGGTACCGGGCTTGTCGCGCGCCTGAAAACGGATGTAGTAGCCGCCCTCGTGGCGCTGCATCGGCGCCTTGCGGACGTCCTTGAGTTTGGCGGTCGGGCGGCCGAACGGCGCGCAGCGCACGCCGCGTGCGATGTCGGCAATGTCCGACAGCACCGCGGACGCGGTCGCAGCGCCGCCGGCGCCGGGACCGACCAGCGTGATCGGGTTGATACCCTTGGCATCGATGGTCACCGCATTGGTCACGCCCATCACCTGCGCGATAGACGAATCCTTGCGCACCATTGTCGGATGAACGCGTTGTTCGATGCCTTGCGGCGTCCTCATTGCAACGCCAAGAAGTTTCACGCGATAACCGAGTTCATCGGCCGCGGTGAGATCGGCGGCGGCAATCGATGAAATGCCCTCGACGTAGATCGCGCGCTGATCGGCCTTGGTGCCGAAAGCGAGCGAGGCAAGGATCGCCAGCTTCTGCGCGGTGTCGTGGCCTTCGATATCGAAGGCCGGATCGGCTTCGGCGTAACCGAGCTGCTGCGCCTGTTTGAGACACTCGGCGAAGGAGAGACCTTCCTGCTCCATCCGCGTGAGGATGTAATTACAGGTGCCATTGAGGATGCCGTAGATGCGCTCGATCTGATTGCCGGCCAGACCTTCGCGCAATGTCTTGACGATCGGAATGGCAGCGCCGACCGCGGCTTCGAAATTCAGCGCGACGGCGTGTTTCTCCGCGGCGGCGGCGAGCTTGACGCCGTGCTTGGCCAGCAGCGCCTTGTTGGCGGTGACCACCGACTTGCCCGAGCTAAGTGCCGCTTCGACGGCAGCCTTGGCCGGACCGTCGGCCCCGCCCATCAATTCGACAAACACATCGATGCCCGGCTCGCGCGCCAGCGCCACCGGGTCGCTGAACCACTTCATCTTCTTGAGATCGACGCCGCGGTCCTTGCTTTTCGACCGTGCACAAACCGCGACGACTTCGATGGGCCGGCCGCAGCGCGCGGCCAGCGCCTCACGCTGCGCAGCGATCTGCGCGATCAAGGCCGCGCCGACCGTGCCCACTCCGGCTATGCCGACTTTTAAAGGAGCCATGATCTAGCGCCGGGTGGCGAGCGGAACGACGTTGTGCAACTGGTTCGGCGCTGTCTCGAGGAAGCGACGAATATTGCGGGCGGCCTGGCGGATACGCTGCTCGTTCTCCACGAGCGCAATACGCACGAAGCCCTCGCCGCGTTCGCCGAAGCCTGTGCCGGGCGAAACCGCGACCGAAGCTTTCTCCACCAGCAGCTTGGAGAACTCGACGCTGCCCATTTCCCGAAACGGCTCGGGGATCGGCGACCAGGCAAACATCGACGCGCTTGGCGATGGTACGTCCCAGCCGGCACGGCTGAAGCTTTCCACCATCACGTCTCGGCGCTTGGTATAGGTGTCGCGCATTTCGCGCACGCAGTCTTCCGGACCGTTGAGCGCCGCGGTGGCGGCGACCTGCACCGGCGTGAAAGCACCGTAATCGAGATACGACTTCACGCGCGCCAACGCGGCGATGATGCGTTCGTTGCCGACAGCAAAGCCCATACGCCAGCCGGCCATCGAGAACGTCTTGGACATCGATGTGAATTCGACCGTGACGTCGTTTGCACCCGGCACCTGCAGCACCGACGGCGGCGGATTATTGTCGAAATAAACCTCGGCGTAAGCGAGATCGGACAGAATGTAGATGTCATGCTTCTTGGCGAAGGCGACGAGGTCTCGATAAAAATCGAGGCTTGCGGTGAGCGCGGTCGGATTCGACGGATAGCAGACGACGATCGCAATCGGCTTCGGAATCGAGTGGCGGATCGCGCGCTCGACCTGCACGAAGAAATCCGGCGTCGGATCCGACGACACAGAGCGGATCACACCGCCCGCCATCAGGAAGCCGAAAGCGTGAATGGGGTAGCTCGGATCGGGCACGATGACGACGTCGCCCGGCGCGGTAATGGCCTGCGCGACGTTGGCAAAGCCCTCCTTCGAACCGAGCGTTGCGACGATCTGGGTGTCGGGATTGAGCTTCACGCCAAAGCGGCGCTCATAATAAGCGGCTTGCGCACGGCGCAGTCCCGGAATGCCGCGCGACGACGAATAGCGGTCGGTGCGGGTCTTGCCCAGCGTCTCTTTCATCTTCTCGATGACATGCGCAGGCGCCGGCAAATCCGGGTTGCCCATGCCGAGGTCGATAATGTCTGCGCCGGCGTTGCGGGCTTTTGCCTTGGCCTTGTTCACTTCTTCGAACACGTAAGGCGGCAAACGTCGGATGCGGTAAAATTCGTCCATCGGCTTAGACTTTCGGAAATAGACGCCGGACTGCCTTCTCCAGCCGGCGGGCGTGACCCCGACTGGCTTTTATCATGGGTTCGTCTTTGTACCAGACGTTTTGGCGCCAGACGCCTTGGTATCGGCCGGCTTCTTGGCGGCGGGCTTTGCCGCAGGCGCCGGGGCCGGCGGCGCATCCTCCTTGGCGGCGGCGGCCTGGCGGTCGCGGATGGCCTGGAGGTCCTTTTCCATCCTGACCTGCTCTTCTTCGCTCATCGGCTGGGTCGAGCGGGCGGCCGGCATATCATGGACGGCCGGAAACTGGCCCTGGGTCCGCGGCCGCGCCGGGGCGCCTTCCGGCAACCCACCCATCGAATTCGGCAAAGTGTCGCCGATCGGGCCGGCCGAGCAGCCAGCCAGCAGCGCCGCCATCATGGCGGTAGTCACTATCGTGCGTTGAAGAAGCCGCATCATGCTCCGCACACCTGTCCGCGGACCGGAAATCGGTGCAGACTCAATGAATTATAGCATAAACCGGGTATCGCGCTAATATGGCATCAGCAAGGTCATCGCCCGGTAACAGGGCTTCCGCAGGGTCAGCCTGCCTACAATAGCGCCTTGCCACAGGGAGACGTCCCCGCCATTTGTCTGCCGGGGAGCGAGAAACGCGGATGGATAAAAAAACCACCGAGGCGGCGAAGGTAACGGCGATTCCGCCGGTCGCGGTCGTCGCAGCTTCAGCTCCCGCCATCGAACCGCAAAAGCCCACCGTGACGTCGGTCAACGTCGAAGCCTTCGCGCATAATCTCGCACGCATGATCGAGGAAGGCGGCAAGGCGCTCGCCGCCTATATGAAGCCGCGCGAGGAAGGCAAACTCAAAGACGATCAGGCCGAGAGTGTCACCGACGTGGTCAAGACCGTCGGGCACGTCGCCGAATACTGGCTGTCCGATCCCAAGCGCGCGTTCGAGCTGCAGACCAGCCTGGGGCGCGCCTATCTCGACTTATGGGCGAACACGGCAAAGAGAATGGCCGGCGAAAAAGCGCCTCCCGCGGCCGCACCCGATCCGAAGGACAAGCGCTTCGCCGATCCGGAGTGGTCGCAGAACCAGTTCTTCGATTTTTTACGACAGGCTTATCTGCTGACCGCGCAATGGGGCGAGAAGCTGGTCACCGACGCGCAAGGCGTCGACGAGCACACCAAGGCCAAGGCCGCGTTCTATGTGAAACAGATCACCAACGCGATCTCGCCGTCGAATTTCGTGCTGACCAATCCCGAACTGTTGCGCGAGACGCTGTCATCGAATGCCGACAACCTGGTGCGCGGCATGCATCAGCTCACCGAAGATATTAAAGCCGGCAAAGGCAATCTCAAGATCTCGCAATCCGACGCCTCGCGTTTCGAGGTCGGCCGCGATCTCGCGCTGACACCGGGCAAGGTTATCTTCCAGAACGATTTGATGCAGCTCATTCAATATGAGCCGGCAACGCCCGATGTGCTGAAGGTGCCGCTGCTGATCGTGCCGCCCTGGATCAACAAGTTCTACATTCTCGATCTGACGCCGGAAAAATCCTACATCAAGTGGTGCGTCGATCAGGGCATCACGGTGTTCGTGATCTCATGGGTCAACCCGGATGCCAGGCTCGCCGCCAAGGGCTTCGAGCAGTACATGAACGAAGGCCCCCTCGCCGCGCTCGACGCCATCGAGCGGGCGACCGGCGAAAAGAAGGTTCACGCCGTCGGCTATTGCGTCGGCGGCACGCTGCTCGCCATCACGCTCGCCTATCTCGCCGCCAAGAAGCAGAACCGCGTGCTGTCCGCCACCATGTTCGCGGCACAGGTCGATTTCACTTTTGCCGGCGACCTTAAAGTTTTCGTCGACGAGGAGCGCATCGCGCAGCTCGAAGCGCACATGAAGGAACAGGGCTATCTCGAAGCCTCCAGCATGGCGACCACGTTCAACATGCTGCGCTCGAACGACCTGATCTGGCCCTACGTCATCAACAATTACCTCAAGGGCAAGAAGCCGTTCCCGTTCGACATCCTGTTCTGGAACGCCGACGCCACGCGCATGCCCGCGGCCAATCATTCGTTCTATCTGCGCAATTGCTATCTCAACAACAAGCTCAGCAAAGGCGAGATGGAAATCGCCGGCGTCAAGCTCGACCTCAGCAAAGTGAAAATCCCGATCTACAATCTTGCCACGCGCGAGGACCACATCGCGCCGGCGAAATCGGTGATGGAAGGCTCGAAATATTTCGGCGGCCCCGTCAAATACGTGCTGGCCGGCTCCGGTCATATCGCCGGCGTCGTCAACTCGCCGGCCAAGCCGAAATACCAGTACTGGCTCGGCGGCAAGCCGGCAGGCTGCGACGTCGACGCCTGGATGAAGAAGGCGACGGAATACGCCGGCTCATGGTGGCCGGACTGGCTCGGCTGGCTCAAAGAGCAGAACGACAAGACGGTGAAGGCGCGCACGCCCGGCGGCGGCAAGCTCAAACCGATCGAAGACGCGCCCGGCTCTTACGTGAAAGTGCGCAACTGGGATTGAAGGCGTTCAGCCCTCCCGGTTACTCGTGCTCGAGTTCCCAGAAATCGATCGACGGATCGACCGGCGCGCCGTGCTTGACGTGCAGCGTGGCGTAGCGGCCGCCGCAATAGACCAGCGGCTGACGTTCGTCGTCGCGCAAACCGACAACCCGGCCGATGAACAAAGTGTGGTCGCCGCATTCGTGACGGGCATCGACGACGGCCGCCACCGCGGCGCTGGCGCGGGCCAGCACCGGGACCTTCGCCAGATGCTCGAACAAAATATCGGGGTCGGCCGAGCCCTGCCCGGCGAAATGCTTGCTGATCGCCTCCTGGTCCTGCGCCAGCATGCTGACGCCGAAATGCCCCGACGCGATCAAGGCGTCATGGAGCTTGGCTTTCTTCGCCACCGACACCATGCACAGCATCGGCGTCAGCGAGCCCGACATGAAGGCATTCGCCGTCATACCGCGCACGCCGCCATCGCCCTCGGTCGTAATGATCGTAACGCCGGTGGCAAAGCGGCCCATCACCCGGCGGAACAATTGGGTGTCCAGCGGTGCTTGCTTGTCTTTGTCGTCCATTCGATCCGCTCCCCGGCCGCAGCCGGCCGCTTTGGGGGGCTGAATAGCCCAATTGATTGCTGACGTTAAGCCCACATTTCCGCAAGAATAATCGGGCCGCGACGGCACTGGGACGCGACAGCGCGGCCTACATCACATAAGCTCGCGGTCCTTTGAGACCTTAAGAGCAGGAGCCGGACGATGACCAGGGAACTGATGTGGCTGACGCTGACGATCATCCTCACGGGTGTGCTGTGGATTCCATACGTCGTCGACCGCATCATGATCAAAGGCGTGATGGGCGCGATGGCCAATCCCTCGCGCAACGATCCGCCGCAATCGCCATGGGCGCAGCGGCTGTATTTCGCGCACACCAACGCGGTCGAAAACCTGATCGTGTTTGCGCCGCTGGTGCTGATCCTCGACACCCAGGGCATTTCCACCGAAGGCACGGCGATAACCTGCGCGGTCTATTTCTGGGCGCGGCTGGCGCATGCCGTCGTCTACGTGATGGGCATTCCGGTGCTGCGCACACTGGCCTTCACCGTCGGCTTCCTGGCGCAGGCCGCACTCGTGCTCGCGGTGTTCGGCAAGCTCTAGTTCGGCAAGGCACGCTCCGCGATGCCCCGCAGATCGAGGCCGCGTGGCAGCGTGCCGAAGGCGCCGCCGGCCTCCCCGGCAATTCGCGACGCGCAGAACGCGTCGGCCACCGCGGCCGGCGCGTGCTTGACCAGCAGCGCCGCCTGCAAGGCCAGCACCAGATCGCGCACCAGCATGCGCGCCTGCGCTTCGTCGTTGGCCGCGCCAAGCCGCTGCGCAAGTTTGCCGGCGAAAGCGCTGACCCGCTTGTCACTGGCGCTCGCAATTTCCTCGCTAAGCACCTCACCGGCGTTCGGCATGCGCGAAATGGCACGCAGCACATCGAGGCACATGACGTTGCCGGAGCCTTCCCAGATCGAATTGACCGGCATCTCGCGATAGATACGCGGCAGAATGCTTTCCTCGACATAACCGTTGCCGCCGAGCACCTCCATCGCTTCGAGCGCCAAGGACGGCGCGCGTTTGCAGATCCAGAATTTGGCCGCCGGCGTCATGACGCTGCGGATGACCTGCGCGGCCTCGCCCTCTTCGTCATAAGCGCGCGCCAGCCTCATGGTCAGCACGGTGGCGGCCTCGAATTCCAGCGCCATGTCCGCCAGCACGTTGGTCATCAAC
>CAISIV010000158.1 GCA_903885555.1 uncultured Hyphomicrobiales bacterium
GCCGCAGTTGCGATTGTGCGGCTCGCCCGATGGCATTGGCGGTACCGTGACGCCGGCTCAGCCACGATGCTCAACGGTTAAAGTTGGACGCAACGGCTTTACCCCTCCCCATCTCCACGCTCGTTCTATCCGCGACGTGGCTGCGACCCACAGCGCCATTGCCGTCTCGCCTTTTACACCATCACAATTTCTCGGTAGAGTTGTGCACCGGGGGCGGGGCGCGCATCATGAGCGGAGTTTGGTATTACGGTCGAGGCACTGAACAAAGCGGTCCAATGTCTATCGAAGATTTGCGGACACGACTTGTACAGGATGGAAACCTTGCCGAGGCCTACGTTTGGCGAGAAGGGTTCGACGTATGGAAGAGAGCCCCCGAAGTATCAGAACTCTTTCCAAGCAAGCCGCCTCCGCTGCCTGTAGCGCCAATCACTGCTGCCACTCGCGAGAACGTGGGGCGACCGGCGATTAATCCAACGCCCGTGACGCAAGTGGAAGGCGGCTGGCGCAAAGCGGCAGGATGGGGAGCAACATTGATTGGATGGGCTAGCCATCTTCGGTCGAAGCGTACGATCCGTCGATCGAAGCTAGCGGGGCTCAATGGCGATGGACGGGGGCAAATAAAGGATCTCGTCTCGATCCGTGCGCGGCCCGCAGCGGTTGAAGATCGGGCGCTGCCTGGCCATTGGGAGGGCGATCTGCTGGCGGGTTCGAAGAACAGCTACATCGCTACCTTGGTTGAACGTCATACGCGTTATGTGATGTTGGCGAAGGTGTCCAACAAGGACACCCAGGCGGTCATCTCCGCGCTCATCAAGCAGGCCAAGAAGCTACCCAATGAACTCTATAAATCTCTGACCTGGGACCGGGGCAAGGAACTGACGGATCATCGTCGATTTACGCTTGCCACAAACATTGACGTTTACTTCTGCGATCCGCAGAGCCCGTGGCAGCGCGGATCGAACGAGAACACCAATGGTCTGCTGAGGCAGTACTTCCCGAAGGGCACCGACCTATCGGTGCACTCGCAGGCCCATCTGAACAAAGTGGCACGTCAGCTCAACGAACGCCCCCGTGAGACCTTGCAATTTGAAACCCCAGCAGAGAGATTCAACGCCTGTGTTGCGTCGATCGGTTGAGCCGGCAGCCGATTGCAGACATTCGGTCAGTAGTTCTAGCAGCCGCGCAGCCGAGCCAAGGTCAGAGCCCAAGCCAGTAAACCGGAGGAACGCATCACCACGATATAGGTATTTCAAATATGCAAAGTACTAATTATCCTTAGGACCAAGCGTCTGACGGGTTCTATTCTTCATCCTAGGGCATCGCATGCATTTTTTTTCGTATCTACGAGCACGAGCGTGGCCCGACAAATTGGAATGCATCCTCAAAAACGGAATTCTACGCGTCGGGACCACGATGGATACTCCGGTATTCAGCATGCGCAATGCGTCAGGCCAACTTGAAGGCTTCGACATGGACGCGCTGGAATCGCTCGGCAAAGCGCTCGGCGTCAAAATCGAATATGTGAAAATGACGTTTGGCACCATGCTGGGCGATCTGCTCGCCGACAAATTCGATATCGCGATGTCCGGCATGGGCCGAACGCTTGACCGTGCACGCACGGCGACTTTTTCAAAACCCTATATGCGGTACGGCAAGCTGTTGATGATCCGAAGCGCTGACAGGGAAAAATTCAAGACGCTTGCCGATCTCGACAAACCCGGCTTGAAGATTGCTTATAACAAGGGCGGCCTGAACGATCGTTTTGCCCACACGGAATTCACGCAAGCCACTCCGACCGGTTATCCGAGCAATCAGCTTGCGACGGCCGATCTTTTGGCAGGCAAAGTCGACGCTCAGGTGCAGGATTCAACCGCGGCGGTCTACATGGCGCGCCTGAACCCTGCCCTCGCGGCGATGTCACCGGAAAACGTCTTACATCCCGTACTCGTCGCGATCCTGCTGCGCCGCGAGGATCAGACGTTGCAGAACTATCTCAACATCTGGATCGATCAGATCGAAATGGACGGCACTCTTGCGGCCATTCGCAAGAAATGGCTGGGCTGATCAGGCGCGCGCCCACTTCATTGCTGCGGAATGTTGGCGTCTTTTACCACCTTCTTCCAAGTGGCGAGCTCGCGCGCGACACGATCACGCATCTCCTCCGGAGTACCGCCCTGAACCTCGTTGCCCAGTTGCTCAAACCGCTCCCGCACTTCCGGCAGCGTAAGGACCGTCTTGATCTCCCTCGTCAGGCGATCGACTATCGGCTGCGGCACGCCCTTCGTCGTCGCCACACCCATCCAGGAGCTGACTTCGAAGCTCTTCACCGTATCGCCGAGCGGCGGGACGTCGGGCATCGTTTTCCAGGCATGCGCAGACGTGACCGCAAGCCCTCGCATCTGGCCTGCGGCGATCAGCGGCGAGACCTGGGTGAGCGTTTCAATGAGGATGTCGACCCGGCCGCCGAGAACGTCTTGAACGGCCTGTGTAGCGCCTCGATAGGA
>CAISIV010000159.1 GCA_903885555.1 uncultured Hyphomicrobiales bacterium
GAGGCGTGCGTTCCCTCCCCCCGCGACGCGGTGGGGTGGGTCGGTTCGTGTTGCGAAAGCAACGCGAACCGGGGTGGGGGGACTTTTCACACACCGGCTTAAAAACGGCCCCCCCACCCCTAACCCCTCCCCACCACTCGCTTCGCTCATGGGGGGAGGGGAAGAAGGCGTGCCGCTTTTGAAACGGGTGCGCCGTTTGTCATCTCACTTCATTCCCATCTCGGCCGCGAGTTTCTCGTAGCGGTGGCGGCTGTTGAGCAGATGCCGCTGCATGGCGTTGCGCGCCTGCGGCGGCGCGTGATCGCGAATGGCGGCGAAAATTTCGCCGTGTTCCTTCTGGAACAGATCGAGGTGCGCGCGCTTGGCGGCCGGTGCCGAGCGGCCCCACACCGTGCGCCGCGGAATGACGAAGCGGCCGAGATATTCCAGGAAGCTTTTGAACTGCGGATTGCCGGTGGCGTCGGCGATCTCGCAATGAAAGGCGAAGTCCTGATCGACGGCGTTGCCGCCTTTTTCGATCGCGGCGGCGATGGCGGCAAGTTTGTCGCCGATTTTCTTGATCTGCGCCGGTGAAGCGCGTTCGGCGGCAAGACCTGCCGCCTCGACCTCGATCCCGGTTCGCAGCTCCATGACATTGAGCACCTCGCGCAGCGGCGAGGTTTCGTCGAAATCGACGCGGAACGGCAGGCGCACATGATCGGCGACAAAGGCGCCGACGCCTTGCCGCGTCACCACCAGCCGGTCGGCCTTGAGCGCGGCAATCGCCTCGCGCACCACGGTGCGGCTGACGCCGGTGGCCGCGATCATGGCCTGTTCGGTCGGCAACTGCGAACCGGGCGGCAGCTTGCCGCCGACGATGTCGGCGGTGAGCCGCGCCACCAGTTCGCCGGTGAGGCCGCGCGGCGCTTCGAGCGGCCGCAACAACGCAAGATTTCGGGTTGAACGTCTCTGCAATCGCTTGACCCGGGCGCGGGGGTTAAGTCATCATATGACCAGACAAATAACATGCATGGCCACAACGTTCAATGAGCCGTGCAGGAAACGCTTAGAGCTCAACGCCTGACGCTAAAAACAACAATCGAACCTGGGAGGGAACGATCGCCATGAAACTGTTGTCCGCCTTGCTGGTGGCCGGCTTTACCGCCGCTACGCTCTCATCCGCCGCGCACGCGCAGCAAAAACTGGTGCTCAAGGCATCCGACGTGCACGCCGCCGGTTATCCGACGGTCGTCGCGGTTGAAAACATCGGCAAGAAACTCGAGAAGGCAACCAACGGCCGGCTCAGCGTCGCGATGTATCCCTCGATGCAGCTCGGCGGCGAGAAGGAAGCCATCGAACAGGCGCAGGTCGGCGCCATCGCCTTCGCCCGCGTCTCGGTCGGTGCGCTCGGGCCGGTGGTCGACGATCTCAACGTCTTCAACCTGCCTTACGTGTTCCGCAACACCGCGCACATGCAGCAGGTGATCGACGGACCGATCGGCCAGGAACTGCTCGACAAGGTGACCAACAGCGGCAAAGGCCTCGTCGGCCTGGCCTGGATGGATGCCGGCGCGCGCAATTTCTACAACACCAAGCGCCCGATCAAGAACATGGCCGACCTCAAGGGCATGAAGGTCCGCGTCATGGGCAATCCGATGTTCGTCGACATGGCGAATTCGATGGGCGGCAACGGCGTGGCCATGGGCTACGACCAGGTGTTCAACGCGCTGCAGACCGGCGTCGTCGACGGCGCCGAGAACAATCCGCCGAGCTTCGTGTTCGACAACCACTATCAAGTGGCGAAATTCTACACCATCGATGAGCACCTGATCGTGCCGGAGATGGTGGTGTTCTCGAAGAAGATCTTCGACGCACTGTCGAAGGACGAGCAGGCGGCGCTCATCAAGTTCTCGCACGAAGCGCAGCAGGAAGAGCGCAAGCTGTGGGAAATCTACGAGAAGGAAGCCATGGACAAGGCCAAGGCCGCGGGCATCCAGATCATCCAGGTATCCGACGCCGACAAGAAAGCCTTCCAGGACGCCGTGAAGCCGGTTTGGGACAAATACGGGCCCAAATACGCCGCCACGGTCAAGCGCATCCAGGAAACCAAGTAGTTTGCAGGCCGCTGCATCCCGTTCCGTCCGGCCTTGCGGCCGGACGGAAGGGAGCGGGGCGATTTCCATAAGAGGTTTCCGATGATCGCCCGCTATATCCGCGCGATGGACGCCGTGCACCGGGTCTGCCTGTTTCTCGCGGGCACCTGCCTCGTCACCATTACCCTCATCATTCCGTACGGCGTGTTCTGCCGCTTCGTGCTCAACAGCGCGGCGTCGTGGCCCGAGCCGCTGGCCGTGCTGCTGATGATCGTTCTGTCGTTTCTGTCGGCGGTGGTTTGCTATCGCGAACACCTGCACATCGGCGTCGGCGTCTTGCCGGCCTTCCTGCACGGGCGGCCCAAGGTCTACCTCGGCTATTTCCTCGAGGTCTGCATGCTGGCCACCAATCTCTTTATGCTGGTGTGGGGCATCCGCCTGGTGCAGGCGACCTGGCAGCAAAGCATTCCTGATTTTCCGCTGTTCAGCGTCGGTCTGTCCTATCTGCCGGTGCCGGTCTGCGGCGCGCTGACGATCCTTCTGGTGGTCGAACGGTTCCTGACGCAGGAATTTTTCGCCGAACCGGAAGCCGAGACCGTCAGCGGACTGACGACGGAGTAGCCCGGCATGGACATTTTCATCCTGATCGGCAGCTTCACCGTCGTCTGCCTGATGGGCATGCCGGTCGCTTACGCGCTCGGCATTGCCGCCATCCTCGGTGCGCTGTCGGCCGATATCCCGCTTGAAGCCGTGATGCTCAAGACCGCCGGCGGCATGAGCGGCTTCTCGCTGCTGGCGATCCCGTTCTTCATTTTGACGGGTGCGATCATGGCGGTCGGCGGCATGGCCGAGCGGCTGGTCAATCTCGCCAAGGTTTTCGTCGGCGCGTTGCGCGGCGGCATGGCGCTGGTCAATATTCTCGCCTCGACCATGTTCGGCTGCATTTCCGGTTCGTCGGTAGCCGATACCGCCGCGGTCGGCGGTGTCATGATCCCGCAGATGATCAAGAACGGCTACCCGCGGCTGTTTGCGGTGAACGTCACCATCTCGGGCTCGTTGCAGCCGCTGCTGGTGCCGCCGTCGCACAACATGATCATCTATTCGATCGCCGCCGGCGGCACGATTTCGGTCGCGCATCTGTTCATGGCGGGGATCATCCCGGCGCTGCTGCTCGGGCTGTCGCTGGTCATTCTGGTGCTGATCATCTCCTATCGGAAAGAATATCCGCGCGGCGAAGTCGTCTCGCTGCGCCAGGCGGTCAAGATCGCGCTCGACGCCATCTGGGGCATGGTGACGGTGGCGATCATTCTCGGCGGCATCCTGTCCGGCGTGTTCACGCCGACGGAATCCGGCGCGGTCGCCTGCGTCTATGCTTTCCTGGTGACGATGTTCGTCTACCGCGACGTCAAGTGGAGCGAATTGCCGGCTTTGATCGGCCGGGTGGTGCGCACCGTCGGCATGGTGATGATCATGATCGGCTTCTCCATCGCCTTCGGTTACATGATGGCGTTGCTGCAGGTGCCGGCGATCGCCACCAAGTTCTTCGTCGATATTTCGTCCGACAAATACATGTTCCTGCTCTGGATCAATATCCTGTTGCTGCTGCTCGGCACCTTCATGGATCTGGCGCCGATGCTGTTGATCTGCACGCCGATCTTCCTGCCGGTGATCAAGACCTTCGGCATCGACCCGGTGCACTTCGGCATCATCATGATCCTCAATCTCGGCATCGGCCTGCTGACGCCGCCGGTCGGGCCGACGATGGTGGTCGGTTGTGCCATCGGCAAGGTGTCGATGGAGGCGGTGTCGAAGAGCATCATCGTGTTCTATATCCCGATGATCATCGTGCTGTTGCTGGTCACCTATCTGCCGTTCCTGACGCTCTGGCTGCCGAGCGTCATTCTGGATTGAGCCTCTCCCAAAAAAGAAAAACGCGCCGCTGATGAGGCGGCGCGTTAAGTATGGAGGGGGGACTCCAAGAAAACTCGACTCAACAAACTCGATAAACAACTGAAGCTACAAACTCGACTAACTCAACGCGTACAACTTCTCTCGATGCTGCGGTCTGTCGCCCGCAGCGCCGTTAGCGAATGGTGACCGACCCGGTGTCGGTGTAGGTGTAGGCAACCGCGCCGCCAGCCTTGATCACGGTCGGGCCTTGCGCGGCCATGATGTCGGTGCCGAGGTTGAGGCCACGCGCCGAGATGCCGATCACGGCGATCAGCAAGGCTGCGGTAAGCCCGACCACCACGATCTTGAGGTGGGTGGTGCGATCGGCGGTGTACATCGACGAGTTCATGGCATCCTCCAAGGTGGCGTATCTCTGTGTCGTGCCGGCCCGGAAAAAGGTTCAAGCGGTGTTCGTGGGATTAACGTAGGTACGCCCGCGAAGTTCCAAAGGACGCATCACGTAAGCTTGAAAAGCGGGTGATGGCCCGTAAACACCTGAAAAATGGGCGCAATTCCGCAGCCGCTGGAAGCGGTTAGCCGGAAACAGCGATAAAAGACGGACCGAAGCTATTCCGCGCTGAGCTGGTGTTCTTCGGCGATGCGCTCGAAGGTCTCGGCCAGGCTCTTGATCCGGTACGACACCCGGTGGTCGTTCTCGACCGGCAGCGTGCGCACGATCTTGTATTTGCCGCGCGCGGCGGCGTTGCCGAAGGTCGGCTCGTAATAGACGTTCTGGCCGGAAGCGTATTTATGAGTCATGGCTGTTCGCCTTTTCTTTTGCTTTGGCCGTCTGTCGCTTTGGCGCTGCGACGAAAACGCCCGGCACTGGGCCGGGCGTTGCGCCGTTTCAAATGAAACGAGAAATCTTGATCAGGCGTTCGCCAGATTCGACGCTGCCTGCTTGCCGCGCTCGGTCACGATTTCGTAGGTGAGGCGCTGGCCCTCGTTGAGGGTGCTCATGCCGGCACGTTCGACCGCGCTGATGTGCACGAACACATCCTTCGAGCCGTCCGCCGGCGTGATGAAACCGAAACCTTTTTGGGTATTGAAGAACTTAACGGTACCTGTGGCCATCTTAGCTTTCCTTAGCTGTACGCTAAACGCTGTTGGGAACGCTCCGCCATTTCATCGGCTGAAGCGATCGAAACATCCGGATTTAGAGGTGCTTTGTTAAGCGGCCAAATCGGGCAGCGCAGCAAGGCAGAACCAAACACATAAGTTTCAATGCAATAAAGCTACACGAAACGCGAGGAAGGGTCAAACCACTGCGATTTCAAGCGGTTTTCCGTGAAACTAGTTCGCCAGTTCCTTCGCCGGCTCCTTGGCCGGAAAATTGGCGGCGTCGTACAGCGCGCGAATGTCCTTGTGACCGAGACGCTCTTCGTTGATCTCGATATAGGCGCCGAGCAGCAAGGCTTCCGGCAGTTCTTCGATGGCGAAGCGAATGGCCTCGGAGGCGTGGTCGAAACGGCGATACTTCACCTTGTTGGCGATCTTGCGATTGCGCGAGGGAAACAACTCGGCGGGCGCGCTCATATCGAATTTGCTCATGGCAATCTCCCGTGACCCTGCACGGGCCTAATGAATGGTGCTGTTGCAGCCTATATGGGGACGAATCAGCAAAGATGCCACCC
>CAISIV010000160.1 GCA_903885555.1 uncultured Hyphomicrobiales bacterium
GCGATAGCGAGCGGGGTGGGGTGAACGCTTCACTCGCGATTTCACCCCACCCCGACCGCTTTCGCTTCGCGTAAGCGGCCGACCCTCCCCCTCCAGGGGAGGGTGAAGATCCTACTTAATACACAACGGATTGACCGGCGAGCCGACCGCGCCGGTGATCGGGATCGCCGGCGCCACGAACAGGAATTCGTAGACCTTGTCGGCGTTGCAGTCGTCGGCCAGTTCCTTGAGCTCAAAAATCTCACCCATGGTCATGCCCATGATCGGGATGGTGATCCAGTGCCAGGGCTGGTTGATGTTCTCGCCCTCGGCGACCTGGTTCGGCCGCACTTCGCAGCCCCAGGTGTCGCTGGCCAGCGCCGCGAGTTCGGTTTCCTTGACGAAGTCGAGCGTCTCGAAAGCAAAGCCCGGCGCGTCGCCGCCCGGATAACCGTCCCAGCTGCCGGCTTTCTGGCAACGTTCCATCATGCCGGTACGCACGATGACGTAGTCGCCGCGCTTGAGCTCGGTCTTCTGCTTCTTGGCCGTCTCGTAGAGATCCTCGTTGGTGATGCCGTAACCGTCCTCGAGCGAGTCGACGCCTTTGTAGCGCGCCACGTCGAGCAACACGCCGCGACCGACCATCTTGTTCTTGGTCTTCTCGATGCCGCACTTGGCGGCGCCCATGCTCGACACTTCGCGGCAGTCGTAGCCGTTCCACATATAGTCTTCATAGAAGACATGGCCGAGGCCGTCCCACTGCGTGCCGCACTGCAGCGGGATCACCACCATGTCGTCGGCGGCACGGATGCCGCGCTTGTCGAGCACGCCGGAGTAAGCATCGGTGCCGGTGCGCAGCATCGTGTGCACCGGATTGATGCGGCCCATGACCGGATATTTGGTCTTGGCGCCCTGCGGGCCATAATTATCGAAGTTGAGCGCGAGCGAGATGACCTTGCCCTTCTTCACCAGACGCGTGGCGGCGATGATGTCTTCCGCGGTCGTGAAGTTGAGCGTGCCGATCTCGTCGTCCGGACCCCACTTGCCCCAGTTCTTGTACTTCTCCGCGGCGGCGGACATGTCTTTGCGTGTGACTTTCTTTGTCATCGTGTTTTCCTTCCAGTGATGAGTGATTAAGCGACCGGGGCGGAGCGGAAGCCCGCCGCGAGATACGGGATCATGTGATGCAGCGCGCGTTTGACGTCGCCGGGATCGACCCGGCCATTGGTCAGCGCCTGGATGCGGCCGGAGTCGGCCATGGTGTAGAACATCGCGCCCAGCATGAAATGAAAGCGCCATTCGACTTCGGCGCGCGGCATCTGCGGCAGAGCCTTGATCAACGCATCGATGAACTGACGACTCGACTGGTCGAAGGCCTTCGACAGGATTTTCCGTGTCGTCGTTTCCGGTTCGGTCGCCAGCCGCGCGCGCAGCTTGACGAAAGCCGGGCCGCCGAATTGCGGCTGAACGCCAAGCGTCAAGGCTGGACGGAGGAAAGCATCGAGTATCTGCTCGAGCTGCGGTTTGGCGTTGGCGGCATTGCATTCGGCCAGCAGCCGCAACCGCTCCTGCGCGATGGGCGTGGCACGTTGCGCGAACAGCGCCTCCAGCAGCCCGTCCTTGGAGCCAAAGTGATAGGCGATGGAGGCGAGATTGACTTCTGCCTCGGTGGTGATGGCGCGCAGGCCGACGCCGGACATGCCGTGTTCGGCGAACATGCGTTCGGCAACTTCAAGGATTCTTTCACGGACCGAAAGCGCGGGCTGCAACGGCGTTGTTCGCGTCCGGCGCTTTACCGGGAGCGATTTGACGCTCGCTACTTTCGCCGCCGACGTTTTGCGCACGCTTGACTCACCATCGCCGATTTGAAACAACGCCGATGTAAACAGTCGTTTGTTTATTGTCAATTGTGAGGACGAGTGATGGCCGACGCGCCCAAAAAGAAGAGCAACAAAACAATTCTGACCGTCGCCGTCACCGGCAACCTCACCACCATCGAGCAGCATCCCGGCCTGCCCTGCACGCCCGAGCAGATCGCCAACGCCGCCCTTGAATCCGCCAAGGCCGGCGCGGCCATCGCGCATCTGCATGTGCGTTATCCGGACGGACGGGCAAGCATGGAGCTCGCGCACTATCGCGAGACCGTCGAGCGCATCCGCGACAAGAATTCCGACCTGATCATCAATCTGACCACCGGCGCCGGCGGCCGTTTTGTCCCCGGCAAGGAAGACCCGCGCGTCGCGGGCCCGGGCAGCACGCTCATTCATCCGCTCAAGCGCGTCGAGCATATCGTCGAGCTCAAGCCTGACATCGCCACGCTCGATCTCAACACCATGTGGTCGGGTTCGGCGGCCGTGATCAACACGCCGGAAAACGTGACGATCATGGCCAATGAGATTTACAAGGCCGGCGCGCTGCCCGAACTCGAAGTGTTCGATTCAGGCGATATCCAGTTGGCCAATCACCTGCTCTCCACCGGCGTTTTGAAAAGCCCGCCGCTGTTCCAGATCGTCATGGGCGTGCGCTACGGCTTTGTCTCGACGCCGCAGACCTTGATGTATGCGCACTCGCTGCTACCCAAGGATGCCAACTGGGCAGCCTTCGCCATCGGCCGCTGGGAATTCCCGGCGCTGACGGCCGCGTGGTGGCTGGGCGGCCATGTCCGCGTCGGCATGGAAGACAATGTCTACATCAGCAAGGGAAAACTGACGCGCGACAACGCCGAGCTTTGCGAAAAGGCCGTGCGCGTCCTCGACGATCTCGGCGCCGAACTGGCGACGGCGAAAGAAGCGCGTGAGATTCTCGGACTTCGGCGCTAGACTGACAACGAAGCTGGCCGTCAGTGCTGGCACATCAGGGAGGATTTTTGAGATGATCCGGAAACTTGGAATTCTGGGCGCTGCTTTGGCCGTCGCCGCGCTGGCGATCGCACCGGCCAGCGCCGCCTATCCCGACAAGCCGGTGAAAGTCATCGTTCCCTTCGCACCCGCCGGGCCGACCGATGTGATGGCACGGCTGATCGCGCAGAAGCTCTCGGAAAGCCTCAAACAGCAGTTCTTTGTCGAGAACCATCCCGGCGCCGGCGGCAATCTCGGCATGATGGCGGTCGCCCGCTCCGCGCCCGACGGCTACACCATTCTCGTCGCCAGCTCGAGCTACACCGTCAACCCGAGCCTCTACGCCAAGAACCCCTACGACGCCTTCAAGGATTTCGCGCCGATCACGCTGGCCGCGGCGTCGCCGAACATTCTCGTGATCAACGCCGACGTTCCGGCCAAGACCGTCAAGGAACTGATCGATCTCGTCAAAGCCAATCCCGGCAAATACAGCATTGCCAACCCCGGCGTCGGCACCACGCCGCAACTCGCGGCGGAATTGTTCAAGCTGACCAACAAGCTCGATACCGCCAGCGTGCCGTTCGGCGGCGCCGGTCCGGCGATCCAGTCGGTTGTCGGCGGCCATACGCCGATCGCCTTCTCCGCATTGCCGCCCACCGCACCACAGGTGCAGGGCGGCAAGCTGCGTGGCCTGGCGGTGACCTCCGCCAAGCGTTCGGCGACGCTGCCCGACGTGCCGACCATGGCGGAAGCCGGCTTCAAGGGCCAGGAGTCCGAGACCATGCAAGGCATCTTCGTGCCGGCCAGAACGCCGAAAGATCTCGTCGATCTGCTCAACAAGGAGATCGTCAAGGCAATGCAGCTTCCCGACGTCAAGGAGAAGTGCGCGCAACTCGGCTTCGACGTCGTGGCCAACACGCCCGCCGAATTCGCCGCCTACATCAAGACCGACGTCGAGAAATGGTCGCAGGTGATCAAGGACGCTAAGGTCCCGCAGATACCGTAACTGATTCCCTCTCCCCGTTTTTACGGGGAGAGGGTGGCGAGCGTTTGCGAGCCGGGTGAGGGGCACAGTCAACGCCCCTCACCCGCCCTCACTCGGCTTCGCCTCGATCGGGCACCCTCTCCCCGCTGCGCGGGGCGAGGGAAAGAAAGAAACACCGTGCGCATTGTCGACATCCGCGAAGCCGCGATCCCGCTCAAATCGAAGCTCGCCAATTCGAGCTTCGATTTTTCCGAAATGACGACGTCGGTCGTCGCCGTGATCACCGACGTGATCCGCGACGGCAAGCCGGTCTGCGGCTTCGCGTTCAATTCCACCGGCCGCTACGCGGTCGGCGCGCAGATGCGCGAGCGCTTCATTCCACGCATCATGAAAGCGGCGCCCGACACTCTTCTCAACGCCAACGGCACTAATCTCGATCCCGACAAGATCCTCGCCGTCATGCTACGGCGGGAAAAAATCGGCGGCGACGCCGAACGTTCGATCGGCATCGGCACCATCGACGTCGCGGTGTGGGACGCCGTCGCCAAGATCGAGAACAAGCCACTGCACGCGGTGCTTGCCGAACGCTTCAGCGGCGGAAAAATCCCGTCGAGCGTGTTCTGTTACGTCGGCGGCGGCTGGTACTGGCCGGGGCAGACCATCAAGGATTTGCAGGACGAGATGCGGCGCCATCTCGACGCCGGCTATGCCATGGTGAAGATGAAGGTCGGCGGCCTGCCGCTCGATGAAGACGTTCGCCGTCTCGAAGCGGTGATGCAGGTCGTCGGCTTCGGCGATCGTCTCGCCGTTGACGCCAACGGCAAATTCCAGCGCGACGAGGCTATCGCCTACGCCAGGGCGCTGGCGCCATTCAAACTGCGCTGGTTCGAGGAGCCGTGTCACCCGCTCGACTACGCGCTGTTCGCCGAACTTGCGAGCATTTACGCGCCGCCGCTGGCCACCGGCGAGAATCTGTATTCGACGCAAGACGTCGAAAACCTCGTGCGGTTCGGGGGTTTCCGGGCCGGCCGCGACATCATCCAGGTCGATCCACCGCAGGCCTATGGCATCGGCCAATATGCTCGCACGCTCGATGCTCTCTCGAAGTACGGCTGGGAACGCGCTTCGATGTTCCCCCATGGCGGCAATCAAATGTCGCTGTCGATCGCCGCTGGCTTCGGTCTCGGTGGCGCGGAGTCCTATCCCGGCGTGTTCGGCGACTTCGGCGGCTTTGCCGATGACGCCCGCATCGAAAACGGCGCGATCACGCTGTCGGACCGCCCGGGCATCGGCTTCGAAGGCCAAGCCAACCTGTACAAGATCATGCGCGAGTTGGCCGGCCTCTAGGGAGAGTCGATAAACGTCAGCGGCCGCGCGACCTCCTCCAGCGATTTGCGTTCGGCCGCAACGCCCCAGCGCCACGCCACCAGGCCGGCAGCGATCATCATCACTGATCCCAGCAGATAACCGCCGAACACGCTCGATCGCGATCCACTGTCAATCAAAGCGCCGAACAACCAAGGGCCGACAATGCCGCCAACGCCGGTGCCGATGGCGTAGAAAAACGCAATCGCCAGCGCGCGGATTTCCAACGGGAAGGTTTCGCTGACGGTGAGATAAGCAGAGCTCGCCGCGGCGGACGCGAAAAAGAAGATCGCCATCCAGCAAAGTGTCTGCGTCTCCGCCGTGATCAGGTCGCGCATGAACAGATAGCCTGTGGCCGCCAGCAGCACGCCCGACATAATGTAGGTGAAGGCGATCATCGGCCGCCGGCCACGTGTGTCGAACAATCGACCGATCAGGACCGGCCCGAGAAAGTTTCCGGCCGCGAAGGGCAGCAGATACCAGCCGACTCGATCGGCGGCGATGCCGTAGAAATCGGTGAGGATGAGTGCGTAGGTGAAGAAGATGGCATTGTAGAAGAACGCCTGTGCGGCCATCAGGCTCAAGCCGACAAATGTCCGCTGGCGGTGATGGAGAAACAGCGTGCGGGCGACTTCCCGCAGCGGCGTGTGGGTTCTTGTTCGCAACCGCACGCGCGGCAAATTGCCGGCCGGCGGAAGAGTGAAATGACCCTCGATACCGGCCATCACGCGTTCGGCTTCCGCGGCGCGGCCGTGGGTCATCAGCCAGCGCGGACTTTCCGGAATCCAGAGGCGCATGAAGAAGATTACCAGCGCCAGAGCCGCACCGATGAGGAACGCCAGCCGCCAGCCGACCTCAGGATCGATCACAGCCGGATCAAGCAGCACCAACGAACCGACCGCGCCGATCGCGGCGCCGATCCAGAAGCTGCCGTTGATGACGAGATCGGTCCAGCCACGCACCCGCGCCGGGATCAGTTCCTGGATGGTAGAATTGATCGCCGCATATTCGCCGCCGATTCCAGCACCGGTGACGAAGCGGCACAGCGCGAAAGTGGCGATATTCCAGGTCCCTGCGGTCGCCGCCGTCGCGACCAGATAGACCGACAGCGTGATGAAAAACAGTTTCTTGCGGCCCATCCGGTCCGTCAGCCAACCGAAAAATATCGCACCGAACACAGCACCGGCGAGATAGGCGCTACTGGCGATTCCGATATCGGTGTTCGAGAATTGCAAAGTGGGACTTTGTTTAAGGGCACCCGCCAGCGCGCCCGCCAGAGTCACTTCTAGGCCGTCCAGTATCCATGTGATGCCAAGCGCGGCCACGACCATTGAGTGAAAGCGACCCCAGGGCAGCCTATCGAGCCGCGCCGGGATGTCGGTATCGACTATGGCGCCATCGCCCATGACAGTAGCCTCGTCGTTCGCCCCCACAGGGGCTAACGCGCCAGCCGGCAATTCGCCGATTCGGCTGTCGCGAAAATGTCACAGCCACAGCCAAATTCTTTTGCCGCCTTATCCACAACTAGTTGCCGAGTCCGCGACTCAGAGACGTGTTGAAGCGCAAGACGGGGCAAACGAGGGACATAATGAGCTTGGACGCTGTCGACTACGAAGCTTCCCAGTCCGACGTGCGTACATCTGACAATGCCAGCGAGAGCTTGATGACCCCCGCGCGGCGGGCGGCACTCGATGCGCTGGAACGCGAATTTCACGAACTGCTGCAATCGCTGCCGCAAGCAGCGTCCTGAAGCCTGAAATCCGCGGTTCGCGCAGCAGCGCGCGATTGGATATGGTACGGCGGCGGCGAAAGCTGCTGCCGTTGCCGTTTTGGACCCCGCCATGGACCCCGAAGCTCTCCGCCGCCTGCACTATGCCGCGGCCATCGCCTGCGGCGTATTCGCGGCACTAATCGTGCACATCCTGCTGACGGTGTTCGGCGTCGGGCTCGACGCCGTCTTGCGTGACGCCGCCGCCGGCCACGCACAGCAGTTGGTCTCGGCGTTGGCCTGGTGGGCGGTCGGTGCAGCCGGCTTTGTCGGCGGCTGGGGCACCGGCGCCTATCTCATTGCGGCCACGCGCGAGCGCGAATTTGTCTACCGGCTGGCGCAACGCTTTCTCATCGGCGTCGTGTTCGCCGTTGCCACCGCCGGCGGCATCATGAGCAAGAGCGGAAATCTCGGCGGGACGGTCGACGTGATCGCCGGACTGATCGCTTTCGCGCTGGGCTGCATCTGCGCCTTTTGCGGCGCGCGGCTGGCCTACCTCAACGCCGAACAGGTTTAGCGCGCGACCGTTCGGACGGTGAAGAAACTGGGATTCCGAGAACCCGGTGATTTGGTACTTTCGTACCGTTGGTACATGATACCGTCAGTCACAACCTATTGCCCCCCGCTTCCATTGCTTCTTTCTGGTGAATGAGCTCGTGATGCGTTTGCTGATTTGCCGTTTGGCCGGTCTGCTCATGGCAAGCCAGCTTGTTGTCGCCGGCACGAGCCATTCCGCCCGCGCCATGGAAGGCGGACAGAGCCCTTATTTCAAAGGCTTCCGGGATTTCATGACCGGGGTGCTTCCCGGGCCGGGCGTGCAGGTGCGGGAAGATCTGTACGTCTACAGCGGCACCGAACGCTCGACCGTTCCGCAGGGCCGGCTCACCGTCGACTTGAAGACGGTTTCGAGCGTGCTCAGCACGACTTTTGTCACGCCGTACCAGTTCCTCGGTGGCGACTATGCGTTCGCGGTGCGCGGCGCTGTCACGGACGTCAACGCCAGCCAGTCCGTTGCGACACCACGCGGCACTTTATCCGCCAGCGGCAAGCTGACTGGCTTCAATGACATCGTGGTCAATCCCATCATCGTTGGCTGGCATTCCGGTTACTTCCATTGGAACGTCTCAGCGTCCGTATGGATGCCGGCCGGGAGCTACGACAAGAACAGAACGGCCAACACCGGCAAGAACGTCTGGGCGTTTTCCCCGCAGTTCGGCGTGACATATTTCAACCTGAAAACCGGCTGGGAAATTTCGGGCGCCGCTATCTTCATAACCGCCACCACGAATTCAGCGACGAATTACCGTTCGGGCGACATCGCTCAATTCGATTTCGCGCTCGGCAAGGCGTTTTCACCCCAATTCAAACTCGGCCTCGTCGGCTACTACGCCCAGCAACTCAACGACGACAGCGGTTCCGGCGCAATTTTAGGCGGGCGCAAGATGCGGATCCTGGGCGTCGGTCCAGGCGCGACTTATTCTTTTTCGCTGAACGGTGTCGCGATCAACCTGGTGGCAAAATATTATCGCGAGTTCGACGCGCAAAATACAACGCAGGGCGACTCGGGCACGTTGTCGGCGCGCATAAAATTCTGATGTCGAGCCGGCCGGCTAACTCTCGGCAATCCGGTAACCAATGCCCGGCTCGGTCAGAATGACGCGCGGATCGTCGGCACGATCCTCGACCTTTTGCCGCAGTTGTCCGACATAGACACGCAGATACTGCGTGTCCTCGGCGTGCGCCGGGCCCCAGACCGCAGTCAGAATTTGCCGATGAGTTAGCACCCGGCCGGCATGCTTGCCGAGGAATGACAGCAATTCGAATTCCTTGGGCGTCAATTTGAGCTCCGCGCCGGCCCGCGTCGCGCGATGCCGCACTGAATCGATCTCGAGATTGCCGACGCGCAGCACCGGAATTTCGGCCTTGCGCTGCATACGATGCCGCAACGCCGTGCGCATGCGCGCCAGTAATTCGCCAACGTTGAAGGGCTTGTTGACGTAGTCGTCGGCGCCGAGGTCTAGCGACTCAATCTTCTCGGTTTCTCGCTCGCGTGCCGACAATACGATGATCGGCACGTCCGACCATTCGCGCGCTCTTTTGATAACTTCCTTGCCGTCGCCATCGGGCAGGCCGAGATCGAGCAAAACGATATCCGGCGCGTGGGCGGCGATGCGCTTGATGGCGTCGGCTACCGTGCCGACGCTCGTCATCTCGTAGTCGTTGGCTTCGAGTGCCGGCTTGAGAAATCGCATAATTGCAGCTTCGTCATCGACGACAAGAACCTGGACTTTTGACGTCATGACAACGCGCTCCCGCGCGGAAAGCTCATGGTAAAGCAGGCGCCGCGGCTTTCGCTCTCGACAGCAATAGCGCCGCCGTGCGCATCCATAATGCCCTTGGCGATGGCCAAACCAAGGCCAGTGCCCTGGCTGCCGTCGGCGCGAGATGCGGCAGGCTCGGCGCCCGCGCCTTTGACGAACTTGTCGAAGATATGCGGCAACGTGTCGGCTAAAATGCCGGGGCCGTCATCGGTGATGCGCAGGTCGACGTTGTCCTCCGTGACGACAGCATCGATCGCGACGCGGGTTTGCGGCGGCGTGTGCACCACCGCATTAGCCACCACATTGCCGATGGCCTGCTCCACCAGGGTTGCATCGGCTCGCACCAGCGGCAAATCGGCGGGTAAACTGATCTCGAATTGCTGGACTGCGCCGCGCCGCCGCGCCGCGTTGACGACGCGCTCGGCGATCTCACGAAGATCGATCCAGTCGCGTCGCAATTCGAGCGCGCCGGAATCGATCCGGGTGATGGCGAGCAGATTGCGCACCATCTCGTCGAGACCTTCGGCCTCCTGCTTGATCTGTCCCAGCAGATCGTTGCGCGCCGAGGCTTCAAGCTTGTCGCTGTAGCCGAGCAAGCTCGTGGCCGCGCCGAGGATCGACGACAGCGGCGTCCGGAAATCGTGCGAGATCGACGCCAGCAGCGTGTTGCGCACGCGCTCGGTTTCGGTGGCGGTTTTCGCGCTGACCATTTCACGCGCCAGCGAGGCGCGCTCCAGCGCCGCCGCGGTCTGTTCGGACAGCGTATCGAGCAGCGCACGGCCTTCAGAATCCAGCGGTGCTGCATCTTTTGTCTTCGCCACGCCGATGACGCCGAGTGTCTTATCGCCGATGCGCAACGGCATGAAATACCACGGGATGATCGGCAAGGTCGCAGTGTCGGCGCCAGCCGGCTCGTGATGGCTATAGGCCCAGCGCGCCGCGGTCATCGGCGCCGCATCGAGTTCGTCTTCCGGCGGCCAGGCGGCCGTCAGGACGAGTTCTTCGCCTTGCGCCAACAGCACGACCACGGCGCGGCCGAGACTCGCATTGATCTCGCTGGCGGCGCCCTCGGCCACCGCATCGATCGAGGCCAGACCTGACAGCCGTCGCGTGAATTCATAAAGCCGCCGCATGGCGCGGACGCGGACGGCAGAAACCCTGGCCTGCTCGCGCGCGCGCCCGGCCAGCGCCGAGGTGGTGACGGCGACGACCAGGAAAATGCCGAGCGCCAGCAACTCGTAAGGTTCGGCGATGGTGAAGGTGTAGACCGGCTCAATAAAGAAGAAATTGTACGTGAGGAACGACAGCAGCGACGCATAGATCGCCGGCCACGTGCCGAAATTGACGGCGGTGAACAGCACCGCCATCAGAAATACGATCGACAGGTTGGGCAGCGGCGTCAGCTTGCTCAGCGCTTCGCCGACACCGAGCGCCACGGCAACGGCGGCCGTTGCGTAGAGGAACGGCAGCGGCGCCATCGTCAGGCCGTGCCAGAAAGGCGGGCGCCGTGGTGGCGGTCCCGGTTCGGTCTCACGTGTCACGACATGGATGGCGATGTCCTGCGTCCGCCGCACCAGTTCGTGTGGCAACGAACGGCGCAACAGCTCATTGAAGTAACCGCCGCGCGAACGGCCGATCACGATCTGCGTGACATTTTCAAATTTTGAAAAGCGTAGCAACTCATCCGGCAGATCGCTACCGGTCAGCGTCTGGGTTTCGCCGCCGAGGCTGGTGGCGAGCTTCATGGCGTTGTCGAGACGCGCTCGCGCGGCTTCGTCGAGATTGGCGCCCGGCCGCTCGACTGTGACGGCGAGCCAGGGTGCGTCCATCAGATCGGCGAGGCGCTTTGCCGTAGA
>CAISIV010000161.1 GCA_903885555.1 uncultured Hyphomicrobiales bacterium
ACGGTACCGTCACCAATACCAACCGTCAGGTGCAGATGGGCCGCGCCGCGATCCCGCTGCCGGGCGACACGCGTCAGGATCTGTGGATCATCCAGGACATCGCCAATCGTATGGGCTGCGGCTGGAACTACACATCCGTCGGCGAAGTGTTCGACGAAATGGCGTCGATGATGCCGGCGCTCGACAACATCACCTGGGATCGCGTGAACCGCGAATACGCCGTCACCTATCCGACCGCCGGCCCCGACATTCCGGGCCGCGACGTCGTGTTCGAAGACGGTTTCCCGCGTCCGGGCGGCTTCGCCAAGCTTGTTGCGACGAAGTTGCAGCCGCCGAACGAAGTGCCGGATCTGGAGTATCCGTTCATTCTCTCGACCGGCCGCCAGCTCGAGCATTGGCACACCGGCTCGATGACCCGGCGCAGCAAGGTGCTCGACGCGCTCGAGCCCTCGGCCATCGCGCAGCTGTCGCGCGGCACCATCGAGAAACTCGGCATCGAGCCCGGCGACATGGTGAAGGTCATCACGCGCCGCGGCGAAGTCGAACTGGCCTCGCGCCAGGACGACGCGGTGCCGGATGGCGTGGTGTTCATTCCCTTCGCTTATGTGGAGGCGGCGGCGAACCTGCTCACCAACCCGGCGCTCGATCCGTTCGGCAAGATTCCGGAATTCAAGTTCTGCGCCGCCAAGGTCGAAGCCGTTCGTCCGCGCATGGAAGCGGCGGAATAGAGGCCGATATCTAGGATTGAGGCGTGACCCGCCGCGTGGCTGCAAATTCCCGCAGCGCCTCGTGAACGCGCGCGATGACTCTGTTCCAGTCGCACGTCGCATCTTGCCGGAACAGGCGGGCCGTCGCGTACCAGGGGCTATCATCGCGGTCGAGCAGCCAGCGCCAGTCCGGTACGTCGTTGAGCAACACCCAGACAGGTTTTCCCAGCGCGCCGGCGAGATGGGCAACGCTGGTATCGACGGAAATGACGAGATCGAGTTGAGACATGAGCGCCGCCGTATCCGTAAAATCCCGCAGACCGTCTGACAGGTCGAGAATGTCGTTGCGTTCCTTGAGAACGGCCGCGTCGCTGGCGCGGACATCCTTTTGCAGGCTCACGAAGATGGCGTCGATATCCAGCAGCGGCAGCATCGTACGCAGCGCGATCGACCGGTCCTGATCGCGCTTGTGCGCCGCGTTGCCGGACCAGACCAGCCCGATCCTGGGCCGGTGGTTAGGCTCGGTGCGCGACGTCCAGTCGATCAAGGCGTCCGTGGACGCCCGCAAGCAAGAGGGTGGAATCGTTTCCAGCCGCGTACCAAAAGCCAACGGCAGGCTGAGCAAGGGGCACTGAAAATCATGGGCAGGCCGTGGTTCGCCCTTGGCGATGATCTGCGTCACGCCAGGTAGACCGGCCATCAGCTGTTTGAGCGGCTGCTGCACTTCGAGGATCACACGCGCGCCGCGTTCGGCGACGAGAGGTGCATAGCGGCAGAACTCGATCGTGTCGCCAAGTCCTTGCTCGCTGTGCAGCAGGATGGTCTTGCCGGCAATAACGTCGTCGCCTTGCCACCGTGGCTGCGTAAAATCCTGAGCCGCGCTGGTGGCGGCGCCGATTTTCCAGCGCCATTCGTATTCCGCCCAGCCGCGGGCGAAGTCGCCCTGAAGCAGCATCAGTTGCGCCTTGTTCCAGTGCGCGTCGGCATAATTTGCGTCGCGTGCAAGGGCCTGATCATAGTTAGCCCGCGCCTCGTCAAAGCGCTTGAGCAAGTACAGCGCCCCGCCGCTGTTGTTGTAGGCCTCCGCATAGCCCCGCTTGAGCGCGATCGCCATAGCGTAATTGATCAGGGCATCGTCAAGCCGTCTGAGTTCGGCCAAGGCGACGCCACGGTTGTTGTAGGCTTCGGCGTAAGCGGGTCTGAGCTCAATGGCCCGGTCATAGCTCGCCAGAGCTTCCGCCGTGCGCTTGAGCTCGCGCAACGCAATGCCACGATTGTTGAACGCTTCCGCGTAAGTCGGTCTTGAAGCAATCGCCTTGTCGTAGCTCGCCAAGGCCTCCTCGGTGCGGCCGAGCGCCTTCAGCGCCACGCCGCGATTGTTAAGGGCTTCGGGAAAGGAGGGTTGCAACGCGACGGCCTTGTCGCAGCTTGTGACGGACTCGGCGAAGCGCCCCAGTGCGTTGAGAGCGGCGCCGTAATTCGCGAGTGCCACGGCGTCGTCCGGCCGTTGCTGCAACGCGCCGGCGATCAGCTTGACCGCTTCATTGTTGCGGCCCTGCTGATGTTTGAGAACGCCGAGGAGATGTTGCCCGTCAAAATGATCGGGCGCGATCTGCAAGATCTTTCGATAGATCGGCTCGGCGTCGCCGAGCTGGCCGCGCTGATGCAGCGCGATGGCATTTTTCAGGTCGTCGTTGACACTTGCGGCCAAGGAAGCGGTTGGGACATGCCCATGTGACCGCGGATGTTTTTGTGCGCGTCTGCTCATCTTGGGTGCCAAAGGCGACAGGGCCAACCCAGTGTCGGAATCAGACTGATTCGGACGGGCTCTGCAATCGAGCAGATCACGCGCGTATATGTGCGATGGCGCAACTATTGCTGTGCACCAATGTCAGGCCTTGATTTATAATAGATATTTTCTATTGATATAGCGAAATTGGAGGCTTGATCTCTATCATCCGGACGACCTAGTTCAGCATTGCCGCAATGCTGGAGTTCCCGATGAACATTCGCGCCGATTTTGACTTTCCACACCCACGGACCGATCTGCTGATCGGCGGCGAGTGGGGCGGTGCGTCCAAGGGCAAAACCTTCGCCACCCTCAACCCGGCTACCGAAGAAACGATCGCGGAGGTCGCCGAGGCCGGCGCCGCCGATATTGATGCCGCGGTCGCGTCCGCCCGCCGCGCGCTGACGCACGGCGCCTGGCCAGCCACGACCGGCGCCGAACGCGGCCGCATTCTCAATCGCCTCGCCGCGATCCTGCGCGAGCGGACCAACGAACTCGTGCAACTGGAAAGCATCGATGGCGGCAAGCCGTTCGCCGCCACGCGCCGCATGGACATTCCGGCGGCCATCGATTGCCTCGAATATTACGCCGGCTGGGCCGACAAGATCGCAGGGGACGTCATCCCGGCGCGGCGCGACGCGCTGACCTTTACGCAGCGCGTGCCTGTTGGCGTGGTTGCGGTCATTGTGCCGTGGAATTTCGCGCTGATGAACGCGGTGTGGAAGATCGCGCCGGCGCTGGCTTGCGGCTGCACTATCGTGATGAAGCCGTCCGAACTGACGCCGCTGTCGGCGCTGTGGCTCGGCGCCGCCGCGCTTGAAGCCGGCCTGCCACCGGGCGTCCTCAACATCGTGCCGGGATTCGGTGCCGACGCTGGCGCTGCGCTGGTGTCGCACAAGGGCATCGACAAGATTTCCTTCACCGGCTCGCCGCAGACCGGGCAGTTCATCATGCGCGCGGCGGCAGAAAACATCACCCGCATCGGACTCGAACTCGGCGGCAAGTCGCCAAGCGTTGTGTTTGCCGACGCCAATATCGAGCAGGCGGTGCGCCAGACTTCGTCCGGTGCTTTCTTCAACGCCGGTCAGGTATGTTCGGCGGCGACGCGCATTCTGGTCGACCGGTCGATCCACGACGCCTTCGTCGAGAAACTCGCCGCGCGCGCCAACGCATTGCGTCTTGGCGATCCGCGCGAACCGGACGTCAATATTGGTCCGGTGATTTCGCAAAAGCAGATGGACCGCGTGCTGGGCTATATCGAGATCGGCAAGGCCGAGGGCGCGCAAGCCGTCACCGGCGGTGGCCGTGCCGGCGAGCGCGGCTATTTCGTGCAGCCGACGGTGTTTGCCGGCGTCACCGGCGGCATGCGCATCTCGCAGGAAGAAATTTTCGGGCCGGTGGTTTCGGTGATGCCTTTTGCCGACGAGGAGGAAGCCGTCGCGCTCGCCAATGGTACGGCCTACAGCCTCGCCGCCGCGGTCTGGACCAAGGATATCGACCGCGCCACGCGCATGTCGAACCGGCTCGATGCCGGTACGGTGTGGATCAACACCTACGGTCCGACCGATGCGCGTTTGCCCTGGGGCGGCATGGGCGGCCAGTCCGGCATCGGACGCGACCTCGGCCGTTCCGCGCTCGACAATTATTCCGAGCAGAAAGTGGTCTGGCTGCAACGCGCTAGTTGAACTGCCCCCCAATAACGGGGACTGCTTGTTGAAAGGGCGGCCTGGCGGCCGCCTTTTGGCGTTTACTCGCCGCGAAGCGAAGCATAGGCTTTGCGTAATAATAATCGCTCGTGCGGCTGACGACAGACCGTACGGGTCACAACACTGCCCAGGGAGACTTTCATGAACATCCGAGGTTGCGTGGCCGCGCTTTTGGTGAGCGCGATGCTGCCGATGCAATGCGTAAACGCCGCCGACGCGCCACGCTTCACACAAAAATCGATGGAACAGCTTAGCCCGGAGCAAAAGGAAGCCGCCGAAGGCGTGCTGAAGCAATCGAGCTCCGGGCTCGGCGGGCCTTACGCCATGCTGCTGACTAATCCCGAATTGCTCAAGCGCTATTTGATGATGACCGAGTATCTGCGGCAGAAGACGTCCGTGCCGAAACATCTCAACGAGATGGCGATCCTGCTCGAAGCCCGGCTCTGGGACGCGCAATATGAATGGTGGGCGCACGAGCCGCTGGCAAAAAAAGCCGGTCTGTCGGAAGCCATCATCTACGACATTCGCGACGGCAAGAAGCCGGCCAACATGAAGCCCGACGAAGCGGTCGTGTACGACTTCGTCACCGAGCTGTTGCTGACCAAGAAATTGTCCGACGCCACCTTTGCGCGCGCCAAGCAGATCCTGGGCGAGCAGCAGACCGTCGATCTCGCCGCCGTCACCGGCTTCTATGTTATGGTCTCGGCGGTGATTGCCGCGGGACGCATCGGTATTCCGAATAACGGCCCGGAACCCATGCCCGTACTGGTGAAATAGACGAATGAGCAAGGCACGCGGCATCGGGCTCGGTATTATCGGCTCGGGACGGATCGGCACATTGCGCGGGCGGCTTGCCGCCGGCCACGCTGCCATCGATAGTATTACGGTGTCGGATCTCGATCCGGCCAATGCGGAAAAGCTCGCCAAACTGGTCGGCGGTACGTCGCACGGCGCCGACAACATGGCGGTGATCGACGACCCCAATGTCACCGCCGTGATCGTCTCGACCAGCGAAGGCGAACACCTCAAGCCGATGCTGGCGGCGCTCGAGCGCGGCAAGGCCGTGCTGGTTGAAAAGCCGATCGCGCTCACTGTGCGCGAGGCCGATCAGGTGATCGAAGCACTGGCGAAATACAAAGGCGACATGCGGGTCGGATATAGCCGCCGCTACAAGGAGCGCTACCAGATCGCCAAGGAGCAGGTTGTGAAGGGCCGCGTCGGTACGCTGACCGGCGGCGCCGCGCGCGTGTTCAATTCGCGCTCGCAGGCTTTGGCGATGCTCAAGCGCAATCCGCACGCCACGCCGGTGGTCGACGCGCTGACTTACTATGTCGACCTGATGAACTGGCTGTTCGAAGGCCGCACCATCAAGGAAATCTACGCGCGCGGTCAGATGGGCGTGCTGAAGGACGCCGGCCACGAGGTGGCGGACGTCTGCTACGCCGTTTTCACCTATGACGACGGCGCGGTCGTTAATCTCGGCGTCAGCTATGCGCTGCCGGAGAAATATCCGGCGCTGGGCCATGCCGCGCGCGTCGAAGTGCTCGGCACCGGCGGCGTCATGATCCTCGACGACGATCACACCGACCAGATCATGTATTCCGAGGTCGGCGTGCCGCACGTTTATTTGCCGGATCACAACGTCAACATGGTGTTCTTGCAAAGCGGAACGCCGGGGGATTGGGCGCTCGGCGAATTCTGGGGCCCGATCGCCAATGAAACCCGTGCCTGGCTGGACTATCTGGCGCTCGGCAAGCCTTGCACGCTGGCGACGGCGCAGGATGCGCGCGCCACGCTGGAAGCAACGCTCGCAATCGAACATTCGATGCGGACCGGCGTGGCGGTAACTCTGCCGCTCCGCCACGGCTGAATCAGGTTTAGCTGAGCGAACGAGATAACAGACCGCCACAACGGCGGCAGTTCAGGGAGGAGATGCGGGTGGCACATCCGTTCAATCGCCGCAGCGTTCTGCAGGGCGCCGGCGCTGTGGCGCTGGCCGCGCCACTGGTCCTGCGCGGCGCGTTGGCGGCCGGGTATCCCGACCGCACCGTGCGCATCATCGTGCCCTTCGCGGCGGGCGGTCCGAGCGACCTGACGGCGCGGCTGCTCAGCCAGAAATTCGGCGAGGCACTCGGCCAGACATTTATCGTCGAAAACCGCGGCGGCGCCGGCAGCAACCTCGGCACCTCGGTCGTCGCCCGCAGCGCACCGGACGGCTACACGCTGCTGGTGACCTCCAGTGCCTTCGTCGTCAATCCGGGACTTTACAAACAGTGCCCTTATGACCCGATCAAGGACTTCGCGCCAATCACCGAACTGGACACCTCGCCGAATGTTTTCATCGCCACCAAGGCATCCGGCATTACGTCGATGAAGGAACTGGTGGCGCGGGCCAAGGCCAATCCGAATGATCTGAGTTATTCCCATGCCGGCGTCGGCACGACGCCGCATCTGGCCGGCGAAATGCTCAAGCTCGCGGCCGGCATCAACATGACCCACATTCCCTATGCCGGCTCCGGCCCGGCGATGCAGAGCATCCTCAGCGGCACGGTGCCTTTGATGTGCGGCTCGCTGCCAGGTGCGCATCCCAGCATCATGAGCGGCGCGGTACGTGCGCTGGCCGTCACCGGCCCCGAGCGCTGGTTCGACATGCCCGATGTGCCGACCATGATCGAACTCGGTTATCCGGGTTTCCTCGCCGATACTTTCCACGGCATGTTCGCGCCCGCCGGCACACCGCCGGATGTCATCGACAAGTTGGTCAAGGTGGCGCTGAACGCTTTGAAAGATCAGGCCTTTCACGAAAAGCTGCGGACGCTCGGCTTCGACGTCATCGCCAATGGCCCCGCGGGCTTGCGCGACCGAGTCGCCGCCGAGGTGCCGCGCTATCGCGACATCATCGCCAAGGCCGGCATCGAGCGCGTGTAATTTTTCCGGTGTTCAAAAAAACTCATATAGATCAGCGTAGAATTGTGCCTTCGCCGCATCCCAAATGATACCGTAATCGCGTGCGAACGCTGTGGCTGCCTCCGTGCCATGCTGCTCGGCGATGTCGGCTGCGAGCACCGCGAGATCGAGATAGCGGTCGCCGCGTCCGGCGCTGCCGCAATCGATGAAGCCGACATTGCCATCGGCATCGATCATCAAATTGCTCAACGTCGCGTCGCCGTGCACGATCACCTGATCTTCCGCCGGTGGTTGTGAGCTCAGGCGCGCGAGCAGTGCTTGCGGCGTGGTATCGGCATTGCGCGGTTCGAACTCGGCGGTTTCGACTTCGTCATCCGCCACAGCCTTGGCGGCACGCGCCAGGCGCACGCTGAGCGTTTCATCGAACGGGCAGCTATTGAGCGGCAGCGCGTGCAGCGCAGCTAAAGCCTTGGCCAAAGCGGCGATCAACTGCGGCGCTGGCAACCGGCTCGCGTCGGCCGGCGTTCCGGGCATGGCATGCATCAGCACGGCGTAACTGTCGGGCTGGTTACTCACACGCAAAATGCCTGGCACAGTGATGCCTTGCGCCGCGAGCCAGGCCGTACGCGTTATTTCTTGCCGCAACGGCGCGGCAGCTTTGTCCTGACCGATCTTGACGTAACGCACGAGTTGGCCGGGTCGCACGACCCTGAATACGCTGGCGCCGCTCATGCCGCTGGTGACGGGCTCGAGCCGAACCCCGGACAGATCGGCGTTGCCGTCCGCGCGCAGCAATGCCAAAGCTTCGGCTTCGTGATTCATCCGGTTCCTTTACGACAAAGGCGTTGGAAAGGGCCGGATTTATGCGGCCGCGAGGTCAGCCGCTATGCCTTGCGTTCAGCGTCGAACATGAAATCGCGGCGGATCTGTACCGCATCGCGAGTCTTCGATAGGAGCATCTGGATGACCATATGCGATCCGTGCAGGAATTCCAGCTCCACCGCCGAAAGATAAAACTCCCACATCCGGCAGAACCGTTCATCGGTGATCGCAACGGCCTTGTCGCGGTTCAGTGCGAAGCGCTGCCGCCAGTGCCGGATCGTGTAGTAGTAGTGCAGCCGCAGGAATTCGGTGTCGGCGTTCCATAGTCCGTTGCGTTCGACCGCCGCCGACACTTCCGACATTGCCGGCGAATAGCCGCCCGGGAAGATGTATTTCCGGATGAAGGGGCCGGTGGTGCCGGGCGGCGACATGCGGCCGATGAAATGGATGAAGGCGTAGCCGTCATCTTTCAGCAGGCTGCGCACCTTGCCGAAATATTCGTCGAGATGCCCGATGCCGACATGCTCCATCATGCCGACCGATACGACGCGGTCGAATTGCCCTTCGACATTGCGGTAATCGGCTTCGCGAAATTCCACCAGGTCCGACACGCCGGCCGCCACGGCATTGTCGCGTGATACCTTGATCTGTTCGGGCGACACGTTGATCGCCAGCACGCGTGCCCCGGTCTGCCTGGCGATATGGATGGCGAAGCCGCCCCATCCGGAGCCGATCTAGATCACGCTCATGCCGGGTTTGAGATCCAGCTTTGCGGTGGCGTGAATGAGTTTGTAGTTCTGTGCCTGTTCCAGCGTATCGCGCTCGGGATCGCGAAAATAGGCGCAGGAATATTGCATGTTGTCGTCGAGGAAGAGCCGATACAGTTCAGCCGGCACATCGTAGTGATGCCGCGCGTTTTTCGCCGCGACGCCGACCGGGTTGGATTGATGCCAGCGCCTTAACGCGCGCCATATCCTCCGCAGCAATTTCTGCGAGCCGTGTCCGGCGAGACCCGCGCGGTTCACCGAGAACAGCATCAGCAGGTCATGGATGGTGGCGCCGTTCTCTAGCGTCAGGCCGCCGTCCATGTAGGCCTCGCCGGCGTTCAATTCTGGATTTAAGAATAGCTTGGATTCGAGGCCAGGGCGGTTGATGCGGAGCGTTACGTCAGGTCCCGGGAGCGTGCCGCCAAAGACGTGCAGCGTCCCGCCTGCATCGTAGAGACGCAGCGTTCCGTTGTTGATGAATTTCCTCAGGAGCCCCGAAAGAAATCGCACCCTTTTTTGCCCCCGGCAACGTGTCGCGGCCGTTGGATTACGCGTTCGAGAGTAAATTGTTCCGGCCGGTTGTTCAATGCAGCGTTGGCTTTTCGTCGCCCACCACGCGCAACGCGATGCTGCCGATCAGATCCGCGCGCATGGCTTCGGCAGAGCTGCGGGCGGCTTCGGTTTGTTCCCAGGTCGTTGCATTCGAGCCGAGCAGCACGAATCCGCCAAGCACGGCCGACGTCGCGGCGACGAAGGCGGTCGGCCCAAACGGCAGGATCCAGAATAGAAACAGCAAGAACCAGATGGCGCCGGCGGCGACCGCCAATTTGGCGGCTAGCGAAATCTTGCGGCAGCGCTCGATCGATACCGTCAGAGCTTCGATGCGCTCTTCGAGCTGTGCGATCTGCTGGCTCGCGCCGCCTTCACCGATGACGCTCAATTCCGGCGGCATGCTGGTGTCCGCAATCTCAGGCCGGCTTCTTGTTCTTGAAGTAGGGCTCTACCGCACCGGTCAGCTTGATGGTCAGCGGATTGCCATAGCGGTCAACCGCCTTGCCGGCGGCGACGCGGACCCAGCCTTCGCTGACGCAGTACTCCTCGACATTGGTCTTCTCGACGCCCTTGAAGCGGATGCCGACGTCACGTTGCAGCGCCTCGGCATTGAAATAAGGGCTGCGCGGATCGTTGCACAGGCGGTCGGGCGGGGTGTCGGTATCGGCGGTTTTCGGGTCTGTCATGACGGCCTTTTCTCACGGCGACGGGACGATGACAACAGCGGCCCCGGCCGTGCTATCTGATGGCGGAACATGGGCAATTCCAGCAAAAACCTCATCGTCGTCGGCCAGGGTGCGGCCGGTCTCGCGGCCGCCTTGGCCGCGGCTCAGGCCGGGTCAGGGGTCCACGTGACTCTGGTCGACAAGGCTGCCGAGGACGAAGCCGGCGGCAATACGCGCTGGTCGCCGTCCTACATGCGCATGGCCGCGGTCGATAAAGTCGAGCCGAGCTTTGTCCACGACATGCTAGCGGCGACGAAGTATCAGGGCGACGAAACCTATTTCGCGACGCTGGCGCATCATGCGCCGGCGACCTGCAAGTGGATCGCGGCGCAGGGCATCGAGTTCATCCAGCCGACTTATTATCTCGCCAAAGGTCCGCCGCGCATTCAGCCGCTCGGTGGCGGCCCCGCGGTGGTCAAGCAACTCACGCTCGCGGCGAAAAAAGCCGGCGTTGAATTTCGCTACGGCTGCACAGCGCTTGCGATTGCGCGTGAAGACGATCGCATCACCGGGCTTGAGATCGACGGCAACGGCAAGCACGAAACGCTGCCGGCCGATGCCGTCATTCTCTGCAGCGGCGGCTTCGAAGGCGACGGCGCGAAAATGCGCGAGCATTTCGGCGAGGGCGCCGAAGTGATGCGGCTGATTTCGCCGGGCGGTAAATTCAATACCGGCGACGGCATCAAGATGGCGATGGACTTGGGCGCTGAGGGTTCCGGCGACTGGGGCGGCATGCATGCCGAGCCGGTCGATGCGCGCTCGAAGAATTCCGCGCCGGTGGTGCTGGTCTATCCCTACGGCATCGTCGTCGACAAAAACGGCCAGCGGTTTTTCGACGAAGGCGGCGGGCTGGTGCACGAGACCTGGGAATGGTTCGCGCGCGACATGCAGTTCAAGACGCCGGGACGGATCGCTTTCGCGATCCTCGACAGCCGGCTGCTGTCGATTGAAGGCTACGAGCGCGCCATTCGCTCGGAAGTGCCGCCGGCCCGCGCCGATACGCTCGCCGAACTGGCGACGCTCATTGGTGTCGATGCCGAAGGTCTTGCCCGGACGGTCGCCACCTACAACGCCACCTGTACTGGCGACCCGGCAAAATTTGACGCCACGCGCTGCGACGGGCTGAAGGCGGGCGCCCAGCTTGCGCCGCCGAAGTCGAACTGGGCCCGCGCCATTTCAGAGCCGCCCTTCCTGGCCTATCCGCTGGTTGGCGCCGTGGCTTACACATTCGGCGGTCTGGCCACGGACGAACGCGCCCGGGTGTTGCGGGCGGGTTCGCCGATCCCCGGCCTTTATGCCGCCGGCGAGATTACCGGGCATTTCTATGCCACCGCGCCGAATGCGGTGTCGGTGCTCCGCGCCTTCGTGTTTGGCAGAATTGCAGGGGTTGAAGCGATCTCGTTCTTGCAGGCTTCGTAGGGCGATGTATCGTCGCCCCGATGCCGCCGCTTTTTACGTCTGAGATCGCGATGCCTTGGGGTCAAGCCAGGGCCAAACCAGGATAGGGCCATGAGATCGATGCCGCGCTTTATGGGTTATGCCTTGTGCGTTGGGATTGTCGCTGTCGCGAGCGCCGCTTCCGCCGCGCCGGCTTATGTGCCTTCGACCGTCAATCTGCGCGCCGCTCCCGGCACCACCAGCGAAATCGTGTCGAAGATTCCGGGCGGCAGCCTGATCGACGCCGATAATTGCACCGAAGGCTGGTGCGCGGTGACCTGGCAGGGCAAGAGCGGCTTTGCCAAGCAGACCGCGCTCGACATGAGCGGCCGCGTACCGCAGCAGCGCGCCGCGCAGCGCCGCTATCCGGTGCAAGGCGAGGTGTATGAAGACGACGGGCCGGCCTATGTCGAAGCGCCGCCGGTCTATTACGCGCCACGGCCTTATTACTACGGCTACGGCCCGTACTACCGCAGCTGGGGCTATCGCCACCGCTGGTAGTTAGTTCGCAGGCGGCTCCGGAACGAGCAGCGCAAAACCGAGCCGGCAGGCGGTGTAAGCCACGATCGCCAGCGGGATGGCGAAGTAGAGCGCCAGATCGAGCCCTTGCTGCAAGCCAAACAAAACCGCGGCGCCGATCAGCACCGCGATCATTCTGTGAAGCAGCGGATTGGCAAGCGACATCGCGCGCTAGCGCTTCGGCTTGACGTCTTCGGAGCCCCGCATGTTCGCCCACGGGTCTTCGGGACGCGCCGCAGTGGTCGCGCCGCCCGTTTTTTGCAGGGTCGAACGATACTGCCGGTCGATGTTGTCGCGGTCGCGCTGCTTTGCCTGCTCGTCCAGCTGCATCGGGGTGGCGTCCGGACCCTTGGCGCCCTTGCCTTGGGCGTAAACGGGGCCGGTGAAACAGGCTGCCAGCACGGCGCCCGTAATAAGTGCTCTCATAACGGTCATCACTACACCCGGTTTTCAGCGAGATTTCAGCCTATCACAGCGCGAAAAGCCGCTCAACGTGGCCGATTCCTTGCTGATAATGGCCCGGATATTGATATAAATGAGGCCAAAGCCCAGCCGGCGCGCGAAAGGTTACGGAATGTCACTTGCTCTTCCTGATAGTGAAAAAGATAATATCCCGCATCCCGGCATGAGCCTGCTGCGTCACGACTGGAGCCGGGACGAGGTGAGGGCGCTGTTCGCGCTGCCGTTCCCGGAGCTGATGTTCCAGGCCGCGCAGGTGCACCGTCAAAACTTTGACCCGACCGAAGTCCAGATTTCGACCCTGCTCTCGATCAAGACCGGCGGCTGTCCGGAGGACTGCGCCTATTGCCCGCAAGCGGCGCAATATAATACCGGCGTCAAAGCCGAAAAGCTGATGGCGGTCGAAGCCGTACTCGCCGAAGCTGCCGCCGCAAAAGCCGGCGGCGCGTCACGCTTCTGCATGGGTGCGGCCTGGCGTTCGCCGAAGGACCGCGACCTCGACAGCGTCTGCGCCATGGTCGAAGGCGTCAAGGCGATGGGTCTGGAGACCTGCGTCACGCTCGGCATGCTCGAAGCGGCGCAGGCGCAGCGGCTGAAGCAGGCGGGCCTCGATTACTACAACCACAATCTCGATACCTCGCCGGAGTACTACAGCGAAATCATCACCACGCGCACCTATCAGGATCGTCTCGACACGCTCGATCACGTTCGTTCGGCGGGCATCAATGTCTGCTGCGGCGGCATTGTCGGCATGGGCGAGGGGCTGGAGGATCGCATCGGCATGATCGCCACGCTGGCAAGCCTGCCGCAACATCCGGAAAGCGTACCGATCAATATGCTGGTGCAGGTCGAGGGCACGCCTTTGGCCGTTTCGGGAAAACTCGACGCGCTGGATTTCGTGCGCACCATCGCGGTGGCGCGCATCACCATGCCGGCGTCCGTGGTGCGGCTGTCGGCCGGTCGCGAGGAAATGAGCGAGGAGACGCAGGCGTTGTGCTTCCTCGCCGGCGCCAATTCGATCTTCTATGGCCCGAAGCTTCTGACGACGCCAAACCCCGGCCGCGATCGCGACATGGCGCTGCTGAGCAATCTCGGCATGCGGCCGATGGAGTGAGCGCGTGATCCCGAAAAGTGGGAAGCGATTTTCGGATCGGATCACGCGCAACATAAAAAAGTGTGAGTGCTAAGCAAAGCTCCGCACGATGGCCAGGCCGGCAAACAAGCCTGCGATCGACACCGCCACCGACGCCACCACATACAGCGCCGACAGGCCGACTTCGCCGCGCTCGTACAGCAGCGCCGCGTCGAGCGAGAAGGCCGAGAACGTCGTGTAGCCGCCGAGGATGCCGGTGGTGAGAAACAGCCGCCAATGCTGCGAGGCGTCGCCCTTCAAGGCGAAATAGCCGGCGATCAGTCCCATCACGAGTGAACCGGTGACGTTGATGATCAGCGTGCCGTAGGGGAAGGCGGTTCCCAACAGTCGGGCAACGCCAATGTTCATGCCGTGGCGCAATGCCGCGCCGAACCCGCCACCGAGAAAAACGATCAAATACCCCATGTTTGCCAACCTATTGGCCGTGTTTGCGTCGGTCAACAAGGGCAAACGGACAGATTGCGCTGCTTGACAGACCCTATCGTCTATGAGAGTGAACGTTCATTCTCATTTGGTTGCATTGCGATATAGGGGCGACATGAGCGACACCGTGACAGAGCCTGCGCCGTCTTCTGCCGCGCAGCGGCAATCCGACCGGCGCACTGAAATTCTCGACGCCGCCGAGCGCTGTTTTGCCCGTTCCGGCTTCCATCGCGCGTCGATGCAGGACATTTGCGGCGAAGCCTCGATGAGCCCGGGCAACCTGTACCGCTACTTCCCGTCGAAGGAGGCCCTGATCGCGGGCATCTGCGAACGCAACCGCGCCGAGGCGGTGGCGAGCTTTGCCATGGTCGACGAGGCGCCGAATTTCTTCGAGGGCCTTGCCGGCCTGGCGCGTCATCATCTTGTCGATCGCACCGATGCCGAGGTCGGTCTCTGCGCCGAGATCATGGCCGAGAGCCGCCGTCATCCCGAGATCGCCAAGCTTTATCAAACCATCGAAGGCGACATCAAAGAGCGCATCGCCGCGATGTTGCGCAATGGCGCCAAGCGCGGCGAAATCCGCAGCGACGTCGATTTCGATGCCGCGGCCGCTGTGCTGATGGTGCTCGGCGACGGCATGTCATGGCGTCGCTCGGTCGATCCTCAATTTAACGCCGAGAGTGCGCTGCCGCTCATCCTGCAGATGATTCATTGCCTGCTCGCCAAGCAAGATAACAAGACTGGCAATTGCGCCGGCACATCCGAAAAGGCCGCGTCATGAAAGTCGCCCGTCTCACCGCCGTCGGCGTCGTCGCTGCGGCGACGTTGTGGATCGCTTCCGGCCATCTGATGCCGCGCGACAGTGCTCAAGGCGAAGCCGCAGTGCGCGCCAGCGAGTCCAAGGCACAGCCTTTGTTCCGCGTCGCCGTGACGCCGGCGAAACTTCAGCCGCATAATCCCACGCTCACTTTGTCGGGCCGCACCGAAGCCGACCGCAAGGTGACGGTGGCGGCGCGCACCGGCGGCGTACTCACCGAAGTACGCGTCAAGCGTGGTCAACATGTCGCCGCGGATGAAATCATCGCCGTCTTGTCGGATGACGCTCGGCAGGCGCAGGTGGCGCAGGCTCAAGCGCTGGTCGAGCAACGCCGCGCCGAACTGGACGCGAAGCGATCACTGATCAACAGCGGCGCGCTGCCGAAGCTCGATCTGGTCAATCTGGAATCGCAATACAAGACCGCCGAAGCTGCCCTCGGCACCGCGCGCGCCGAACTCGACCGCGGTTTTGTCCGCGCGCCGTGGGCTGGCGTGATTACCGATGTGCCCGTCGAAGTCGGCGGTGCTGCCTTCTCGTTCCAGGGCAAGGAAGTGGCCACCTTGGTGGCCCTCGATCCGATGCTGGCGGTGGTCGAGGTCTCCGAACGCAAGCTCGCCGGCATCAAGGTCGGCGAAAGGGCCGACGTCAAGCTGATCACCGGTCAGACGGTGCAGGGCCGTCTGCGTTACGTGTCGAAGTCGGCCAGCGCGACGACGCGCACATACCGTGTCGAGGTTGAATTGGCCAATGTCGATGGTGTCATTCCGGACGGCATTTCGGCGGAAGTAGTGGTTGCGCTCAACGCCATTCCGGCGACGGCGGTGCCGCGTTCGGCGCTGACCATTTCGTCCGCGGGCGATATCGGCGTTCGCGTCGTCGGCAAGGACGACATTGTTGCTTTCGTGCCGGTGCAGGTGGTCGAGGATCAGCAGGGCACCATGTGGCTGTCGGGCATCGAAGACGGCGCGCGCATCATCGTGCGCGGCCAGGATTTTGTGCGCGAGGGCCAGAAAGTCGCCGCCGTCGATGCCGTTGCCGACCGGGCTGAAAAGTAGACACCGATGACTGGTTTTATTAATTACGCGATCTCGCATGCGCGCCTGACGCTGGCGACGCTGGCATTCCTGCTGCTTGCGGGCCTCGTCGCCTATCAGACGATCCCGAAAGAGGCTGAGCCTGACGTCAAGGTGCCGATCATCTACGTGCAGCTGACCCAGCGCGGCATCAGCCCCTAGGATGCCGAGCGGCTGTTGTTGCGCCCGGTCGAAACGCAGTTGAAGTCGGTCAGCAACGTCAAGGAAATGCGCGCGACCGGCTACGAAGGCGGCGGCTATGTGCTGCTCGAGTTCGAAGCCGGCTTTAACTCCGACGCCGCGCTCGCCGACGTCCGTGCCAAGGTCGATCAGGCCAAGCACGATCTGCCGAAGGATGCCGACGAGCCTTCGGTGCAGGAGGTCAATCTCTCGCTCTATCCGGTGCTGGTGGTGACGCTGGCAGGCGACGTGCCGGAACGGTCGCTGCTCCACATCGCGCGCGACGCCAAGAACCAGATCGAACAGCAACCCGGCGTGCTGAAAGCCGAATTGCGTGGCGCCCGCGACGAGGCGGTCGAGATCACCGCCGAGCCGATGCTGATGAAGAGCTACGGCATATCGATCGATCAGTTGATTTCGGTGGCGCAGTCATCGAACAGCCTGATCGCGGCGGGTGCGCTCGAGGGCGCCAGCGGACGTTTTGCCGTCAAGGTACCGGGTCTGATTGAACAGCCGCAGGACATGCTGAAAATTCCGGTGGCATCGACCGCCGGCGCGACCGTGACCTTGGGCGACATCGCCACGGTGCGCCCGACTTACAAAGATGCGACTTCGGTGACGCGCGTCAACGGGCGCGCCGCGATGACCATCGAAGTGTCCAAGCGCACCGGCGCCAACCTCATCGAAACCGTCGACGGCGTGAAGAAGCAAGTCGCCAAGATGGAGAAGAACTGGCCGGAAGGCGTCAAAGTCGGCTTCACCCAGGACAAATCGAAACTCATCCGTCAGATGCTGGCCGATCTGCAGAACTCGGTCGCGACCGGCGTGCTGCTGGTGGCCGTCATCATTCTCTTTGCACTCGGCTTCCGCGCCTCGCTGTTCATCGGCATCGCCATTCCGGCCTCGTTCCTCGCCGGCGTGCTCGGCCTGCAGCTCGCAGGTTTGACAGTCAACATCGTCGTGCTGTTCTCGCTGATCCTGGCCGTCGGCATGCTGGTCGACGACGCCATCATCGTTTCGGAATTCGCCGAACGCCGCATGTCGGAAGGCATGTCGCCGAAGGAAGCTTATGCCTCGGCGGCGAGCCGCATGGCCGGGCCGGTGATCGCGGCGACCGCAACGCGCATCGCGGCCTTCTCGCCGCTGCTATTCTGGCCCGGTGTGGTCGGACAGTTCATGAAATACATGCCGATCACGCTGATCGCGACGCTGTCGGCGTCGCTCGCGGTGGCCTTGTTCTTCACGCCGACGCTCGGCGCGCTGCTCGGCCGTGCATCGGCCGTCGTCCATGACGAACGCGCCAGCGAGCGCGGGCCGTATATGCGCACCGTCAAGTTCGCGCTGCATCGGCCGGGTTTGGTGCTCGGCCTTGCGCTGGGTCTGCTGGTCGTGGTGATCGGCGCCTACAGTAAATTCGGCAAGGGCGTCGAGTTCTTCCCCAGCGTAGAGCCCGATTTCGGCCAGGTCATCGTTCACGCCCGCGGCAATCTCTCGCTCGACGAAAAGGACAAGGCGATCCGCCAGGTCGAGAAATACGTGCTGGCGACCGATGGCATCAAGACCGTCTACACCCGCGTCGGCGAACAGCCGCGCGGCTCCAGCGAAATCACCGAGGATACCGTCGGCGTCATCCAGTTCGAGTTCGCCGACTGGCAAACCCGTCCCGCCGCGCACGTCATCATGGACAAGATCCGCGACGAGACCCACGATATCGCGGGTATCCTGATCGAAGTGACCGCGCCGCGCGCCGGTCCGCCGACCGGCAAGCCCATTCAGGTGCAACTCGCGGCGATCGATCCGGACAAGCTTCCGGAGGCGGCGAAGAAAGTCGCAGGCATCCTGTCGCAAATTCCGGCGATCCGCGATCTCGACGACGGCCTGCCGCTGCCCGGCATCGACTGGAAGATCCAGGTCGACAAGTCGGAAGCCGCCAAATACGGCGCCGGGCTCGGCTCGGTCGGCAACGCCGTGCAACTCGTGACCAACGGCGTCAAGGTCACGGAATATCGCCCGGCCGACAACGACAAGGCGGTCGATATCATCGTACGCTTCCCGGACGATCGCCGCAGCCTCGGTCAGATCGACGAACTGCGTGTGCAGACCAACGCCGGCCATGTGCCGATCGGCAATTTCGTCGAGCGCGTGGCCGCGGCCCGCGTCGGCTACATCAACCGCGTCAACGCCGCGCGCGTCATGACGGTCTCGGCCAATATCGCCGAAGGCGTGCAGAGCGCGGTGGTGCAGCAGGACATCACGCAGAAGCTGGCCGAGGCCGGACTTGGCGACGGCATCACGTTCAAGCTCAAGGGCGAAGACGAAGAACGCGCCAAGGCCGGTGCCTTCCTCGGCAAGGCCTTCGGCACCGCGATCTTCATGATTTTCGCGATCCTGCTGGCGCAGTTCAACCGCTTCGTCTCGGTCATCTTGGTGCTGTCGGCGGTGGTGCTGTCGACCATCGGCGTGCTGCTCGGCCTCATGATCATGGGCCAGCCGTTCGGTGTGGTGATGACCGGTATCGGCATCATCGCCAATGCCGGCGTCATCGTGAACAACAACATCGTGCTGATCGACACCTATGACCGGCTACGACGGGAAGGGCAGAGCGCCTACGACGCCATCATCGAGACGTGCCGCGAGCGTGCACGCCCGGTGGTGCTCACGGCCATCACCGCCATTCTCGGCGTGCTGCCGATCGCCTTCGGCATCAACCTCGATTTCATCGGCCGCGAGATCACGCACGGCGCGCCGGCGACGCAATGGTGGATCAGCCTGTCGACCGCGATCGTGTTCGGTCTCGGCTTTGCGACCATCCTCACGCTCATCGTCACGCCGGCGGCGCTGATGGGCATCGCCAATCTCGCCGAAAAGAAGAAGGTTTGGCTTGATCGCTGGCGTGAACGCCGTACGGCGGCGGCCGCGGCAAGGGCGGCGCGCTAGCCGCGCCGCTTTTGAGATTGTTTTTTGCGTAACAGCCACATTTTCAGCATCGTCGAAGTTTGACGGCCGGATTGCCTAATCCGAGTGCTGTCTGAAATTGCGTATAAGCCGATGGTTTTCTAACGAAATCGACAAAATCGCCCACGCTTTGAGCAAATTTCCCGGATTGTGTGCATTGGCATGGCCCTTGCTCTTTCATGACGTGCAGACCCGCGTTGCAGGTGAAGCGATCGCTAGGCCGCAACGATCCTGCGGGCTGCCGGAGGGGCACCCATGAGAGTCGTCTTCAAGGCAGAGCCACAGCCGCTGTCGGTCGAGTTCGCGCGCACCGCGCTTCTCATCATCGATATGCAGCGCGACTTTCTGGAGCCAGGTGGTTTTGGCGAGACACTCGGCAATGATGTGAGCCTGCTCAAGGCCGCGGTGCCGCCGCTCAAGAGTTTGCTCCACGCCGCGCGGCAAGCCGGCATGCTGGTCATCCACACCCGCGAAGGGCATCGGCCGGATCTCACCGACGCGCCGCCGACCAAGATTGAACGCGGCGAGCCATCCATGCGTATCGGCGCGCCCGGGCCGATGGGCCGCATTCTCATTCGCGGCGAACCGGGTCACGACATCATTCCCGAGCTGTATCCGATCGCGGGCGAGGCGGTGATCGACAAGCCGGGCAAGGGCGCCTTCTACCAGACCGACCTGCAGCTCATCCTGAAGAACTGCCACATCGAAAACCTGCTGGTCTGCGGCGTCACGACGGAAGTTTGCGTCAATACGACGGTACGAGAGGCGAACGATCGCGGCTACCGCTGTGTCGTGGTGTCCGATTGCTGCGCCTCGTATTTCCCAGAATTCCACGAGATGGGCCTGAAGATGATCAAGGCCCAGGGCGGCATTTTCGGCTGGGTCGCGGCATCGGAAGATGTGATCGCGGCTCTTGCGACAACCAACGTCGGGGTAACACGCAAATACGCACAAGGGGGCGCGCTATGAGTACGACATCGAGCACTTTCAAACCGACTCTATGGACGCCGGGCGACTGGAACGCTTTCTTCGGCTTCGGCACCAACATTCTCGTCAACATGCTGGTGCTGACCGGCCTGCTGCGTTTCGTCATCAAGATGCCTGACTCGATCGTGTTCGGCCGCATCCTGCCGGCGCTCGGCCTGATGATGTGCCTGAGCACTTTCTACTACGCCTATCTTGCTTATCAGTTGGCGAAGAAGACCGGCCGCAGCGATGTCTGCGCCATGCCCTCGGGCGTCAGCGTGCCGCATATGTTCATCGTGACTTTCGTTATCATGCTGCCGATTGCGCTCACGACCGGCGACCCGATCAAGGGCTGGGAAGCGGGCCTCGTCTGGGTGTTCTTCCAGAGCTTCATCCTGATGATCGGCGGCTTTATCGCGCCGTACATCCGCGTGATCACGCCGCGCGCGGCGCTGCTCGGCACGCTTGCGGGCGTGTCCGTCACCTTCATCTCGATGCGCCCGGCGCTGGAAATGTTCATGACGCCGGTCATCGGCCTGACCTGCTTTGCCATCATCATGGCGAGCTGGTTCGGCGGCGTGCGTTATCCGAAGGGCATTCCGGCGGGCCTCGTCGCCATCGCGGTCGGTATGCTGATCGCGTGGGGCTCGACCTTGTTCGGCATGAGCCTCGGCGGCGTGTCGGTTGCCGGCGTCAAGTCGGCGTTCTCGAGCTTCGGCTTCTCGATCCCGTTGCCGGCGTTCGGGCACGTGTTCTCCGGCTTCCAGTTCCTCGGTGTCATCCTGATCACCGCCATCCCGTACGGCATTTACGATCTGGTCGAAGCCATGGACAACGTGGAGTCGGCGGAAGCAGCCGGCGATCACTATCCGACCACCCGCGTGCTGACCGCCGACGGCGTCGTCAGCTTGATTGGTTGCTTGATGGGTAACCCATTTATCAACGCGGTCTACATCGGCCATCCCGGCTGGAAAGCGATGGGCGGCCGCATCGGCTACTCGGCGGCGACCGGCCTGATGGTGATTGTGCTGTCGTGGTTCGGCGTCATCTCGTTGATGCTCGCCGTGATCCCGGTGGTCGCGATCTCGCCGATCCTGCTCTACATCGGCATGCTGATCTGCGCCCAGGCGTTCCAGACGACACCCAGGGAGCACGCACCTGCCATCGCTTTGGCGCTGACGCCGCATGCGGCGGCTTGGGCCACGGTGCTGATCAGCGGCGCGCTCGGTGCCGCTGGCATGGGCTTTGGCCAGACGCACGCGCCTGAGTTCGTCGCCAAGATGGCGCAGAACGGCGTGTTGTTCCACGGCCTGGAAGTCATGGGTGGCGGCTCGATCCTCGTCGGGCTGGTGCTCGGTGCGATCGGTGTCTTTGTGATCGACCGCAAGTTCATCAACGCCTCGGCCTTCGCGCTTGCCGGTGCGGTACTGACCTACTTCGGCTTTATGCACGGCGAGGCGATCGGCGTCGGCAACGGTCTCGGTGTGACGCCTGCGGTCACGCTTGCCTACCTGATCGTCGCCGGTTTCCTGTTCGCATTGTCGAAACAGCCGGCGATGGCCGCCAGCGAGATGCCTGCAAAAGCGGTCCCCGCGGAATAACCGGCTAACCGCCGAGGATTCTGCCCCGCTGGCCATCGGCCCCTGTCATGGGGGCCGGTGGCCTCTTTCTTTACCGGCCGCCGTACGGCATGACAGCGGACTAATCCGTTTCAGCATGCCGGACTTCCTTGACCCAACCCGCCCCGCAACGCCGCCGCCGGCGCGCCTTCGACTGGTCGACCGCCGCGATTGCCGCGGCCGCACTTGGCGCCGCCGCCACGGTCTACTGGCGCGACGGCCGGGATCATTTCCTCGAAATTCTCGGCAGCGATCTGACGCTGTTTGCCGAGATGCTGCCGAAAGTTCTGGCCGGCTGCCTGATCGGGACCTTCGTCACGCTGCTGCTGCCACGCGAACTGGTGGCGCGCTGGGTCGGCCATGAATCCGGCTTTGCTGGGCTGCTGATCGCGGCTTTCTTTGGCTTCTTCCTGCCGGGCGGGCCGATCACGATCTATCCGGTGGCGGGTGCGTTCCTGGTGATGGGGGCCGATGCCGGTGCGGTGGTCGCCTTTATCGTGAGCTGGACGCTGATCGGCTACACCCGCGCGCTCGTTTGGGAACTGCCGTTCTTCGGTTCCGAATTCGTGCTGTGGCGTATTGCCGAAGCGTTGCCGCTGCCGATCATCGCCGGCCTGCTGGCGCGCATGGTGGTGCGGGCCGGTCTGATGCGCGGGGCAGGTCCGCCATGATCATCGCGATCAACATCCTGCTGTGGGCCGTGGTCGCCGCTTTGGCGTTTTTTGCCGCCATGCGCGGCCGCATCCTGCTCAATGACGGCCTGCGCGAAGGCGCCATCGAGTTCATCCGGCTCCTGCCAAGGATCGGCATCGGCGTGGTCGGCTCGGGTTTCATCGCCGAGGTGCTGCCGCGCGAACTGATCGGGCCGTGGCTCGGACCGGAATCCGGGTTTATGGGTGTGTTTCTCGCCATGCTGGGCGGCGCTCTGACACCGGGCGGGCCGGTGGTCGGGTTCTCGATCGGTGCCGCGGCGCTCAAGAGCGGAGCTGGCGCGCCTCAGGTGATTGCCTATTCCACCGCCTGGGCGCTTTACGCCATTCACCGGCTGGTGGTGTGGGAAGTGCCGCTGATGCCGGCCCATATCGTCTGGCTACGTGCGGCGGTGTCGCTGCCGCTGCCGTTCATCGCGGCGGCAATCGCGATGCTGGCGGGCCGGCCGTAAGGCTACTGGACTTCGATTTTGCTGAAGATGGTGACGTTGAGGTCGATTTTTTCGGCTGCCAGCGTCACCGACACCTGCAGCGTCTCGCCGGCATTGAGTTTGCCGTTGGCGATCGCGTTGCGCACGACCTTCTCGAGCTCGCGCTGCGTCGTGAAGTTAACGTTCTTCAGGAACCGGCCGACGGCCGCTTTGACTGCCGCGTCATTCATGGCGCTACCTTACATCCTCGCAGGCGAGACGATTCAAGATTAATCGGCGGCGCGGCTGTGCGACTGGTTAACGCCGGCGCCCTTCGTGACGGGCCGATGACAGGGGGCGTCCGGCGTTATCGATATTTCTAACTTCCGATAGTCCTTCGCCCATTAATCGATATTGTCTCGGCAACGAATTCTTGATGCACTGTACGGGTCTTGGCCCGATGGCGCTCCCGGTCCGGGGGAGCCTTAGTTAAGGAGAGATCAGGTGAGCATTTTTTCTCAGGGAAAAGGCGAGCGAGACATGAAAAGCGTGGGCGTGAAGGAAGAAGTCCGTTTCAATGAGCCGGCGCCGTCGGGCAAGCCGGAAATCGTGTCGACCCTCGGTCACGGCGTGCTGATCACCGGTAACATCGTCTGCACCGGTGCGCTGCACGTGTTCGGCCGCGTCGTCGGCGACATTCACGCTGCGCAACTCGTCGTCTGCGAAGGCGCCAAGGTCGAGGGCAAGATCGTGGCTCCGGATCTGGTCGTGCAGGGCGAATTCAAGGGCACCATCAACGGCATCAACGTCAAGCTGCAGTCGACCGCGGTCGTCGACGGCGAGATCTTCAACAAGTCGCTGACCATCGAGCAGAACGCGCTGTTCGAAGGTGTGGCACGCCGTCTCGACAAGCCGGTCGCGGCGCCGACGTCGATCGAGCCGAAGGTCGAAGCTGCCCCGATGGATTTGACCCCGGCGCAAACGTTCCAGCCGCAGCAGTCCTTCCAGCCGCAGCAGACGTTCCAGGGACAATCGTTCATGGCGCCGCAGAACGCGCCTGAACTGAAGGTTGTCAGCTAAGTCCGGATTTGAAGTTTGAACGGCAGCGTCGTTGAGGCGGCGCTGCCGTTTTCGTTTTCGGCTATTGCTTCATCAAGCCGCAATAGCGGTTAGCGCCGCTCGCCCAGCAGCCGCTGCGCATGCAGTTGGCCTGGCTGACGCGGCAGTTTTCCATGCAAAGCTGAATCTGGCCCGCGGGCAATCGCGCGCAAACAGTCGTGCAGGTCTTTTGCTCGCCGCTGCATTTCATTGGCTCCGCCAGCGCGGCATGAGCGCCAGCTAGAATGAAGACAGCGGCGATCGCGTAGGTGAACTTTTTCATTCCGCTTTGGCTCCGGATTTTTTGACGATTGCCGACCACAGCGTGTCTTCGCGGTCGATATCGGCGGCGTATTCTTCAGGCGTTGTCGGTTGGGGCTCGGCGGCCTCCAGCGCGAGGCGATTGCTGACCTCGGGGCTCGCCAGCGCCTCGCGCAGCGCCGCATTCAGTTTGTCGACGATGGGCCGCGGCATGCCGGCCGGGCCGATGATGCCGTAGTGCAGGACCGCTTCGAAGCCGGGCAGACCGGATTCCGCGACCGTCGGCAGATCGGGAAAGACCGGCGAACGTTTGGCGCCGGTAACGGCAAGCGCGCGCAACTGACCCGATTTCACCAGGCCGATGGCCGGTGGCGGCGAGGAGAAATACAGCTTCACATGGCCGCCGATGACGTCGGTCAGCGCCTGCCCGGTGCCTTTGTAGGGAATATGCGTCAGCTCGATTCCGGCGGTGACGGCAAACAGCACGGTGCTGAGGTGAATGCCGCTGCCGTTTCCCGCCGACGCATAATTCAGTTTGCCGGGCTGCGCCTTGGCGAGGGCGATCAGTTCACCGACATTGTTCGCCGGCACCGAGGGGTGCACCAGGATGACCAGCGGGCTGTTGGCGATCAGGCCGATCGGTGAGAAATCCTTGCGCGGATCGTAGCCGGCATCCGGATAAAGCGTCGGCGCGACACCAAGCGTTCCGGTGCCGCCGATACCCAGCGTGTAACCATCAGGCGTAGCCTTGGCTATCTGCCGGGTCGCGATCGAGCCGCCAGCGCCACCGCGGTTTTCAATCACGATCTGCTGGCCGAGGATCTTGCTCATCTGCACGGCGACGCCGCGCGCCATGGCGTCATTGCCGCCGCCGGCAGCGTAGGGAACGATCAGCGTGATCGGCCGCGTTGGATAGTCAGCGGTCTGCGCGCGGGCTGCCAGCGGCCACAGGGCCGTAGCGCTCAGTCCCTTGATGAATGTACGTCGCTTCATGCTTTATCCTTGCGCATGATCTGATCCGAAAACCGGTGCCCACTTTTCGGGATCATGCGCTAATGCACTGCCGCGTCGCTGCGTGGCACGATGGCGCCGCGATGGCGGATCACCTGGCTTGCAAGTTTGTGCGCGGCCGTGGCGGATTCGATTGCGCTGCGTCCGGACAGCCTTGCTGCGAGATAGCCGGCATTGAAGCCGTCGCCCGCGGCGCTTGGGTCGACCGGCACGATGGTCTCCGGCACCGGTACCATCTCGCGCTCCTTCGCAACCGCGACTAGCGCGCTGCTCGGGCCGTTCTTGACGACGATCTCGTTGACGCCGAAAGCCTGCAGCCGCTCGACTGTCGACTCGGGCGAAGGGTCGCCCCACAGCACGGCTTCGTCGTCGTAAGCGGGCAACGCGATGTCGACGCGCTTGAGCGCTTCGGCGAACACCGTGCGCGTGCGGGTCAGGTCGCCGTTCCAGCCCTGCGGGCGGAAATTTCCGTCAAAGGCGATGGTGGCGCCGTTGCTGCGCGCCAGTTCGACCGCGGCGAGAAAGCGGCCGAGACCGACATTGGAATAGAGCGACAGCGTGATGCCGGAAAAATAAATCAGCCGCGCCGACGTCATGCTTTCGGCGATCCGGCTCCATTGCGGCAGTTCGAACAGTTGATTGGCGGGTGCGGCGTCGCGCCAGTAGTGCGTGCGGCGCTCGCCCTTTTTGTCGGCGTCAGCCAGCGCCAGACCGGGCAGGCGGCCGGGCGCACGCAGGATCAGGTCGGTGGCGATGCCTTCGGCTTTTGTCAGCGACACGATGGCATCTGAATATGCATCGTCGCCGAGCGCGGTGGCAAAGGCCGTGGCAACGCCGGCCCGCGCCAGATAGATCGACGTGTTGAACGTGTCGCCGGAACTCGCCAGCGCAAAGCGGCCGTCGGCGCCGCGGGCTAGTTCCACGATCGCCTCGCCAATGCAGATCGCGCGCTTGGCACTGTCGGTCATGGCTGCCTGACTAACATGGGCCGGGGGCAAAGGTCATCCAGCACGGCTCTGTATATTGTTGAGCGGGTCAAACGTGTTACCTTGCCGCCGGGACAGGCCGCTGGGGGCGGCGGCGCTGGCTTCGGACCGGAACAATCCGGCCGGCAACAACGAGTGCAGCGCCGCAATGACGGTGCCGCGGGGGAAACGATGGCTGAGGAACTGGGAGCCGATCAGGCTGTTTCGGCGGAAGCCCTGCGCAAGGCGGAGGAATACGTCCAGCAGGAAGAGGGCGCGGGCAACCGGCTGACCGGGACAGCCGGCATGATCGTGACCGGCCTCGCCGTCGTCATGACGCTGTTCCACCTCTACGCCGCCTACGACATCGTGCCGACGCAGGAACTTCGCTACATCCACGTCGCCTTTGTGCTGCTGCTGAGCTTCCTGCTGTTTCCGTTGGCTTCGCGCTTCCGCAACAAGATCCAGTGGTTCGATGTGATCCCGGCGGTCGCCGGTATCGCCATCATCTGTTACGCGCTCTACGGCGGCGACGATTTCACCGACCGCGCGGCGGTGCCGGAGCGCTGGGACGTCATCCTCGGCGGCATCTTCATCCTGCTGGTGCTGGAAGCGGCGCGCCGCACCACCGGTCCGATCATGCCGATCGTGGCCATTCTGTTTATCGCCTATGCCATGCTCGGCCCGCATCTGCCGCCGCCGTGGACGCATCGCGGTTTCGACGTCGCGCGCCTGGTCGGCCATCTGTTCATCACGCTCGAGGGCATCTTCGGCGTCGCGGTCGACGTCTCGGCGACGCTGATCATCATGTTCACGATCTACGGCGCGATTCTGCAGCACTCCGGCGCCGGCAAGTTCTTCATTGATTTCTCGTTGGCCGTCATGGGCGGCAAGCCGTCGAGCGCCGGCCGCGCCGTGGTTGCTTCGTCATTTCTGCTCGGCGGACCGTCGGGCTCCGGCGTCGCTACTACGGTGATGATCGGCACGGTGGCCTGGCCGATGCTCAAGAAAGCCGGCTTCGAGAAGAACGCCGCAGGCGGGCTGCTCGCTGCGGGCGGTCTCGGTGCCATCATCTCGCCGCCGGTGCTGGGTGCCGCGGCGTTCCTGATCGCCGAGTTCCTCAAGATAAGCTATCTCGACGTCATCTGGATGGCGACCATCCCGACCTGTCTCTATTACCTCGCGCTGCTGTTCATGGTCGAACTCGATGCCATGCGGTTCGGCGCCAACGAGGTCGTCTTCAAGCAGGAGATGACCATCGGCGAAATGTGCCGCCGCTACGGCTTCCATTTTGTGTCGCTGGTCGGCGTCATCATCTTCATGATCGTCGGCTATTCGCCGATGCTCGCGGTGTTCTATTCGACGGTGCTGGCCTTCGGTATGAGCGCGCTGGCGCCTGATACAGCGCTGGGGCCGCGCAAGCTGCTGATCGGCATGCTGGTCGTCGCCGTCGGTGGCGCCGTCCTGATGGCGATTCCCGGTGCAAGCGCCACGCCTGCCGCGCAATTGTTCTCGGCGCATTTCCCGACGCTGATCCTGATCTTGATCGCGGTGCTGTCGATCTATGGATTGACCGAAACCGGCCAGAAGCTGATCCCATCGGCCAAGAAACTGACTGCCGCGATGGCCGACGGTTCGGTCGGCGTGCTCAGCGCCGCGACTACATGCGCCGCGGCCGGCATCATCGTCGGTGTCGTGACGCTGACGGGTCTCGGCCTGAAGTTCTCGTCGATCGTGATCGATTTTGCCGGCGGCAGCCTGCTGCTGACGGCGATCTACACCGCGCTGGTGGTCTGGATCATCGGCCTCGCCGTACCGGTGACGGCGTCCTACATCATCTGCGCGGTGATCGCCGCACCCGCGCTGACCAAGCTGGGCGTGCCGGACTACGCCGCGCACATGTTCATCTTTTACTACGCGGTGCTGTCGGAAGTGTCGCCACCGACCGCTCTGTCGCCGTTCGCCGCGGCCGCGATCACCGGCGGCGACCCTTACATCACGACCATGCAGGCATGGAAATACACGCTTCCTGCGTTTTTGGTGCCGTTCGTGTTCGTGCTCGATCCGCTCGGCATCGGCCTGCTGATGAAAATTCCGAAGGGCGGTTCTTTCTACGACATCATTTGGATCACCGCGGTCACCGGCGCGGGGCTCGGCGCGCTTGCCGCCGCCGCGCAGAACTGGGCGCTGCACAAGACCACGTTGGTCGAACGTGGCCTGTTCCTGCTGACCGGTCTGCTGCTGGTGTTCCCGAGTCTGCTCGAGGCGATGTTGGAAACCATCACAGGTCTCGACATTCCGCACCCGGCGCCCTTCGGTCTCGCGCTCGGCGCGGCGCTGATCGGCTGGCAATGGATGACACGGCGGCAGCCCGCTGCCGCGGTCCCGTAGAAATCTGTTAAAGTGACGTCGCGACAAGAAACGAAAAACACGCACACCTGAGGGAGGAGCAAGACCATGAAACGAGGATTCATCATCGCGTTGGCGGCGGTCGCCACGTTGGGCGTCAGCGGCGCCGTCGCCCAGCAGAAGACGATCGCGATCGGCACCGGCGGTACCGGCGGCGTCTACTATCCGATCGGCGGCGCGCTCGCCAATTTGCTGTCGAAGAACCTGAAGAACACCCAGGCTACCGCGCAGGTGACCGGCGGTTCGGTCGACAATCTCAAGCTGATCGGCTCGGGCCAGAGCGAAATCGGCTTCTCGATGGCCGACGCCGCGGTCGACGCGCTCAAGGGCGAGGACAAGTTCAAGGGCAATCCGGTCAATCTGCGCACGCTGATGGTGCTCTATCCAAACATCATGCACGTCGTGAGCATCGAGGGTACCGGCGTCAATACGATGGCCGACCTCAAGGGCAAGCGCGTTTCTACCGGCGCGCCGGGCAGCGCCACCGAAGTGATGGCGTTCCGTGTCATCGAGGCCTCCGGCCTCGACAAGGACAAAGACATGAAGCGCGAGCGGCTGTCGGTCGCGGAATCGGTGAACGCGATCAAAGACCGCAAGATCGACGCTTTCTTCTGGGTCGGCGGTCTGCCGACCGCGGGCGTGACGGATCTGGCCGCAACGCCAGGCGTCAAAATCAAGATGATCGATCACACCGAAGTCGTCGCCAAGATGAACGCCAAGTACAACAACCTCTACGCACCGGCCGTGATCAAGGCTGGCACCTATCCGGGCCAGACCGCGGACAACAAAGTTTCGGCGGTGTGGAACATTCTCGTCACCAACGACAAGATGACCGATCAGGAGGCCTACGACATCGTCAAGCTGATGGTGGAGAAGAAGGCCGACCTCGTTGCTGTCCACAAGGACGCCGAGAGCTTCTCGGTCGACAACCAGATCAAGTCCAACTCGCCGGTGCCGTGGAATGCCGGCGCGGTGAAGTACTTCGTCGAAAAAGGCGCGAAGATGTAGTTCTCTTCAATGCGCGTGATGATGCGACGGCCCCGCTTCGGCGGGGCCGTTTGTTTTTGCGGGCAGCGCGAGACAGACGAAATAGGCCAGCGCACTGAGCAGCGCGATGCAGAAGCTCACCGGCCAATCGGTGTAATAGGCCATCGTGATGCCAAGCCAGGCTTCGGCCAGCGCCAGCAGCGCCGAAACAATGAGCCCGCTCCACAGTCCGGTGGTGACGCGTTGCGCCGCGGCGGCCGGTCCCACCATCAGCGTGAAGACGAGCAGCACGCCGACGATCTGCGCGCAGGCCGAAACCGCGACCGCGACGATGGCGAGGAACGCGGTCGAGATGAACCGCATCGGCACACCTTTGGCTTCCGCGAGTTCGGGCTGCAAGGTCGCAAAGATCAGCGGGCGCATGATGACGGCCAGCGCGACTAAAGTAACGACGCCGAGCGCGGCCAGTGTCGCGATCATGCCGTGATCGACCGCCAGCACGTTGCCGAATAGTAGTGCTGTCGCCTGCGTGGCGAACGAGGTGTAGTAGTGCAGGAACAGCAGGCCGAAGCCGAGCGCCAGCGCCAGAACGACACCAATCGCTACATCTCGGTTGCTGATGCGGTCACTGAGTGCGCCCATCACAATGCCGGCCGCGAGCGTAAAGCCAAGCAGGCCCCACAGCGGCGCCAGCCCGATCAGTCCGGCGCCGGTGGCGCCGGCGAAACCGATATGCGACAGCGCGTGACCGGCAAACGTCTGCCCGCGCATCACCAGAAAATAGCCGACGATGCCCGACACCACGGCGACGATGCCGGCGGCGGCGAAAGCATTGGTCATGAATTCATACTGGAACATCAGTGTTGGTGCCCGTGGTCGTGACCATGATCGGTGCGCTCGACATCGCTGCCATGCGACATGACGAAAATATGGCCGCTGGCGCGCACCACTTCGATCTCTGCGCCATAGAGCCGTGACAGTACCGGCGCCGTCACGACCTCGTCGACGCTGCCGAGCACAGCTTGACCGTTGCCGAGATAAAGCACGCGGTCGATCGCGCCGAGCAACTGGTTGAGTTCGTGCGCGCTGAACAGCACGGTGATGCCCCGGTCGCGGCACACCTTTTTGACGACGTTGATGGCGACTTCCTGATGCCGCGCGTCGAGGCTGATCAGCGGCTCGTCGAGCAGCAGTAATTTTGGGTTACCAATGAGTGCCTGCGCGAGCAGCAGGCGCTGCCGTTCGCCGCCGGACATCTGCGACAGCGGGCGGGTCGCCAGTTCGTGTGCGCCAACGGCGTCGAGCGTGTCCTCGATCATGTGCCGGTCCTGGTGCGATAGCCGCGGCACGCCCCAGCGTTCGCCATGCAGCGACGCACCGATGAAATCCAGCCCGCGCACGCGCAGATCGGGCAGCACGGTGCGCAGTTGCGGCAGGTAGCCGATGCTGCGGTCGCCACATTCCGGCGTGCGGCCGAACACCTTGATCGAACCGCCGCTCGGCGGCAGCAGGCCGAGGATCGAGCGCATCAGCGTGGTCTTGCCGGCGCCGTTGGGGCCGAGTACGCCGATGAATTCGCCGGGCTCGACGGCAAAGCTCGCATCGGTCAGCACCGTGCGGCCGCCGATTTTGATAGTGGTGTGGTCGAGCGCAACGACGGCGGTCATGAATTCGGGCCCGTCAGCGCCTTGTCGACGGCGTCGAGCTGTCCGAGCATCCAGTCTTGGAACGCGACGCCCGCCGGCTGCGTCTCGGTAACGCCGACCACCGGCACCTTGGCCTTGGTGGCGATGCTGCGCAGCCGCTCGGTCAATTTTGCGGAAACCTGCTTGTTGTAGAGCATCAGCTTGACCTTGCGGTCTTTCAGGTCGTTCTCGAAGGCGGCGACGTCGCGCGCGCTCGGCTCCGTATCATTCATGACGGCCAGCGCGAGTCGTTGGTTACGCACAGTCAGACCGAGCGCATCGGCCATCGGGCCGAACACCGGCTCGGTCGCGGTTATCGCTGCACCGGCATGCCGGCTCTTGAGCTGTGCGACGCGCAGGCTGATCTTTTCAAGCGAAGCCAGAGTCGCCGTGAGACGGAGCGCATAGTCGCTGGCATGTGCGGCGTCGGCCGCGGCGAAGGCTTTGGCGATCGCGGTCGCTACCACCGGCATCGTAGCGGGTGCGTACCACAGATGCGGATTGCCGCCAGATTTGGCGCCGGTAATTTGCGCCGCGCTGATGACAACGCGGCCGGGCCGTGGCGCAGCGGCAATCAGCTTGTCCATCCAAGGGTCGTAGTCGGCGCCATTGAGGATGACGATCTGGGCGTCCGCGATCTGCCGCACGATGCCGGGCGTGGTCTCGAACAGATGCGGATCCTGATCCGGGTTGTTCATGATGCTGACGACATCGATGCGGTCGCCGCCGATCTGGCGCGCGATGTCGCCGTAGAAATTTTCCGCCGCCACGACAGAAAGCTTGCCATCGGCAGCGCGGGCCGCGGGGCTCAATGCCAATGCGACGGCGAGGATAAATCCGGCGATTGATTTCATGACGATGTACTGCGTAAAGGGGCCGCCCCGCAGACTATGTAACATTATAACATATTATCGGCAAGGCGGAGCACCAGCCCTGCGGCAGGCACGCCCAAGCATCAGGCCTCAGTGCCAATAAGGCGGGAAATCGTCGTTCTTCTGCTCGGCCGCCAGCAGGCGCAGCATCGCCGGCCATTCCAGCACGCCGTAAGGTCGCCGCGCGCCTGGCTGATAAAGATGCGCGGTGTGCGCCAGTACGTTCTCGCCCGGCATGACCAACTCGGTGCGGGCCGCCATGGCATCGACCTGCGAGCGGCACGACAGTTCGAGCTGGTACATCGTGTTGAAGGCTTGCGGCACCGTGGCGCCGCAGGTGAGCAGGCCGTGATTGTTCATGATCAGCGCGTCGTGCGGACCGATGTCGTTGACGATCTGTTCGCGCTCATCGAGGTCGATCGCCGGCCCTTCGTAGCCGTGATAGCCGATGTGGCCGACGAAACGGATCGAGGTCTGCGACAGCGGCAGCAGGCCGCATTTCATCGCCGAGACCGCGATGCCGGCGCGCGTATGCGTGTGGATGATGCACTGAACATCCGGCCGCGCTTTATGGATCGCGCCGTGAATGACGTAGCCGGATTTGTTGATGCCGTAATCGGTGTCGGGTGTCGCCAGGATGTCGCCTTCGACCGTCATCTTCACCAGGTTTGATGCTGTGATTTCTTTATACAGCAGCCCGTAGAGATTGATCAGCAGATGATCCTTGGTGCCGGGAATGCGCGAGGTGATGTGGTTGTAGATCAAGTCGGTCATGCCGTACTTGTCGATCAGCCGGTAACAGGCGGCGAGGTCGACGCGCGCTTGCCATTCTTCCGGCGACACCTTGTCCTTGAGCGACGGAAAATCCGTTGAATAGTTCATTGCAAACCCGGCCTTGTTGTTCAAGCTTTGGCTGTTTCCCGTTGCCACCATAGCGCCGCCGCCGGGCGCGGGCCAAGGGTCGTCGTCGCCAAATTGTGCGGGAAATAGCAGCCGCGCGCGGGCGCTCAGCGCCTCGTCCGTGTCAGCCGAAGCGGCGTCCGACTTGAGCGTCGCGGCGAACCCGGCGAACCTCATCGTCCAGCCGTTTGACTTCACCCACGAGTTCGACGACGGCCTTGAGCAGGCTTTCGTTGATGTCGCGCTGCGACATCTGTTGCCGCGCGATACGGACAATATTTTCGATATTTGTGATCGACATGGTGGCTTTCTGGCCGTCAATTCCGCGGTTCTGGCCGGACGGCTATCGGCCGGTCCGAGACGCCAAAGATGCGTCCGAGAAATGAATTTTTCCCCAATAGCGGTGGCGCAAATTTTAACGGCTTTGCCCGATTCAGCGGGAAAATCGCTATTTCTGGTCGCCGTATCGCTCGAAAACCGCCTCGGCAACGAACATCTTGCGGCCCTGCCGCCCGGGCGTCGTGCCGTGGGCCGCGCACCATGCCGGGAAGGCGGCCGGGTCGAGGCGCACCCGCAGCACAGGATGGCCATAGGCCTTGAGACCCTTCTCCATCTCCTCGGCGATCTTGAGCCATTCCTTCCACGTCCGCGGCAGCGTGTTGCCATCGTCGAACACCTTCAGCAGCGCCGGGTAGTCGGCCTCGTCGATCCAATATGCGCCGATGGCGGGAAGGGGCTTTTCTTCGGAGGGGATCATGAGGAATGCCTGACTTGAAATGCCGACCGCACGCAGGGCCGCCGAAGGAACCAAAGCTGTTGTGCGGGATTGGTGGTCGTTCCCTGCAAAGGAGATTTTCAATTGACCAACACCGTAGCACCACAGAACGACAACGCGAAAAAGAAGTCCGGCAACTCCCATCCCGGCATGATGGGTGACGGCACCGAAGAGCAGAATTTGGATCAAACCGGTACGCCGGCCGCGCGCATCGAGAAGGATGAACTCGACGAAGCATTCGGCCAGCAACCCGCCAAGAAGTAATCTCTTAATTCGTATCAATGATCGCTCAAACGCCTCTTATCGCCCCCGTCGGGGAAATTGCGCAATCAGATTTTTGATGATCCTCAAAGGAATCTACGATGAAAAAAGCACTGATCCTGATTACCGCTGCCATGCTTGCAAGCTCGGCCTTGACGGGCACCGCCGTGGCGCGCGATCGCGGTGACCGGGCGGAGCTCTCGGCAAACCAGATGAACGATCAGTTCAATGCCCGCACCGCTCGCATCAAGGCCGATCTGCGGCTTACCCCGGAGCAGGATAAAAACTGGGCTGGCTTTGCCGACGCCATGAGCAAGATCGGCAAGCAGAATGCTGATCGCGAGATGACGCGGCGCGATGAAACGGCTCAGCGCAAAACGCCGCTCGACGTCATCGATCGCATGCGCCTGCAGGCCAAATACATGGGCGAGCGGTCGGTTGACCGCAAGGCGCTCGCCGATGGCGCAGCGCCACTCTACGCCAGCCTCGATGAGGCGCAGAAGAAGCGCTTTGCCGAAGAGCTCAACAATATTGGCGGCGGTCGTGGCCGTGGCCGCGAAGACGACTGACAAACCATTGTCTTGCGTCGATAGCAGCGGGCGGCCTTTAGGGCCGCCCGTTTTGCATGCGGCGGCTGATCGGTTGCCCGCCTAAACGAATTCGGCACCGATCTGCGAGCCGCGCCGCCATTTGACGCTGGCCCGCCGGCCTTTGGCAGTTCGCGACGTCATGAAGGTAAATGTGCTCGGCACGGAACCGGGCGCGTCGATGGAAATCTGAACGCCGGTGTCGGACAGGTCGATGATGGTGCAGGGTCGCACCGCAAAGCCGCCGTCCGGGCGGATGAATCCGCTCGTGCTCACCTTGCGGCGGGTGGCCTTGCGCTGTTCTTTGCCGCGTCGAGCGGAACCGAATATCGCCATGCCTGCACACTCAAGGACCGGCTCTGCCTGCTTGAAGCAGGCCGCGGTTGCGGCGAGGTATACACCGGCGGACAATTTTTCGGAAACTGCGTAGAAATACTTAGGTGTCTGAGTATGGCTATAAAAGAATAGCGCTGCCCTGAAAGGGCAGCGCTATCTCTGTCGTTTTTGACCGTTAAGGTAGCGCGCTACTTCGCGAAGGCTGGGAACACCGGCAGTTTCTCGACGTCGCGGGCATCGTGCTGAATGATGATCGTCGCCTTGAGATTCGTTGCGATGTTCTTGAGGCGCTCGACCGAAGCCACCGTCTGGGCGCGATCGTAGTTGAACGCCGGCACGCCGGTCGAATTGGCGTTCTCGCGGAAGTGGATCGCGTCGCCGCTTAGGATCACCGGGCCCATGCCCGCCAGCTTGACGAGCAGGCTGGAATGTCCGGGCGTGTGCCCGGGCGTGCGCAGCACGATGACGGTGCCGTCCTCGAACACGTCCTTGTCGAGCGCGAGCGCTTCGAGCTTGTTCTCGCCTTTGATCCAGCCTTCGAACGGCTTGAAGTTCACGCCCGTGCCGGGCTTCGGGCTGGAGATCGCTTCCCAATCCTTGGCGCCGATCAGCACTGTCGCTTTCGGGAACGACGCCACCTGGCCGGTGTGATCGGCGTGATAGTGGCTGATGCCGACATATTTGATCTGATCCGGCTTGAGGTCGATCTTGGCCAAATAGTCGACCAGGCTCACCTTCGGCGCGACATTGGGCATCGTCATGGCGTGGCCCGTATCCCAGAGCAGATAGTCGTCGCCGTGCTTGATGAGATAGCAGCTGAAGACGAACTGAAGCTTCAGTTCGCCGTAGGCAAAGGTGTCCGAGAAGCGCTGGTTGACGGGCACCGGCGCCTGCGGCGTGCCGCAGTCGAAGCGCGCGAGCGACACTTCCGGCGCCGCGAGTGCGGGCGCCGCGAGGCCGGCAAGCAGAGTGGCGCCGGCAGCGAGGATGGTCAGTGTTCGATTCATGATTTCGTCCCCAGATGGTTTGTTAAGCCAGCCTTTTCCGGCCGGTTGAGAGTTCGGAGCCGGCTGCAATTCCGGCAAGGATGGTCCATGCAGGATACACGCAGGTGACAGGTGGCGGAATGCCAAGTCTAGGTACTAACCCCGGCATCGGCTGCCCTATTCGTTATCAATATGCCCTGTCGGAGCGGCTTTAGGCCGATGCGCCAGCCCTCGCCGACCCCGGTTCGCTTCGCGTGGTTCCGGCGCCACCACAATCTAGATTGTTATGGTGGATGATTGCATCCTCGGCGTTAAACTAACCTTAGCGTGTGCTTGTCATAAAAGGTATCGGGCTACGATAAACAGGATTACCGCGTGCAGAAAATTCCATCGCAAGCGGACAACGATATCGCGATCGTCGAGCGCGAACTTCGTATTCTTGTCAGCATCGCCGCGCGATACACGTTGACGGACTGGTGCGAGTCCCAACGCTATCGGCGCAAGTTTGCGTGCCGGCTGATTGCCATTTCCAAGTTCGAGACCACGCTTTTTGCTCCGGTATCGGGAAAGGTCGGAGACCGGGTCATCACGTCTTGCGACGAGTTTGGAATACTGGACGGCTCGATCATGCGCATACTCGATCGCGGGTTTGTCGTGCGGATCGCCGCGACCGAAAGCGGGCGCCGCAAGCTTGCCGCTCGAATCGAAGGCTATGAAAAGATCAAGAACTACGACCTGGTCGATCGACGATCGCACAAGCGTATCATTCCCATAAATCCCAGTTCGACTTTATTTTTTGGCGACGGCACTCAGATGGATTGCTTCGTTATCGACATCTCGACGTCCGGCGTCGCGGTTTCCGCCAACGCTCAACCCGAGATCGGTACGCCCCTCGCCATTGGATCGCTCGTCGGCCGGGTCGTGCGGCACTTCGACGATGGCTTTGCCATTAAATTTATTCGGGAAGAGGATATCGACGATCTCGAACAAAAACTCGTCGCACCCGCAGCCTGACGCGTTCTGTGAACCGGCGAGATCTTTCCGCGGCCTGCCGGCGCCGTGATGCTCACTTCAATCAAATCAGCACCAATAGCCGCACCATTTGACGATGACGCGCCGTCCCTCTGGCGGTTGTCTGTCCCTGGCACTTCACCCGTGCTGCGACGTTGCGAACTGTGCCGTTTGGCGATCTAGTACTATTCAAATATTCCAGCACTTGGAGCGGCACCATGGCGGCAGCGGACGCGGGTTCGAATTCACGGCGGCCCGTGAGCAAGACTTCGTCCGGCGCCGCGACCGAGGCGATCCTGCCGGCCGGCATTCCGAATACACCTTATCGATGGGCGCGCGGCGTTAAGGCCGGACGGTGGCTGTTCGCTACGGGCCAATGCGGCACCGACTACGTCAATGCGATGGCGCCGGAAGTTCTGCAGTCCGGCCATCCCTTCAACGGTCCGTCGCAATCGCATCGCGAAGCGCGGCGCATTTTTCAGAATGTCGCCGAGGTTCTCGCCGCCGGCGGATCGAGTCCAAGCGATGTCGTCCGCATCGATCAATTCTATACGTCGCCCGACGTGGTCGATGGCTATCACCAGACCCGGCGGGAATTCTTCAAGGGTCAGATCCCGCCGTCGACGTCCAACCTGCATCGGCGATTTGCGCGCACCCAGCAGACCATGGAAGTCCAGGTCATGGCGGCCGTTCCGGCCCCGAATTTTCAAGTTCAACATGCAAAGGCCGGGGCCTACAGAATTCATGCGAGTTCCGGATACAGTCCGTCGCTGAGTGCCGGCGATTTTCGCTTCATTCCGGGTCAGACCGCCGAAGCGCTGAAGGAAGAAGACGCGCCGGTCGATCCGGAAGCCAAACGTGCCCACGGTTTGTGGAAGGGCACGCCCATCATGCTCGAGACCGATTTCATCATTAAGCGAAAGCTCAAGCCGAGCCTTGAGGCCGCGGGCGCGAGCCTCGACACCGTGGTCAAGGCGCAGGTCTATCTGCGCGATCAGGCCGACATTCCAGGTTTTCGTCACGTCTGGGCGCAGCATTTTCCGGTTCAGCCCGCCACCACGATCATCGCGACGGAAACGCCCGGCTTCATCATGGCGGAGCTTCGCATCGAAATTAATACGATCGCGCTCGCCAGGGATGGCTCGACATCGAAAGAAGTCGTGGCGCCGGTCGCGCCGCTGTTCGACGGCGGCACAACGGCCGTTCGCGCCGGCGATCTTCTCTTCATCTCTGGTCTCATGGCGATGCGCGACGGCTCGCTCATCCCGGAAGCGCAGACCGATGCGACGCAACCGTTCTTTGCCTCGCCCGTCAAAAGCGAGCTGCGCGACATTCTCGCTCAGGCCGACGCCATCTGCCGCGCCGCCGGAACGAGTCTGCACAACGCCGTGCGCATTCAGCAATTCCATGCCGACCTCGCCGATCTTCCAGCGACGCTGGAAGTCTGGTCGGAGGCGATGGATGGAATGCCGCTGCCGCTCTCCGCGGTCGAAGTTCCGTGGCAGGCAGTGCCGCAAGCGCGGTTGCAGGTCGATCTCTGGGTCTACATTCCGGATTAGCATGCGCGGCTTTGCCATGCGTTGTCCGCTGAATGACTGGTCCATATCTTGCTTCAGTATAGTTGGCACGCGTTGATGCCGTTGAAGGAGTTGATATGGTTTTGAAACGGATCCTGGTGCTGACGATCGCGTGCTTGGCGCTTTTGGCATCGATGCCGGCAGGATACGCGCAGCAATGGCCAAGCAGGACCGTGAAAGTGGTGGTGCCCTACGGCGTCGGCGGCGTGACCGATACCATGGCGCGTCTTACGGCCGATCGGCTTGGCAAGATTTTCAACCAGACCTTCATCGTCGAGAACAAACCGGGTGCCGGTGGCGCGCTGGGCGTCTCCTACGCCATGAACTCGGCGCAGGATGGCTACACCATTCTGTTTATCGGCAGCACGATGTTCACCGTTCTGCCGCTGGCGCACGAGGTGAACTACGTGCCGCTGAAAGACCTCGTGCCGGTCAGCATCACCGGAACGAACGGCATGGTGATGGTGGTCGGCAAGGACGCGCCTTATTCGACGCTGCGTGAGTTCATCGACTACGCGAAAGCAAATCCAGGCAAGCTGACTTATGCGAGTGGCGGCGCCGCGACCAACAATCATCTCGATACGGCCTATCTCGCCGGACGGGAGAAAATGGATATGGTCCATGTGCCGTTCACCGGCGGTCAGGCGGCACTGACGGCTGTGCTGTCGAAAACCGTCGACATGCATTTCGGCAATTCGTCCGACCTCGTCGAGCCGGTCAAAGCCGGTACGGTCAAGGCGCTCGCCGTGTCGACGCGCGAACGCATGCCGCAACTGCCCAATGTGCCGACGGTCGCAGAGACCGTCCCGGGTTACGAATATGTTGCCTGGAACGGCTACGCCGTGACTGGCGGCGTTCCGAAGGATGTCATCGATCGCCTTGCGGGAGCCTTGCAGACCATTGCCAAGGATCCTGAGGTCATCAAGATCTTCTCAAGTCTCGGTATTGAATCGGTCGGCAGCACGCCGGAAGAAGCGGTCGCCAGCTTGCGCAAGGACATGCCGGTTTATTCGGAGATGGTCGACATGGCGGGTGTAAGGAAGAAATGACCCCGCGCTAGCCGAGAATTCGACGCAGCGCCGCGGCATCGACCGAGCGCCCGGTGAACAGCTCAAACGCGTCCACGCCTTGATACAGAAACAGCTCATAACCGCCGAGAATGTCGACACCGGCCGCTTTGCTCTCTTTCAGGAAAGGTGTTTCGAGCGGCGTATAAACCGCATCGAACACCCATTTTCGGCCGGTGAGGGGAATGCCGGCGAATGCATTGCCGCCATACCCGACCATGCCCAGAGGCGTGCAATTAACGAGGCCATCGGCGCCTTGGCAAGCTTGTTCGAGTGTCAGCGCAATATCCACTGACATGGCCGGTCGTGCGTTCTGAAGCGTCTTTGCCAAAGATTCCGCTTTCTGTGCGTCGACATCGAACAGGCGCAGCGACGTCGCACCCAATGCTGCGAGCGCAAACGCGATCGCTTTGCCCGCGCCGCCGCTTCCCGCCAGCGCGACAACGCCGGGCCGTATATCTCCGAAGCGGCCTCTGAATGCGGCGATGTAACCGGTGTAGTCGGTGTTGAAGCCAATCGTGCGTTCGTGAAACAGAACGGTATTGCAGGCGCCGATGGCTACGACAGCCGGATCCTCGATCGTCGCGAACTTCAGGATTTGTTCTTTGTAGGGATAGGTGATGTTGAGGCCGCGGAGACCGTCAGCCTTCGCACGCGCGATAACTTGATCGAACGTTAGACCCAGGTCTTTCGGGACCAGCCGCTCATAGGTCAGGTCGATCCCGCACAATTCCGCCGCGGCATGATGCAGGTCCGGCGCGCGTGACGCGGCAATATTATCGCCAACAAGGCCTAACCGGATTTTTTGCAAGTGATCGGCCTTCAAACAGGAATGGCGGCTTGGCCGGTAGTCTTCCGGTGCTTGGCAATCGCGGGACGGCGTGACCCAAGCAAACCTGACGGCGTGTGCGACAAAGTGTAGGCGACGCAATCCATGATGTGGGTTGCCAAAATCGCCTGTGCGCCTTTGGCGTCGCGCTTGAGCGCGCATTCGAGCAATGCTTGATGTTCCTGCGCCGCGCGGCCGCGAAAAATTACGGCGATCATCAGATAGCGCACATATTTGTCGAACACCGCCGCATGCGAGGCCAACAGAACCGGAGAACCGCAAGCCGACAGCAGCGCCTGGTGAAATTCCGAGTCATAGCGCTTCAAGACTTCCAAGCCTCTGACGTCTCCCGTCAACGTGCGCTTCTCCATGGACGCCAGCTTGTGGTGCGCGGCGACAACGCGGCCCTCCCAATCCATGTCACCCAGCGCGAAGGATCGCTGTAGAGCATGGCCTTCCAGCAGCAGGCGCAGGTTGGCAAGTTCCTTAAAGTTCTCCGCAGACACCGGTGCGACCTCAAACCCACGGGCGCTTTCAGCGACAATCAGGCCCTCCGAGGTCAGCCGGTTCAAAAGCTCGCGCAATGTGCTGATGCTGATGCCGTAGTCGTCTTTGAGCCGACCCAGCTTGAGCTTCTCCGATGGCGCCAGCCGTCCTGAAACGATGTCGTCGCGCAGCCGTCGGTAAACCCGTTCTCCGGCGGTCTCGACCTCATTATATCGCGCTGTAACCATCATCCGACACTTCCACGATCATCTGATGATCCTATTTTTGACCATTGAGACCGGACAATCAAGCTGCCTAACTCTGCATAGAAAAGTAATAACAGGGAGGACAGCATGATCCGGATGAACCGCCGTTCCGTCTTGGCCGCGGGAACCTCGGCGCTCGCGCTTGGCGCCACATACCCGGCCTTCGGCCAAGCCAAACAGAAGCTGCGCTTCAGCAGCGCCTTCACCGAAACCGATACCCGCACCGAGGCCTACAAATCGTTCGCGGCTGCGATCAAGGACGATTTCGAGTTCGAACCCTACTGGGGCAACACCCTGTTCAAGCAGGGCACCGAACTGGTCGCGCTGCAGCGCGATAATCTCGATCTCTGCAATCTGGCACCGGCCGACATCTCCAAGCAGATTCCGGCCTGGTCGCTGATGACCTCGGCTTACCTCTTCCGCGATGCCGATCACATGAAGAAGACCTTCAAAAGTGATGTCGGCCGTGAATTCATAAAGATGGCCAAGGACCAACTCGGCATCCAGATCATCGCGCCGGTCTATTTCGGTTCACGCAGCGTCAACTTGAAGCCGGACAAGCCAATCAAGACACCGGCAGACATGGCCGGCATCAAACTGCGCATGCCGCCTGGTGAATTCTGGCAATTCCTAGGTGAATCGCTCGGCGCCAACCCGACGCCGGTCGCCTATGCCGAGCTCTACACCGCCCTGCAGACCGGCACGGTGGACGGTCAGGACAATCCCGTGGTCGCCAGCAAGCTGATGAAGTTCGACGAGGTGACGACGCAGTTCGTGCTTACCCGCCACGTCATCGCTTATGACGTCATGGCGATCCGTTCGAAAATATGGGACGCGATGAAGCCCGATCAGCAGACGAAATTCCAGGCCGCAGCCGAGAAGGCGATGGACGAGAACACCGAGCGCTTCAACAAGCAGGAAGTGGAAGTGCTCGAGTACTTCAAGAAGGAAGGCAAGAAGGTTTACGAGCCCGATCAGAATGCCTTCCGCACATTCGCGCAGAAGCGCTACGTTGAGAAGTACGGCAACGACTGGCCGAAGGGCGCGCTCGAGCGCATCAACGCGGTCAAGTAGACGGTTCGCATCCGCTTATGTCTGGCCGGTCAGGAGAGGGGGCCGGTCAGGTGCACGCTTGAAATTGCCGGGAGTGTTCGTTGAATCCGAAGCTTGTCAATGCCGCGCGATGGCTCCGGCGGCGCGCCGAAAACGTTTCGGTGGCGCTGCTTGGCATCATGTTCGCGGTCTTCATCGTGCAGATTTTTGCGCGCTACGTGCTCAACAAGCCGATCAGCTGGTCGGAAGAAGTCATCATCACAACCTGGCTGTGGACGGTGCTATGGGGCGCGGCCTTCATCCTGCGTGAATCCGACGAAATCCGTTTCGATATTATCTATTCGCAGGTTTCCGAACGCACGCGCCGCGTCTTCACGGTGCTGACCGGCGTCGCATTGGTTGGACTCTACGGTCTGTCTCTACCGGGAGCGTATAGCTACGTCAGCTTCATGAAAGTGGAGCACTCGGCGGCGCTGCGCGTGCCGATCAATTGGCTGTACTGCGTCTTCATTATTTTCAGCGTTGCTTGCATATGCCGGTATTGCTGGCTGGTTTATCGCGCGGTGCGTGGCGACAAGTCACCCGAAACCGATCCGGCGAAGCTCACGGACTGACCATGCTTTCACCCTTCGCCATTTGCATCATTGCTATCGTCACGCTCGGCGCGCTCGGTTTGCCGATCGGCCACGCGATGATCGCTTCGTCGATCCTGTATCTGCTGCTGGCGGGGCTGGACCTTGGCACTGCCGCCGAACAGATACTCAATGGCCTGTTCAACAGCTACGTACTGCTGGCCATTCCGCTCTTCATTCTTGCCGCCGATCTCATGAACATCGGCAGCCTGACGGACCGGCTTCTGCAATTCTGCCTCGTGCTGGTTGGGCGTTTCCGCGGCGGTCTCGGTCACGTCAACGTCATCGCCAATATGATCTTCGCCGGCATGTCGGGCTCGGCTATTGCGGATGCCGTCGGCATCGGCCGCATCATTATCGGCATGATGACAAAGGACGGCCGTTACCCGATCGCCTACGCCGGCGCGATCACGGCCTCCGCCGCCATCATCGGGCCGATCATACCGCCGTCGATTCCGATGGTGCTGTATGCGCTGATTTCGGACACCTCCATCGGCTACCTGTTTCTGGGCGGCTTCGTACCCGGCGTCATGCTCGGCATCGCCTTCATGGTGATGAATTCCATCATCGCGCGGCGGCGCAACTATCCGGTCGAGCCGCCGATCCCGGCGCGCGAAATTCCGAAAATCACCATGCGCGCCTTCCCGGCGTTGATGCTGCCGGTGATCCTGCTGTTCGGCATCTATGGCGGCGTCATGACGCCGACCGAGGGTGCGGCGGCGGCAGCGGCCTACGCATTGTTCGCCTCGACGGTGCTATATCGGGCAGTGACGTGGCGTCAGCTTTACGACGCGCTGCTCGCCAGCGGTAAAGCGACGACCTCGATCGGCATGCTCATCGCCGGCGCCATGATCTTCAATTATGTCGTGACGATCGAGAACATTCCGGCATCGCTTGCGCGCTTCATGAGCGGACAGGACTTTTCGGCGTCAATGTTTCTGCTCGTCGTCAACCTCATCCTCTTCGTGCTCGGCTGCCTGCTCGAAGGCAGCACGATCCTTCTCGTCGTCGTGCCGATCTTCATCCCGACCGCCAAGGCGCTAGGCATCGACCTGGTGCATTTCGGCGTCGTCGTGGTCGTCAACATCATGATCGGCCTGCTGACGCCGCCTTACGGGCTGCTGCTGTTCGTGCTGGCCAACATGACGAAGCAGTCTTTGGGCGCGATCGTGCGTGAGGCGCTGCCTTTCATCGCTATGGCCATTCTCGTGCTCGCTATCATCGTCGTCGTGCCGGACTCGATCCTCTGGTTGCCGCGGCTCATGGGATACAAAGGTTGAGGTCTCGCCAATGAAACCGATTTACATCCTGAACGGTCCCAATCTAAATCGCCTCGGCAAGCGCGAGCCTGAAATCTACGGCAAGGCGACGCTCGCCGACGTCGAAGGGTTCTGCCGCGAGGCGGCGGGCGATCACGCCGTCGAATTCCGTCAGACCAACAGCGAGGCCGAATTTATCGGCTGGATTCACGAAGCCATCGACGAAGGCGGCGGCATCATCATCAATCCCGCTGCTTTTACATTCACGTCGATCGCCATCCTTGACGCGCTCAAAATGTTCAAAGGACCGATCATCGAACTGCATATTTCAAACATTCATAAGCGCGAGCCGTACTATCACCACTCTTACGTGTCGAAGGTGGCGACGGCCGTCATTGCCGGCCTCGGGACGCACGGATATCGCGTGGCCACCGGTTCGATGCTGGAGCTGCTGAAGTAGGGCGCCCCTGCGGCGGTCGCGTCTCTTTCCGGGACCGATGAGGGGTGTTTACGGCGCTTTTGGGTAGCCTCCAGCCCCTTTTGCACCTGCGCCCCCGACCCCCTATATGTCTCCCTCCAGGAGACAATTGCCCATGTCCGCGATCCCCGCCGCCCCTGAAAAAATCCCCGTTACCGTGCTCACCGGCTATCTCGGCGCCGGCAAGACAACGCTGCTCAACCGCATTCTGTCGGAGCCGCACGGCAAGAAATACGCTGTCATCGTCAACGAGTTCGGCGAAATCGGCATCGACAACGAGCTGGTGGTGAACGCCGATGAAGAAGTCTTCGAGATGAACAATGGCTGCATCTGCTGCACCGTGCGCGGCGACCTGGTGCGCATCATCGACGGGCTGATGCGGCGTAAGGGCAAGTTTGACGCCATCATCGTCGAGACCACGGGGCTCGCCGATCCGGCGCCGGTGGCGCAGACCTTTTTCATGGACGAGAACGTCGGCGCCAAGACTCGGCTCGACGCGGTGGTGACGGTGGCCGACGCCAAGTGGCTTAAAGATCGGCTCAAGGACGCGCCCGAGGCCAAGAACCAGATCGCCTTCGCCGACGTCATCTTGCTTAACAAGACCGATCTCGTGACGCCCGCCGAACTGGCCGAAGTCGAGGCGCGCATCCGCGCCATCAATCCCTATGCGCGGCTGCACCGCACCGTGCGTTCGCAGGTCGATATTGCCGAAGTGCTCGAGCGCAACGCCTTCGATCTCGACCGTATTTTGGACATCGAGCCACAATTCCTCACCGCCGACAGTCACGACCACGATCATGACCATCATCACGACCATGATCACGGCCACGACCATCACCACCATCACGATCACGGCGGGCTGAAGCACTATCACGACGAAGACATGCAATCGATTTCGATCAAGACCGACAAGCCGATCGATCCCGACAAGTTTTTCCCTTGGGTGCAGAATCTGGTGGCGACCGACGGCAAGGATATTCTGCGCTCCAAGGGCATCCTGAACTTCAAGGACGATCCCGAGCGTTATGTGTTCCAGGGCGTGCACATGATCCTCGACGGCGATCATCAGCGGAAATGGAAAGCCGACGAGACGCGCGACAGCCGCATCGTCTTCATCGGCCGCCAGTTGCCGGAAGACAAAATCCGTCAGGGTTTTGCAGGCTGCATCGCGTAGTCCCGTGGCCGAAGCCCCCATTCCATCGCTAGCCACCCGCGTTCGTCCCGTGAAAGCGGAGGCGGCGATCGTCGGCGTGCATTTCTTCGGCGCCACGCCGGTCTTCGTGCTGGGCGAGGAGGCGCTGCTCTATATTCGGAGTGAAGACGAGGACCGTGTCGCGGTGCACGGCGGCGGCATTCTGGTCAGCGCCTCGGACGGCGAGCGCATCGTCACCGGCGGTGACGACGGCAAGCTGATCGCGACCGACATCGACGGCGAGCACGAGGTCATCGCTACCGACGAGAAAAAGCGCTGGATCGATCAGGTTGCGCTCGGGCCGGATAACGCGGTGGCCTGGTCGGCCGGCAAGACGGCCAACGTCCGCACCAAGAAGGGTGAGGTCCGCAGCGTCGATGCGCCGTCGACGGTGGCGGGCCTGTGTTTCGCACCCAAGGGGTTGCGGCTGGCGATCGCGCATTACAACGGCGCCTCGCTCTGGTTTCCCAATGCCGAGGCGGCGCCCACGAAATTCGAATGGAAGGGCTCGCACCTCGCGGTGACGATCAGCCCGGACGGCAAATTCCTGATGACCGCCATGCAGGAATCGACGCTGCACGGCTGGCGGATAACCGACGCCAAGAACATGCGAATGTCGGGGTATTCCGCGCGGGTCAGAAGCATGAACTGGACCGCGGACGGCAAATTCCTGGCGACGTCCGGCTCCGAACAGCTGATTTTGTGGCCGTTCGACGGCAAGGATGGACCGATGGGCCGTCAGCCGACCATGCTGGCGCCGTCCACGTCGCGCGTTGCCGTCGTCGCCTGCCACCCGAAACAGCCTGTGGTCGCAACCGGTTATGCGGACGGACGGGTCGTGCTCGTTCGTATCGATGACGGCGCGCTGATCGAGGCGCGCGAGGCCGACGGCCAGCCGGTCTCAGCGCTCGGCTGGGATGGCGCCGGGCGCTTGCTTGCTTTCGGCACCGAGTTCGGCGACGCCGGCATTCTGACACTCTGACTGTTTTCCGAAATTATTGAGTGCGATTCGTCGGTTGCGGCGGTTTGGCCGGGAACAAACGTCCTTGCGGCGGATTGGCAACGCGCATTCCGTTTCGGGGCAGGGAAGACAAATGACCACTTCAAAATTGCGACGGCTGGCGCTGGCCTTGCTCACCGGCAGCGCCATTGCCGTTGTTTCGCTTCCGGCCTCGGTCGTCGTCGGTTCGCTGACGCCGGCTTACGCTCAGGTTTCCGAGGAATTCCAGCAGGCGCTCGAGCCTTACGGCGTGTGGCAGCAGCATCCGCGCTGGGGCGATGTCTGGGTGCCGGACCAGCGTCCGCGCGGCTGGCGTCCCTACACCGTCGGTCACTGGGTCTATACCGACGACTGGGGCTGGTACTGGATTTCCGATGACGACGAAGCCGATTGGGGCTGGGTCACTTATCACTACGGCCGCTGGATTTCCGAACGCGGCAACTGGTTCTGGGTGCCCGGCCAAGACTGGAGTCCGGCTTGGGTCGATTGGCGGCGCGGCGATCGCTACGTCGGCTGGGCGGCGCTGCCGCCGGACGACGTCATCTACGAATACAATAACGATCCGACCTACTGGACCTTCGTCGAGCCGCGTTACGTCACAGCGCCCCGCGTGCGCACATACTTCGTGCCGTCGCCGCGCATTCGCGACGTCATCCGCACCACAGTGATCGTCAACCGCGCTTTCCGGAGCGACGGCCGCATCGCGGTCAATCCGGGAATCTCGCCGGCCTTCATCGGCGCGGCGTCGCGCCGGCCGATTCAAACCTATCGTGTCGCGCCGCGCGTGCTGGCCGGCACGCAGGGCGTCAGCGGTGCCGTCACCGTGCGGCGCGAAGACTTCCGCCAGCGCGGCGCGCCGCGCGGTCCCAGCATGATGGCGCCCGTATCGGTGCAGCGCACGACGACGGTGATTCAGCCGGCGACTTCCGTGCCGCCGCCGCAGCCTCTGCGCCAAGATGAGCGCGGCCGGCTCGGCACGCATCCGCCGCGCGCCGCACAAAGTGGTGGTGCAGCGACTCCGCAGCAGCAACAACAGCAGACGCCTGGGGCTCAATCGCCCGCGGGCGTGCCGCAACGCCAAAGTCCCGGTTTGCGTCCCGCTGCACCGGCGGGAGTCGCGCCAACAGCGCCGCCGCCCGCGGCGCCGCTTGCTGCGCCACCGGCATCGCCGCCACCCGCAATGGCGCCAGCGTCTCCACCACCGCCCGCTGTGGCGCCGCCACCGCCGGCAATGACGCCACCTCCGGCTGCTGCGCCGCCGCGTCCCGCGCCGCCGAGCGCGCCGCCGCAACGTACAGGCGAGCCGCCGCGCGCGCGCCCTGAGCGTCCGATCGCGCCGCAGGCTCCACCGCCATCGCCGCCGCCTCAGCAGCGTCAATCGGCGCCGCCGCCGCCACCCGCGGCGCAATCGCGTCCTGCGGCACCGCCGCCGCC
>CAISIV010000162.1 GCA_903885555.1 uncultured Hyphomicrobiales bacterium
CCATGTCGCGCTTGATCGCGGCACGGCCGTCGCGCCGGGTGAAGGCGCCGGTCAGCAAATTCTCCTCGATCGACAGATGGGCAAAGCACTGACGGCCTTCCATCACCTGGATGCAGCCGCGCCGCACCAGTTCGTTCGGCGAGCGGTTCTGCACCTCCTCGCCGTCGAAGATGATCGAGCCTTTGGTGACATCGCCGCGCTCGGCATGCAGCAGGTTGGAAATAGCTTTCAGCGTGGTGGTCTTGCCGGCGCCGTTGGCACCCAGCAGTGCGACGATGCCGCCCTTCGGCACGTCGAGCGACACACCCTTCAGCACCAGAATGATCTGGTCGTAGATGACTTCGATATTGTTGACGGACAGGATCTTGTCGGCCGCTGCTGCGGCGGCGCGAGTCTCAGAAGATGCTGCAACGCTCATCTGCTTCTCCTTACCCTCCCCCTTGTGGGAAGGGTCGGCGAGTGAAACGATCCGGGGTGGGGGGCCGCGTTACGCATCCACCCCCACCCCGCTCATCTCGCTACGCTCGCTGAGCGACCCTCCCCACAAGGGGGAGGGTTAAGAAAGACTACGATGCCTTGTCGCAAGCTTCAGTGCGCTTCGGCCAGTTACCGTTCTTGTCGGTGTAGTCCTTGGCCGCGGCGGTGAGCAGCGGGTTCACCTTGTCGGCCATCGGCTTGATGTCGCCGGGGATCTTGGCCCACTTGGTGCCATCCCACTCCTGCATGAAGGTGGCGAAGTGGCCGTTGTGGTCGGCGCAGGACAGCTTCACCGGACCGGTGAAGCCGCCGAGACCGATTTCCTTGAGCCGCGCTTCGTCGACATTGAGCGTCTCGAGGCCGCGGCGCATGTCCTCGCCGTTGATGACCTTCTTGCCGGTGAGCTTCTGCGCATTGCGGATACCTTCGGCGATCAGCATCGAGTTGTAGACACCGCGGTTGTACAGCACCCGGCCGAGATGGCTCTTGTCGGTCTGGGTCAGGTTCTTGTCGGTGACATACTTCTTGATGTCGGCGATGGCCGGGAAGCTGGCGCCCGTGGCGTGCCAGTTGAGCGACTTAAAGCCCTTCGAAGCATCGCCGGCAGCGCCTGCGTCATCTTCACTGGCCCACCAGATGGAGATGAACTTGTCCATCGGGTAGTTGATCTTGGCGGCTTCCTTGACCGCGGTCGGCTGCAGCGCGCCCCAGCCATACATCATCATGAAGTCGGGCTTGTCGCGGCGGACGTTGAGCCACTGCGACGACTGGTTCTGCATTTCGGTGGCGGGCACCGGATAGAGCTTCAGCGTGAAGCCGTAATCCTTCGCCATCTGTTCGAACAGCGGGATCGGCTCCTTGCCGAAGCCGGCGTCGAGATAGATGAAGCCGAGCGTCTTGCCCTTGAGCTTGTCGAGGCCGCCTTCCTTGGCGCCGATATAGGACAGGATCATCGAGGCGCCGTCCCAATAGGTGGCGGGCGGATTGAAGATCCAGGGGAAGGTGTCGCCGATCGCCGACGCCGACAGGCCATAGGCCATCGACAGCACCGGCACCTTGTCGACCGAAGCGCGCGGGATCAGCGGCAGCGTGATGCCGGTCGACCACGGGTTGATCACGACCGGCTTCTTGTCCTTCACGGCCTCGTAGCATTCGAGGCCCTTCTTGGTATCGTAGCCGGTTTCGCATTCCTCGATGGCGATCTTGACGCCACCGATGCCGCCGTCGCGCTGATTGAGCATCTCGAGATAGTCGTGCATGCCTTCGGCGATATAGATGCCCGAACCCGAGAACGGGCCGGTGCGGTACGTAAACAGCGGCACGTAAATGGATTCCTGCGCCGCGGCCGGCGGGGCGTTGCCGGTCAACGCGGTCGCGGCGATCACGGCACTGGCGAGAATGGTCGCTTTCATACGCATGTTTTTACCTCCCTGGTGATGCGCCTTTCCGGCGCCTTTGGTCGCTAGTTTGGACGTTTAGTAGGGGAATGGCCAGACCCTCAATTTCTGCTTGGTGATCTGCCAGAGCCGCGCGAGACCGAGCGGCTCGATAATCAGAACCAGCACGATCAGCGCGCCGACGCTCATGAAAGTGATGTGCTCGACGGTAGCCGGCACAATGTTGATGCCGACGCCGTGCAGCACGTTTTTCAGGACGATCGGCAGGCCGTAGATCAGCGCGGCGCCGAAGAACGATCCGGTCAGGCTGCCCAAGCCCCCGATAATGACCATGAACAGAATTGTGAAGGACTGGTCGATGTTGAAGACGCCCGGCTCGGCGCTGCCGTACCAGAAGAACACCATCAGCGCGCCGGCGACGCCGCAGTAATAAGACGAGATGGCGAAGGCCAAGAGCTTGGTGCGATAGAGCGGGATGCCGATCAGCTCGGCGGCGAGATCCATGTCGCGCACCGCCATCCACATGCGGCCGATGCGGCCATGCACCAGGTTCGAGGCAAACCAGGTCAGCAGCGTGACGATCGACAGGATCACCAGATAGCGGAATTGCGGTGTCGCGTTGGGGCCGGTGACCGGCATCGAGAACAAGGTGCGCGTCGGCACTTCGATGGCGCCGGAGGTGTTGTAGTTCGTCAGCCACTGCACGCGGATGAACGACCAGTCGAGAAAGAACTGCGAGGCGAGCGTCGCGACCGTCAGGTAGAAGCCCTTGATGCGCAGCGACGGCAGGCCGAACAGAATACCGAGCGCGGTCGAGAAAAATCCCGACACCAGAATCCAGATGACGATGTTCACGCCGGGATAGATCGTCGTGAGTTTGTAGCATGCGAACGCCCCCACTCCCATGAAGCCGCCGGTGCCGAGCGACAGCAGGCCGGTATAGCCAGTGAGAATGTTCAGCCCCATCGACGCCAGCGCGAGGATCAGAAACGGGATCATGATGACGGTGAGGAAGAAGTCCGTCGCCGCCAGCGGGATCAGCACGAAGGCGGAGACGAGAATGATAGCCAGGCCGATACGATCCTGCAGAATCGGGAAGACGGCCTGGTCGGCCTGATATGTCGTCTTGAACTGTCCAGCTTCGCGGTAAAACATCTCTTATGCTTTCTTGAGCATGATCTTGTCCGAAAACCGGTTCCCACTTTTCGGTATCATGCTCATATGCGCTCGATGATCTTTTCGCCGAACAGACCTTGCGGCCGAAACAGCAGGAAAATGAGGGCGATGACGTAAGCCAGCCAGCTTTCGATGCCGCTGCCGAGCAGCGGGCCCCAATAGAATTCGCCGATCTTCTCGCCGATGCCGATGATGAGCCCGCCGATGATGGCGCCGGGGATCGAGGTGAAACCACCGAGGATCAGCACCGGCAGCGCTTTCAGCGCGATGATCTGCAGCGAGAACGACACTTCCGAGCGTGCGCCCCACATGATGCCGGTGACCAATGCGACGATGCCGGCGGCAAACCACACCACGACCCAGATTTGTTCGAGCGAAATGCCGACCGACAGCGCCGCCTTGTGGCTATCGGCGACGGCGCGCAGCGCGCGACCGATGCGGGTTTTCTGGAAGAACAGTGCCAGCGAGATCACCATCAGCGACACGATCACCGCGGCGGCGATGTCGATCTTCTGCAGGCTGACGAAACCGCCGAACATCTTTATGTCGTAGGCGCCACTCGGCAGATAGAGCTGCGACGTGATCATCTTTTTCGGATTGCCGCCGAACACCAGTTCGCCGAAGCCGATGAGGAAATAGGTCAGGCCGAACGTCGCCATGAACAGAATGATGTCGGGCTGGTTGACCAGCGGGCGCAGCATCAGCCGCTCGACCAGATAGGCGAGCCCGAACATCACGACGATGGTCAGCCCGAGCGCGATGAAGGCGGGCACGCCGATTTCATGCAGGCCGACCAGCGTGAGCGCGGCGAACACCACCATGATGCCCTGCGCAAAATTGAACACGCCGGACGCTTTGAAGATCAGCACGAAGCCGAGCGCGATCAGCGAATAGAGCACGCCGGAGACAAGCCCTTCCCACAGCGTCTGCACCAGCAAGTCTGGCGCCGCGCCCATCTGCACGAAGGGGTCGATCAGAATTTTGTACAAGAGGTCCATCAGTGCGCGACCCCGAGATAGGCGTCGATCACGGCCTGGTTGCTCTTGACCTGATCCGGCGTGCCGTCGGCGATCTTGACGCCATGGTCGAGCACGACGACGCGGTCGGACAGATCCATCACCACGCCCATGTCGTGCTCGATCAACGCGACGGTGGTGCCGAAGTGATCGTTGACGTCGAGAATGAAGCGCGACATGTCCTCTTTCTCTTCGAGGTTCATGCCGGCCATCGGCTCGTCGAGCAGCAGCAGTTCCGGCTCCATGGCGAGCGCGCGGCCGAGTTCGACGCGCTTCTGCAAACCGTAGGGCAAGCGTCCGACCGGCGTGCGGCGGATTTCCTGGATCTTGAGAAAGTCGATGATTTCCTCGACGCGGGCGCGGTGCTCGACTTCTTCCTTCATCGCCGGCCCGAAACGCAGCAACTGCCAGAACAGGTTCTTGTTCATGCGCAGCGTGCGGCCCGCCATGATGTTGTCGAGCGAGGTCATGCCGCGGAACAGCGCCACGTTCTGGAAGGTGCGGGCGATGCCACCGGCCGCGGCGTCATGTGGGCGCATCTTGGCGCGGGTCTCGCCCTTGAAGGTGATGCGGCCCTGCTGGGGATGATAGAAGCCGTTGATGATGTTGAGCATCGACGTCTTGCCGGCGCCGTTCGGGCCGATAATGGCGCGGATCTCGCCCTTGCGGATGTCGAACGAAACGTCGTTGACCGCCTTCACGCCGCCAAACGCCAGCGAAACGTCCTCCACCGACAGCAGCACGTCGCCAGCCGCGACTTCTGGTCCGCCGGGGGCCTTCATGCCGCCTGCCCCATCGCCGGCACGACGGCCATGTCGCGGATTTTGACGCGCGCGCTGATGACGCCCTTGCGGCCGTCCTCGAATGTCACCTCAGTCGAGATGTCGGCCTCTTTCGAGCCGTCATACAGCGCCTTGATCAGCGTCGCGTAACGCTCGGCGATGAAGCCCCGCCGTACCTTCTGCGTGCGCGTCAATTCGCCATCGTCGGCATCGAGCTCCTTGTGCAGGATCAGGAAGCGCTTGATCTGGATGCCGGCCATCATCTTGTCGGCGGCGAGCGAGGCATTCGTCTCGGCGACATGCTTCTCGATCATGTCGTAGACTTGGCGGTGGCCGGCCAACTCCTGATACGAGGCGTAGACCACATTGTTGCGCTCGGCCCAGCTGCCGACCGCGGTGAGATCGATATTGATCATCACCGTGACGAAGTCGTGCTTGTCGCCATAGGCGACGACCTCACGGATATTGGGATAGAATTTGAGCTTGTTCTCGATGTATTTCGGCGGAAACAGCGTGCCGTCGGTCAGCTTGCCGACATCCTTGGCGCGGTCGATGATTTTGAGATGCCCGGTTTTCTCGTCGAAGTAACCGGCGTCGCCCGTCATCACGTATCCGTCCGGCGTCATCGCCTCGGCGGTCTTGGCGTCGTCCTTGAAATAACCGGAGAACATGCCGGGCGACTTGAACAGCACCTCGCCGTTCTCGGCGATGCGGATGTCGACGTGCGGACAGGCCGGCCCCACCGTGTCGGAATAGATGGCGCCGTCCGGCTGCGCGGTGATGTAGAGGAAGGCTTCGGTCTGGCCGTAAAGCTGCTTGAGGTTCAGCCCGATCGAACGATAGAACGCGAACAGATCCGGTCCGATGGCCTCGCCGGCCGTATAGGCGACGCGCACACGCGAGAAGCCGAGCGTGTTCTTCAGCGGGCCATACACCAGAATATTGCCGATGCCGTACAGCAGCCGTCCGGCAAGCCCGACCGGCTGGCCGTTGAGGATGCGCTCGCCATAGCGGCGCGCGACGCCGAGGAAGTAGTGGAACATCTTGCGCTTGAGCGCGCCGGCGTCTTCCATGCGGATCATGACGCGCGTGAGCAGCACTTCGAGCGTGCGCGGCGGCGCGAAGTAAAAGCTCGGCCCGATCTCGCGCAGGTCGGACATCACCGTCTCGGCGCTTTCCGGACAGGCCATGCAGAAGCCGGAAACGAGGCCCTGCGCGTAGTTGAGATAGTGATCGCCGACCCAGGCCAGTGGCAGATAGGCCAGCGCCACATCTTTCTCGGTCAGCTTGTCGAAAACGACCGTGTCGCTCGCCGCCTTGATCGAGCGCTCGCCGGTCAGCACCACACCCTTCGAGGTCCCCGTGGTGCCCGAGGTGTAGAGGATGATCGAAGGATCGGAGCCTTTGGTCGCGGCGATCTCAGCATCGAGCCAGGCGCCGAGCGATGCATCGGCGGCGAGCGCCTTGCGGCCGTCGGCGATGACATCTTCCATCGAACGCAAATGACTGTGGTCGTAATCGCGAAGGCCGCGCGACTCGTCGTAGATCATCCATTCGAGCTTCGGCAGCTTGTCCTTGACCGACTGGATCTTGTCGATCTGCTCCTGATCCTCGACCAAAGCAAAGCGCACGTCGGCATGCGCCAGCACGAAAGACAGTTCCTGGGCGACAGCGTCGGCATAAACCGGCACTGGGATAGCGCCCAGCGTCTGCGCCGCCATCACCGACCAATAAAGCTTCGGCCGGTTCGAGCCGACAATGGCCACGGTCTCGCCGCGCCGCACGCCGAGCCGGTGCAGGCCGGTCGCGTAGGCCCGCACGATCTCGAGCACCTCAGCCCAGGTCCAGGTTTGCCAGACGCCGAGGTCCTTGTGCCGCATGGAAGGCCGCGCCCCGTACAGGCGGGCGTTGCGCAACAATAGCTTCGGGAACGTATCCGCCAGCGCGGAGGCGTCGAACGCCACAGCCGGTATCCTCCCTGTGGCCGCGTTTGGCGCTGGCTCTGTTTCCCCTCGCCGCCTCTTTTCGGGCGGTCGTGATATCTCGTTCTCTCGATATGAAAACACCGATCAAGGCGGGTCAAGCCTTGAACCGCCCGCCATTGGTCGCAGGATCGGGCTAAATTATTCCGCGGCCTTGAGGAACGGCGTGGCGCCTGAGCGGAATTGCTCGCGCAGCGCGGCTTCCTCGGCCTTGGCGGCGACCAGATGGCGCTCCTTGACCGGGCCAAAGCCGCGGATTTTTTCCGGGATCGAGGCAAGCGCCACGGCCGTGTGGTGATTGGCTGTGGACAGCTCGGCATTGATCATCTCGAGCATGGCCGTGTAATCGGCGATCAATTTGCGCTCCTGCTGGCGTTCGGCGCTGTAGCCGAACGGATCGAGCGGCGTGCCGCGCAGGAATTTGAACTTCGACAGCACGCGGAAGACCGACAGCATCCAGGGCCCGAACGACATCTTCTTCGGCTCGCCGGTGCGCGTATCGCGTTTGGCCAGCATAGGCGGCGCCAGATGGAATTCGAAGCGCAGATTGTCACCGGAGAAGGTCGACTTCACGCGCTCGACGAATGAGGTGTCGGTGTAAAGACGCGCGACTTCGTATTCGTCCTTGTAGGTCATCAGCTTGAACAGGTAGCGCGCCACGGCTTCCGACAAGCCGGACTGGCCGGGCGTGCGCTCGGCTTCCGCCGCCTGCACCTTCTCCAGCAGACTGCGATAGCGTCGCGCATAGCGTTTGCTCTGATAGGCGGACAGGAACGTGATACGACGCTCGACCGTTTCGGCGAAAGACTGCGACAGGCGCAGCGAGTCATTTTCTTCCTTTGGCCGCGGCGCGATCAGCGCTTCGAGTGACGCCGGATCGATCACGGCGCGGCGGCCGTAGCGGAAGGCGGCGATATTCATCGGCACCGCCTCGCCGTTCATCTCGATCGCCTTCTCGACGGCTTCCGCCGACAGCGGCAGCGCGCCGACCTGATAGGCGTAACCAAGCATGAACATGTTGGCGCCGATGGAATTGCCGAGCAGCGCGGTGGCGAGACGCGAGGCATCGACGAAATTGCTGCGGCCGGTGCCGGACGCGGACACGATGGCCCGCTTGAGCCGTTCGGTCGGCAGCGAGAAGTCAGCATTGCGGGCAAAGTCGCCCGGCATGAATTCTGCCGTGTTGACGATGACGCGGCTGGTGCCCGGCTTGATGGCAGTCAGCACCTTCTTGTTGCCGACAACGACGATATCGCCGCCGAGCACGAGGTCGGCTCCGGCCGCGGCGACGCGGATAGCATGAATGTCGTCGGGATTATTGGCAATGCGGATGTGGCTGTAGACCGCGCCGCCCTTCTGCGCGAGGCCGGCCATGTCGATGACGCCGACGCCCTTGCCTTCGAGATGCGCCGCCATACTGACGATGCCGCCGATGGTGACGATGCCGGTGCCGCCGATGCCGGTGACGATGATGCTGTAGGGGTGATTGATCAGCGGCACGCCCGGCGCCGGCAATTCCGGCCAGTCTACCGGCGTGGCGACGCTCTCGCCCTTCTTCAACTGCGCACCATGCACGGTGACGAAGGACGGGCAGAAGCCGTTGACGCAGGAATAATCCTTGTTGCAGCTCGACTGGTCGATGGTGCGCTTGCGGCCCCACTCGGTCGCCAGCGGCTGCACCGACACGCAGTTCGACTTGACGCCGCAGTCGCCGCAGCCTTCGCAGACCAGATCGTTGATGACGACGCGCTTGTTCGGATCCGGGAAGGTGCCGCGCTTGCGGCGGCGGCGCTTTTCGGCGGCGCAGGTCTGGTCGTAGATCAGCACCGAAACGCCCGGCACCGTGGTCATTTCACGCTGCACGGCATCCAGCGTTTCGCGGTGGTGCACGGTCAGCCCACGCGGCCAATCGGTGTCTTTCGGATATTTCCACGGCTCGTCGGTGACGACGACGACACGTGTCGCGCCTTCGGCGGCGACCTGGCGGGCGATCTGATCGACGGTGAGCCCGCCGTCATTGGCCTGGCCGCCGGTCATCGCCACCGCGTCGTTGAACAGAATTTTGTAGGTCATCTTCACGCCCGACGCGATCGCGGCGCGGATGGCCATGTTGCCGGAGTGATTGTAGGTGCCGTCGCCCAGGTTCTGGAACACATGCTCTGTGTTCGAGAACGGCGCTTCGCCGATCCAGTTGGCGCCCTCACCGCCCATCTGCGTGTAGCCGAGCGTCTCACGGTCCATCCACTGCGCCATGTAATGGCAGCCGATCCCGGCATAGGCCCGGCTGCCTTCCGGCACGCGGGTCGAGGTGTTGTGCGGACAGCCTGAGCAGAAATAAGGAATGCGCGCGGCGACGTCGGCAGATTCGTTCATGGCACGCTGCGCCGATTTCAGCCGTGCGACATTGGCGGCCAGTTCTTCGTTATTACCGTAGCGCAGCAGTCGATCGCCGATGCAGACCGCGACATCGTTCGGATCGAGCGCGCCCTTGACCGGGAACAGCCAGTTGCCCTGCTCATCCTTCTTGCCGATGCAGACCGGCTGATTGGCGGTGCCGTACAATTCCTCGCGCACCTGCACTTCGATCAGCGAGCGCTTTTCCTCGACCACGATGATGAGATCGAGGCCCTGCGCGAATTCGAGCAGTTCCTGGCGCGGGATCGGCCAGACGCAGCCAAGCTTGAACAGCCGGATGCCGAGGTCGTTGCACTTCAACTCGTCGATGCCGAGTTCGTCGAGTGCCTGACGCACGTCGAGATAGGCCTTGCCGGTGGTGATGATGCCGATCTTCGGCGCGCGGCCGCCCGACGTGATGATCTTGTTGATCTTGTTGGCGCGCACGAAGGCCAGCATGGCGTCGCGCTTGAAATCGTGCAGACGCGCTTCCTGCCCGAGAATGGTGTCGCCAAGCCGGATGTTCAGCCCGCCCGGCGGCATCAAAAAGTCGGTTGGCGTCACAAGCTGCACACGATTGAGGCTGCCATCGACCACGCCGGTGGACTCCACCGTATCGTGCATGCACTTCAGCGCGGTCCAGGTCGAGGTGTAGCGCGACATGGCCCAGCCATAGAGGGCGTAGTCGATGATCTCCTGCACCCCGGCTGGATTGAGGATCGGCATCATGACGTCGACGAAGTGAAATTCGGACTGATGCGCGGTGGTGGAGGATTCCGCGGTGTGGTCGTCGCCCATCAGGGCGAGCACGCCGCCGTTCTTCGAAGTGCCGGCGAAATTGGCGTGGCGGAAGACGTCGCCGGAGCGGTCGACGCCCGGACCCTTGCCGTACCACATGCCGAACACGCCATCGAACTTGCCCTCGCCGCGCAGTTCCGCCTGCTGGGTGCCCCACAGCGCGGTGGCGGCGAGTTCCTCGTTGATGCCGGGCTGGAATTTGACGTCCGCAGCCGAGAGTTGCCGCGCCGCACGCATGAACTGCTGGTCGAGGCCGCCGAGCGGCGAGCCGCGATAGCCGGTGAGATAGCCGCCGGTGTTCAGGCCCGCCTGGCGATCGCGCTCTTTCTGCATCAGAACGGCGCGGATCAGCGCCTGATAGCCCGTCACAAGCACGTGCGACTGGCTCAGGTCGTATTTATCGTCGAGGCTGACGGGTCGAAGCGTCATCAGATGACCTTGAGGGCCTGTGCAACGCGGTAAGTTTCAGTGACGCCCCGGTCTCTAATATAGGCTCGGACGCCCGGACGCAAAGCCGCTGAAATCGAATAAAAGCTGACACCACAAAGGCCTGTGGTCAATTTCGTTATCGGCCTCCGGACCGGAAGGAAGTTTCCGGCGCGACGCAATCCACGTATTTTGGCGCACTGCAGCAGAGATGGCAGCCCCACGTTTTGGTGAGTGGTCAAATCTTGTGCGGCCTGTACAAGGACGCGCCAGCCGGAATTCCTCATCAATGCAATCTCCTATCGTCTCGATCGAGACCAAAAGGTCTTGGACCGTCGCTACGGCGGCGCTCGTCACGCTGCTGATGGCTTTTGGCTCGGCATGGATCACCGCCGTCGGCCTCAAGGACATCGCCGCCGAGGTCGGAGGCATGCGCTCTATCCCGGCGCTGGCGAGTTCGCTGGCCTGGCTCGGCTCCGGCATTGGCGGAATCGTCATGGGCCGCGTGGCCGACAAGATCGGCACCCGCTGGACCGTCATCTTCGGCGCATTGATGGTGGCGCTCGGGCTGGCAATCTCGACGCTCGGACCACATTGGGCGCTGTGGATCGGTCACGGCCTGTTCATCGGCCTGATCGGCCTGTCCGGCATCAACGCGCCGCTCTACATCTACATCAGCCGCTGGTTCGACAAACGGCGCGGCTCGGCGCTGGCGCTGATCTCGAGCGGCAGCTATCTCGCCGGCGCACTGTGGCCGCCGGTATTTGAACGTGTGATTGGCACCTATGGCTGGCGCTCGGCCATGCTGTGGTACGCGGCGGCTGAAATCATCGTCGTCGTGCCGCTCGCCTTGATCTATTTCAGCCATCCGCCGGAAGTCGTTCATCCGCCCGTGGCGACAAACGGCAAGGTGATCAGGGCCCGCGTGCTCGGTCTTCCGTCGAACGTCGTGTTCGCGATGATGTGCTTCGCCGCCATCCTGTGCTGCATCCCGATGTCGATGCCACAGGGGCATCTCGTGGCTTTCTGCAACGACCTCGGCATCAGCCGCACGATCAGCGCGCTGATGTTGTCGATGCTGCTCGGCACGGCATTCCTCAGCCGTCAGGCCTGGGGCGTGATCTCCGACAGGATTGGCGGCCTCACGACCGTTCTGATTGGTTCGGGATGGCAGGCGCTGGCCATGGCGGCTTTCCTGTTCACGCAGAGCGAAATGGGATTGTTCACGGTGTCCGCGGCTTTCGGCCTGGGATTCTCCGGGATCATTCCGGCCTATGTGCTGGCGGCGCGCGAATTGTTTCCGGCGTCGGAAGCGTCGTGGCGTATTCCGACGATGCTGCTGTTTACCGGCGGCGGCATGGCGCTTGGCGGCTGGCTGGCCGGTTTGCTCTACGACCATTTCGGCTATTACGCGCCGGCCTTCTCGGTCGGCGTCGGCACCAATATTTTGAATTTCATATTGATCGGCAGCCTTGTGTGGCGCTGGCGCAAACGCGCCGCTTACGTCTAGGCACCTTTCGGCGCGATGACGCGCACGCCGGCCAATATGCCGAGCGCGAGCAGAGCCGGGAATAACGCCAGCACACTGCCCGCCGCAGCCAAGGCCGCTGCCGCCGCCCAGCCGATCGACGAGAAGGCTTCGGCGAAGGTAGCAATACGCGACGACGTCTGACGGCGGCGAAACTGACTGCGCTTGGCCTGCACCCGGAAACACAATTGAATATGCGTGGCGGACGCCGCCGCGATCAGCACGCCCGCGCCCGAAACCAGCGCAGCGAAGGGCGACGCAAAGGCGAGCGCCACGATCAGCGGCGCGAACACGAAAGCTATGCTGCCGAGCACCGCTTCGACTTTGGCGACGATGACGCGGCGCGCGGTAACCGGCGCGGTCGCGACGAGGTCCGGCGCGTCCTCGCCCGAAATCGACAGCCAGGCGAGACCGCCGGCGAGCTGACCGGCCGCCATCACCACGACAGGCACCAGCACGATCAGCGCGCCGCCGCCGTCGCGGAAGCTGATCCACAACATCAAGGCCGGCGGCAGCAGATAGAGGATCTGCATCAGCGTCTGCGACACCAGCCACGGGTCGCGCAGCAGCAAGGTCCATTCCTTGTGACGCAGAACGCCGCCGGGCGATCGGCGGCGGAAGCCGCGCGAGCGTGTCTGACGGACGACGGCACTGGAGACTCCGGAAGCGGCGGTCGCGTGTTCGCCGAAATTGCCGGCAAAGACCGCAATCGTCGCAGCGAGTAAAGCAAGGCTCATCCCGACGACAACCGCGAGCGCAAGCGGATCGCCCAACACGGCACGCGCGGGCAGCCAGATCGCACTAGCAGCATTAGGCGTATGCGTGATGACCGTCTCGGACTGCAGCGGCGCAAAGCGCGACAGGCTGCCATAGGACAGGATTGCCGCCACCTGCAGGCCGATGACGAAGGACGCGCCGATCACCGCGGCGACGATCTGCGCGATCAGCCGCGTGCGTTTCGGGCCGATGGTGCGAAACAGCGCAATGGTCAGCGCCACCGCGAAAGCTGCGGCCACCGCGCCCATCGCCGCGACGACGCCATAGGCGGCGAGCCAGTGCGCGCCGCCGAGGAAAGCCAGCACATTGATGAAGGGCGATGCCAGCAGCATCGCGATCAAGGCGACCGAGCCGGCGATGCGGCCGATCCGCACCGAGAACACCTTTCGCGGGCTCACGGGCGACGCCAGAATGAGATCGAGATCGGAGCGCGTATAGAAGGCCCGCGTCACCGACTCCATCGCCTGCGACAGCAACAGCGACCACGACAACAATATGCAGCCGCTCACCACTACCAGCGTCGCCTTGTCGGGAGCGGCTTCGGCGTAGCGGCCGACCATTGACCAGGCCAGCAAATGCATGAAGGCCGCGAACACTACCAGCGCAATGGTGACGGTGCGCGCGCGGTGACGGCGGCCCGCCGTCATCAGCGACAGCCAGTCGCGCCAGCTCAGGCGCAATTCGTGACCCGCAAGCCACGTCAATGTGGCGGGCGCGCTCACTCGGCGGCGACCGGCATGGTTTCAGCCACAAGCTTGAGGAACGTGTCTTCGAGACTTGTCGCCGCTTGTCCGGTCTGATGCCGCAACTCGTCGAGCGTGCCTTCGGCGATCAGGCGGCCGTGCGCGATGACGCCGATGCGGTCGGCCATGCGCTCGGCGACTTCGAGGATATGCGTCGTCATGATGACGGTGCCGCCGGCGCGCACGCGCTCTTTCAGCACGTTCTTCACCTGGCGCGCCGAACCGGCATCGAGCCCGGTCAGCGGCTCGTCGAGAATGATCAACTTGGGGTCGTGTACCAGCGCGCCGGCCAGCGCCACCTTCTGCCGCATGCCTTTGGAAAATCCTTCACAGCGCTCGTGCGCGTGCGGCGCCAATCCGAGCCAGTCGAGCAACTCGGTGGCGCTGCGTTCGGCGGCCTTGGCATCGATGCGCCAGAGCCCCGCGACAAATTCGAGATACTCAAACGGCGTCAGCTTGTCGTAGATCATCGGCTCATCGGACAGCCACGCCGTGATCTGCTTGGCCGCGACCGGATCGGCCAGCGCGTCGATGCCATCGATCGCGATCGAACCGGCATCGGGCTTCAGCAGGCCCGCGACCATGCGCAGTGTCGTGGTCTTGCCGGCGCCGTTGGGCCCGAGCAGCGAATAGAACTCGCCGCCGTAGATCGTCAGATCGAGACGATCGACGGCCGGGCGGTCGTAACTCTTGCACAGACCACGGATGCCGAGCGCGATGGGACGATGGGGCTGGATCATGGCCCAGAGGTACAGGAGACAGGTTTCAGCGGTGTAAACCGCACCCCGCCCGCGTTTTGGTTAAGCACGCGGAAACCATATTTACGCACACACTCTTTTGCGCGTGATCTGATCCTAAAACCGGTCCCCACTTTTCGGGATCACGCGCGCGGCAGCATCCGGAACATCTCGTCGCCATAAGTCTTTTTGGACTCGTCCAGCAGCGGCTGAACGGCGTCGGCAAACGCCTTGTGTTCCGCCGTAGTGAGTTCCAGCACCTCGCAGCCGGCATCCAAAATCGCCTTGAGCGACTGGGTGTGCTCCTCGACCGCCAGCCCGCGCTGGAATTCGACAGCCTCCTTCACCGCCTTCTGCATCGCCTGCTGAAGGTCGGCCGGCCAGGAATCGTACGAGTCGCGGTGGAAGAAGATCGGCCGCGAGATATAAAAGTGCGACGTCAGCGTGTGATATTTGTGAAACTTGTGCACGCCGTAGGTCACCGTATTGGCGAGCGGATTTTCCTGCGCGTCGAGCGCGCCCTCGACCACCATCTTGATGGCTTCGCTCAAATCCATGCGCATCGCATTGGCGCCGAGCAATTCGAAGGTGCGGCGCTGGATCTCGCTCGGCAGCACCCGGATCTTCATGCCCTTCATGTCGGCGGGCAGATGGATCGGCCGCAGCTTGTTGGAGATGTGGCGAAAACCGTTCTCGAACCAGCCGAGGATGCGGTAGTTGATGCGATCCTCGATCTTGCGCACCAGATAGGCACCGAGTTCGCCGTCCATCGCCGCGCGCGCCTGCGCGTTGTTGGCGAACAAAAACGGCAGGTCGACGAAGCCCAGCTCCGGCACGCGGTCGGTGAGGTAGCTCGACGACTGGTAGCCCAGCGTGAGCAGGCCGTGCTCGACCAGCCACAGGATGTCCTCGCCCTTGAAGCCGAGGTCCATGATGTTCCAGACATACTTGATGTCGACACGGTCGCCGAACTGCGCCTCCAGTTTGTCGCCGATGAATTTGAGCGACTTGCTGAAGCCGGTGGTGGCGGGGCCGTAGCCGCCCATGCGGATCTGGATTGGCTTGGTCATTGAGAGCTCGCTTTCGAGACGCGTAATGCGGGCTCTCTATATCGGCGCGCGCCCGCGAGGCCAAGCATAGACCAAGCACCGACAAGTTTTCACAGGGTGAACGCGGATGCAGACGGTGGCGCCCTAGCCCCACTGCCAGAAATCGCGGCCTTCTTCACGCATGAATTTGGCCAGCACCATCTTGTGCACTTCGGATGCGCCATCGACGAGGCGCGCCGAGCGGGCGTAGCGGTAGAGCCATTCCAGAATCGTATCCTTGGAATAGCCGCGCGCGCCGTTGAGCTGGATCGCGACGTCGGCGGCGTTGTGCAGCGTATCGGCGACTTGCACCTTGGCCATCGACACTTCCTTGCGGGCGCGCGACCCCTGCTCGAGCTTCCAGGCGGCATGCATCGTCAGCAGCCGGCCGATCTGGATCTGGTGCGCGACTTCGCCGAGCTTGATCTGGATGCTCTCGCGATCGGCGAGCTTGATGCCGAAGCCTTCGCGCCTCTCGACGTATTCCTGAGCTATTTCCATGCAGCGTTTGGAAAAGCCGAGCCAGCGCATGCAGTGCGTGAGCCGCGCCGGACCGAGACGGATCTGGGTGGCTTTCAAGCCGTCACCCTCGGTCATCAACACGTCTTCGAACGGAATTTCGAGACCGTCGAATTCCAGTTCGCAGTGGCCGCCATGCTCTTCCGGGCCCATGATCGGAATGCGGCGCACGATGCGCCAGCCCGGCTGGTCCTTGTGATAGAGGAAGGCCGTGAGCCCGCGGCGCTTGTCGTCGGAGGTGCGCGCCATCAGGATGAAATGCGCGGCGCCGTCGGCGCCGGTGATAAACCACTTGCGGCCACTGATCACGTAACGGTCGTTCTTCTTTTCCGCGCGCGTCAGCATCATGCCGGGATCGGAGCCGGAGCCCGGATGCGGCTCGGTCATCACGAATGACGAACGTACTTTGCCATCGACGATCGGGCGCAGCCATTTTTCCTTCTGCGCCGGCGTGCCGACTTTGGCGAGCAGGTTCATGTTGCCGTCGTCCGGCGCCATGCAGTGGATGGCGAGCGGCCCAAACACCGAACGCGCCGCCTCCTCGTAGATTGCCGGCCAGGCGCCGACCGGCAGTCCCATGCCGCCGAATTCTTTCGGCGCTTGCGGCGCCCACAGCCCGGCGGCCTTGGCCTTGGCGCGCACCGGTTCGAGCCGGTGATGCGGGATGTTTTCGTAGTCGGTGAAGTTCTCGGGGTCCGCCTCGAGCGGCAGCACGTGCTCGGCGATGAAGGCGCGCACGCGCAGGCGGATGGATTCGATTTCGGGCGCGAGTGTGAAATCCATGATTGTCCCCTACCCCTTGATCTGCACGACCTGGCCGCCATCGACGACGATGGTCGCGCCGGTCATGTAGCTGCCGGCGTCCGACGCCAGCAGCAACAACGTACCGTCGAGGTCGCCGGCTTTGCCGAAGCGGCCCATCGGAATATCGCGTTTCATCGCAATACCAGCCTCGCTTTCGAGATACTTGTCATTGATCTCGGTCACGAACCAGCCCGGCGCGATGGCGTTGACGCGCACACCCTTGAAGGCCAGTTCGACAGCGAGCGCTTTGGTCGTCTGCACGACCGCGGCTTTGGCGACGGCATAGGCGGCGACGCCTTTGGCAACGCCGAGCCCCAGTACCGACGCGATATTGATGATGGCGCCCGGCTTTTGCGCCGCGACCATGCGGCGTGCGGCCTCCTGCGCCCAATAGAACACGGCGTCGAGATCGGTCGACAGCACGCGCCGCCATTCTTCCGGCGTCACATCCGTCGCACGCACCGACTTCTGCGCGACGCCTGCGTTGTTGACGAGAATGGTGACGGTGCCGAAAGCCTTTTCCGCCTCGTCGAAGGCGCGGACCCTGTCTTCGGATTTGTTGACGTCGGCGGCGATGGCAACGACCTTCGCGCCCGACTTTTCCAGCTCGGCCTTGAAGGCTTCGAGCCGATCGGCGCGGCGCGCCACCAGCACCACGGCGGCGCCATTGTCGGCCAGCGCGCGGGCAAACTGTTGGCCCAGACCGCTCGAAGCGCCGGTCACCAGCGCCACGCGGCCGGCCAGATTGAACATGTCGGCGGCTTTCATGGGCGTCCCTCGGTATTTTTACCCACCATAAAGCGCATGCGGTAGTGCCGTCGCAAGCCCCGGCAGGAACCACAGCACCACCAAGGCGAAAAGCTGGATCAGCACGAAGGGGATGATGCCGACATAAATATGCCGGGTGGTGATTTCCGGCGGCGCCACACCGCGCAGGTAAAACAGCGTCGGGCCGAGCGGCGGGTGCATGTACGAGGTCTGCAAATTGACCGCCATCATGATGCCGAGCCAGACCGGATCGACGCCCGGCATCTTCAGCAGCGCGGGCGCGACGATCGGCACGACCACGAAGATGATCTCGAAGGCGTCCATCACGAAACCGAGCAGGAACATCGCCAGCATCACCGCCAGCACCGCGCCGTTGGTGCCGCCCGGCAGATTGGTGAGCGCACGGTTGACCATGTCGTCGCCGCCGAGCGCGCGGAACACCAGGCTGAACAGCGTCGCGCCGATCAGAATGAGAAAGATCATGCTGGTGATTTGCGTGGTCTTCTCGACCACCGGCATCATGACGCCGCGCAGATTGGTCTTCATCGCCGCCAGCAATATCGCGCCCACCGCACCGACCGACGCCGCTTCGGTCGGTGTCGCGATGCCGCCGAGGATCGAGCCGAGCACGGCAAGGATCAGCAGCAGCGGCGCGACCAGAACGGCGGCAAGTTTGCGCGCCAACGCGAAGCCGCGTGGCGCCGTCGGATCGGGCGGCATGGCCGGGGCGGCTTTTGGGAAGAAGATCGCGACCGCGATCAGATAGAGAAGATAAAGACCGACCAGCGCGAAGCCCGGCAGCAGCGCACCGGCGAACAGATCGCTGACATTGACCGAGCGCGGCGCGAAAATGCCCTGCGACAGCTGCGACGCCTGATAGGCGTTACCGAGCTGATCACCGAGCAGCACCAGCACGGTGGCCGGTGGAAAAATCTGCGCCAATGTCGCGGTGGCGGCGACGGTGCCGGCCGCGAGCCGCTTGTCGTAGCCAAAGCGCAACATGGTTGGCAGCACGATCAGGCCCATGGTCACAGTCGTGGCACCGACAACGCCTTTGGCCGCTGCGAGCAGCGTACCGACGATCACGACCGAAATGCCGAGTCCACCACGCAAGGTGCCGAACAACCGGCCCATCGTCTCCAGCAATTCCTCGGCGACGCGCGAGCGCTCCAGCATCACGCCCATGAAGATGAACAGCGGAATCGCCAGCAGCGTCTCATTGGTGATGACGCCGAAGATACGTTGCGGCAGCGCGCCGAGGATGGCGAAGTTCATCGCGCCGAGGCTGTGACCCAGCACGGCGAAGGCCAGCGACACGCCGGCAAGCGTCAGCGCCACCGGATAGCCGGCCATCAGCGCCACGATCACGGCGACGACCATCAGCACGGCAAGAATTTCGGCAAGCGGCATCAGCGCGGTCCGGCCAGTATGCGCAGCGCGCGAATTGCCTGCGCGATGCCCTGCAGCGCCAGCAGCACCGCGAACAGCGGGATCAGCGTCTTGAGCGCGAAGACCAGCGGCAGGCCGCTGGATTCCTGCGAACGCTCGAACACGGCCCAGGATCGCCCAACGTAAGGCATCGCCAGCCACAGCAGCGTCAGTGTGAACGGCAGCAGCAACAACACAGCGCCGGCAAGATCGACCTTGGCCTGGGTGCGCGGCGAGGCGTCGGCATAGAAGATGTCGACCCGGACATGGCCGCCTGCCTTCAGCGTCCAGGCCGCGGCCAGCATCAACAACGTCGCATGGCCGTAGATCACCGCTTCGGTGAGCCAGATCGAACCCAGGCCGAACCAATAACGCGCCACCACCAGCGCGAATTGCAGCACCACGATGACCAGCGCCAGCCAGGCCACAGTGCGGCCGACGGCGGTCGTTACGCGATCGATACAATCTGCGGCAGTGTTGAGCCCGGCGAGCATGGCGGTCATTGTGTCACGGTGCGTGGCTCAGCGCCAAACGCTGGCACGATAGATGCATTTTCGGTGCAAACGAGACAGGCTGGTACGATGACCGACACCAAAAGCGACGAATCCTTCATGCGACTCGCTTTCGACGTCGCAGCAAAGGCGCGCGCGAACGGCAACCACCCGTTCGGCTGCATTCTGGTCGGGCCCAAAGGCGAGGTGCTGCTGGAGGCCGGGAACGGGCTGTTTCCGGACGGCGACATGACGGCCCATGCCGAGCGGCTGCTGGCCACCGCGGCCTCGAAGCGGTTCAAGCCGAAGGAACTGCTGGCCTGCACCATGTACACCTCGGCCGAACCCTGCGCGATGTGCTCCGGCGCGGTCTATTGGGCCGGTATCGGCCGCGTCGTCTACGGCCTGTCGGAAACGCGGCTGAAAACGATCACCGGTAACCACGCGGAAAATCCGACGCTCGACCTGCCCTGCCGAACGGTGTTCGCGGCCGGTCAGCGCCAGACCGAGGTGGTCGGCCCGCTGCTTGAGGACGAGGCGGCGGCACAGCACGCGGGCGTCTGGGATTGAGCCAAATCTTGCGCTAGACTTCGTCCATGTCCGGACACGATCACGACCACCATCATCACCACGATCATTCCGAACTCTCGGAAACCGAACTGCGCGTCCGCGCGCTAGAAACCGTGCTCACCGAAAAGGGCTACGTCGATCCGGCGGCGCTTGACGCCATCGTCGAGTTTTACGAGACCAAGATCGGCCCGCGCGCGGGCGCTCGCGTCGTCGCCAAAGCCTGGACCGACCCGGCCTTCAAGCAAGCGCTGCTCGACGATGCGTCGAAGGCGATCGGCGCGCTGGGTCATGTCAGCCGCGTCGGCGACCATCTCATCGCCGTCGAGAACACGCCGCAGCGGCACAACATGGTCGTCTGCACGCTGTGCTCCTGCTATCCGTGGGAAATGCTCGGCCTGCCGCCGATTTGGTACAAGGCCGCACCCTATCGCTCCCGTGCGGTGAAGGATCCGCGCGGCGTGCTCGCCGATTTCGGCGTCACGCTGCCGAAGGAGACCGAAATACGCGTCTGGGACTCGACCGCCGAGACACGCTTTCTGGTGCTGCCGATGCGGCCGGCCAGCACCGAAGGCTGGAGCGAAGAGCGTCTCGCCGAGATCATCACCCGCGACAGCATGATTGGCACCGGCTTGCCGAAGGCCGCACCATGAACGGCGTGCATGACATGGGCGGCATGGATGGCTTCGGCCCCGTCGAGGCCGAGCCGAACGAGCCACCGTTTCATCAACTCTGGGAAGGCCGGGTGATGGCGATGGTGCGCGCGATGGGCGCCAATGGCGGACTCAACATCGACTCGCAACGTTTCGCGCGCGAGTCGCTGCCGCCGGAGGTCTATCTCGCCAGTTCCTACTACAAGAAATGGTTTCTCGCGGTCACAAACCAGTTGGTCAGCCGCAACATGGTCGGCACCGACGAGATCGACGCGGGCCATTCGCTGCGACAGAGCGCGCCGCTCCAGCGCGGCACATTCACGCTCGACGACATCTCGCGCATTTCCAAGCGCGGCAGTTTCGCGCGCGACCCGCAAGCGCCGCCGTTCTTCAAGCTCGGCGACAAAGTGCGCACCAGAAACATCAACCCGCTCACGCATACCCGGCTGCCGCGCTACGTGCGCGGCCACAGCGGCGTTATCGAGCGAATCAATGGCTGCCATGTGTTTCCGGACTCCGCGGCGCATGACCAGGGTGACAACCCGCAATGGGTTTACACCGTGGTGTTCGACGGCCGTGAATTATGGGGTGAAGGCGCCGACCCGACATTGAAGGTGTCGATCGAGGCATTCGAGCCCTATCTGGAGCGCCCATGATCGACAAAGCCGATGCGCAACGCGCCGCGCAAGAAGTGCCGAACATCCCGCGCGACGATGACGGGCCGGTGTTCCGCGAGCCGTGGGAGGCGCAGGCCTTCGCCATGACGCTGGCGCTGCACGCGCGCGGGCTGTTTACGTGGCCGGAATGGGCGGCGGCTTTGGCCGGGGAAATCAAGCGCGCACAGGCGGCAGGCGATCCCGACACCGGCGAAACCTACTATTCGCACTGGCTGGCGGCGCTGGAAAAGATCGTCGCTGAAAAAGGTGTGACGACCACGCGCGACCTGCACCGCACGCGCGATGCCTGGGACAACGCCTGCGATCGCACCCCGCACGGCCAGCCGATCGTGCTAACGGCGGCCGATTTCAGCCACTAAAGTTTCCATCAGCTTCGCCGCGCTCATCGCACGCACGCGCGTTACGTTACGGCCAGCCCAGAGTGAAATATATTCCGGGTTGCCCTGCTTGCCGGATTCGTTGCGCATCGGCCGCGTCAGATCATTCTGCTGACGGAACGGCAGGATCGGCACGCCGTCCGCCATATCGATGAAGGCGTTGCGCAGGCCGCGGGCGGGCCGGCCAGAGTAAACGCGCGTGATGACGGTCGTGTCCGCTTTCGCCGAGAGCAGTGCCTTTTTATAGGCGTCGGGCGCGCCGCTTTCGTCACAGACAAGAAACGCCGTGCCGAGTTGGGCCGCAACCGCGCCGGCGTCCAGCATCTCGGCAATCTCACGGCCACCCATGATGCCGCCGGAAGCGATGACCGGCACCGAGACTTCGCTGAGCAGGCCGCGCGACAGTTCGCGCATCGGCACCATCGAGCGCTCGAACGACTCCAGAAAACTGCCGCGGTGCGCACCCGCCTCTTCACCTTGAGCAACGATGAAGTCGACGCCGGCGCCTTCGAGTTTCTTGCCCTCCACCACCGTTGTCGCGGTACCGCAGGTGCGAATGCCGGCCTGGCGCAGCCGCGCCAGCACATCGGCGCTCGGAATGCCGAAGGTGAAGCTGAACAGCGCCGGCCGCGCCTCTATTACCGCCGCGACCTGATCGTCGAACGGACTGGCGGGATTCGGCGGCAGCAGTGGCGGCGGCAGGCCAAGCGTCTCGTGGACGCGCGCGACCAGCGCCAGCATCGGCGCGGCATCGACGTGACGCTGCGGCTCGTAGCCACCGGCGAACAGATTGATCGCAAAGGGCTTGGCGGTCAGCGCGCAGATCTGCTTGGCGGCATCGAGAATCTGCTGCGGCGTCGAATAGGCGCCGCCCCACGAGCCGAGTCCGCCGGCATTCGAGACCGCGGCGACGAGTTCCGGCGTGCCGCCGGCCCCGGCCATTGGCGCAAGAATGATCGGATGCGCGATACCCAGATCGCTCAAGAAAGTTCCCCGCATGCTGCGCTCCACGTTGGCTGACGCAAGCTAGCGAAGCGCGCTCAATCCACAATGCGTAAGTTGCGATAGCAGGCTTAAAGCGCGGCGATGGATCAGACGCCCATCAGCCGTTCGCTGACGATGTAGCCGGTCAGCAGCAGCGCACCGAAAGCGACGATGACAAGGGCGGCACCGGTTTCCAGGCCGCGCAGCACCAGCATCCCGGTGCCGGGCTTGGCCTTGGCCCAGCGCGCCGCCACGCCACGCGCGCCGACCGCGATGGTCGCAATACCCGCGACCGTGATCGCGGTGCCGAGTCCCATCGCAAAAGTCGAAGCGACACCGATCCAGAACAGCCCTTGAGCCAGCGCGAACACCAGCACGATGATGGCGCCGGAGCACGGCCGCAAACCGACCGCGACGATGGCGGTCAGCCCGCGTTTCCACCAGTGCTTGCCGGCGAGTTCGTTCGGCTCCGGCGCATGGGCGTGGCCCCAGGCATGGGCTTCGTCGCCGTGATCGTGATTATGGTCGTGACCATGATGCGCGTGTGCATGATCATGGGAATGATCGTGCGCGTGGCCGTGATCGTGGCTGCAAGCATGATGATCATGCCCATGATCGTGGTGCGCATGGTCGTGATGCGCGTGTTCGGCCTTGGCCGGCAGCAGTAGCTTCAGAAAGGCGCGGCCCTTCACCCACAGCAGTCGCAGACCGATGAAAACAATGAGCGCGTAGCTGACGATCTCGATGACCCGCACGGTATCGCCCATCACCTTGGCAGTGGCGCCGAGCAATACCGCCAGGATGCCGACGACGGCGATGGCGGTAAAAGCCTGCAAAATGGCGGAAGCAAACGACAGCACGATGCCGCGCTTCCAGGTCTCGTCGTTGGCAACGAGATAAGACGAGATCACCGCCTTGCCGTGACCGGGCCCGGCGGCGTGGAAGATTCCATACGCAAACGAAATGCCGAGCAGTGTCCAGGCGGCGCTGCCGTCGGCCTTGGCGGCGCGGATTGCGCCCGACATCATGCGATAGAAGTCGGCCTGCTGGTGCAGGATCCAGCCGGCAAAACCGCCGACCTCGCCGCCGCCCGAGCCGCGCGCAATGCCGAACGGCTGCGCCAGCGCAGCATCGGCCAACCCTGCGACCAGAAACAAGCAGGCGGCGAGCGCAACAAATTTCAGCAAAGGCGAGCGGCGGCCGAACGACGTCATGTCAAGAATTTCCCCTGCACACGCCGCCCCCGCGGAACGCCAAACTTATTGGCGCATGATCTTTTCCGAAAACCGGTTCCCACTTTTCGGGATCATGCGCTAGCTTTAAGGACAGTTCACCAGAATCTTGTTGGCGAACTCGGCGCCGATAGCCATCCCTGTATTCTGTTGATCAGCGGGAATCTCGGACAACTTCTTGCCCTCGGCAAACGTCATTTCGCGTGGCAGCGCGACCTGAAGCTTGCAACCGGCCGGCGCGCCGACGAGATGCGCCGGCTTCGCCTTGTCGAAGGAGAAGTCGACAAAAATCGTCGGGTCGTAGACGTCGACACTGAACTTCTTCGCCTTCACCGGCGTCTTGAGCGGCAAGGTGAAGTTCAGCGTCAGCACCTGATCCTGATAGTCGAGCCAGAATTCCGGCAACGGATCGGACATCGGCACCTTCACGCCGTCGGCGGTGGCGTAGGTGAAGTAGTCGTACTCCTTGAGCGACTCGACATTGACCTTGGCGAGCGGCGCGAGCTCTTCGCGCGTGAATTTGCCCTTCTCCTTGCTCTCCAGGCCTTGTGTCGCAAAAGCCGAGAACATGTCGTCGAACGACCAGGCGTGACGGATGCCGGTGACAGTGCCGTCCGGCGCGTAGAGCACTTCGCTCTTCATCGTCACCCAGACATGTGGATGCGCATGCGCCGGCGCTATGAACACAAGGGTCAGAAGGCTGAGCAGGGCGATACGGATTGTCATGAGCGGCACATTATCACGGAGTGCGGCGTAAAGGTGGCGTGTTACATTATTGCAGTTACGCGCTTTTTATGAAGGTTAAATGCCAACCGCGCCGCCATCGGCGCGCGGGTCATGGCCGCCTTCAAGAGTGCCGTCGGGATGCAAGATGACGGCGCCGGCGTGGCCCATGGTGTCGGAATAGGATTCGCTCAAGACATCAACGTCGTGGCCGGCCGACATCAGCCGATCGACCAAGCCGCTGTCGAAGCGGCTTTCCATGCGCAGATTGGTGTGGCTTGAGCCCCAAGTGCGGCCGAGCAGCCAGCGCGGCGCATCGAGCGCCTGATCGAGCGGCTGACCGAACGTGACGTGACGGGTGAACACCGCCGCCTGGCTTTGCGGCTGGCCGTCGCCACCCATGGTGCCGTAGGCCATGACACGGCCATCCTTGAGCACGGCGAGCGCGGGATTGAGCGTGTGGAACGGCCGGCGGCCGGGCTCCAGCGCGTTCACCGCTTTCGGATCGAGCGAGAAGCTGGCGCCGCGGTTCTGCATCAGCACGCCGGTCTTGGGCAGCACACAGCCGGATCCGAATTCCCAGTAGATCGACTGGATGTAGGACACCACCAGCCCGCTGGCGTCGGCCGCCCCCATCCAGATGGTGTCACCCTTGGCGTCGCGCGCCGGCCACGGCGCGGCCTTGCGCATGTCGATCTTGCCGGCGTCGCCGTCGAGAAATTCCTTGGCGAGAAACCGCGATAGCGGGCCGTCGACGCGATCCGGGTCGGTGACATGGCGGTCGCGGACGATGAAGGCGCGCTTGGTTGCTTCGATCAGTCCGTGGATGTGCTCGAAGCTTTCGGCCTTGGCCACGCGCAGGCGATCGAACAGACCGAGGATGATCAGCGAAGCCAGACCTTGCGTCGGCGGCGGCGCATTGAACAAGGTACCGGCGCCGATCGCCGTGCTGAGTGGATCGGCGATCCATGCCTCGTATTTTTCCAGATCTACGCGGGTCACCGGACTGCCGATACGCTCGAGATCGGCGGCGATCTCGCGGCCGACATCGCCTCGATAGAAATCGCTCAAGCCCGCGTTGGCGAGCTGATCGAGTGTCGCGGCGAACGCGATCTGCTTGAGCTTGGTCCCCGCCTCGGGCGCTTTGCCGTCGACGAGAAAGGCTTGAGCGAAGCCGGGCATCTTCTCGAGCTCGGCAAATTTATCGACGGAAAGCGCCGCCTGGCTACGCGTGACCATGTAGCCCTCGCGCGCGTGTTTGACGGCGGCTTCGAGCAGCACGCGGAGCGGTAGCCGTGCACCTTTTCCCGCCTGCGCCTTGGCCGCTTCGAAAGCGAGCGCCCAGCCCGCCACGGCGCCCGGCACCGTAAGAGCGGCAAGCGCGCCGCGCGACGGAATCTCGTGCTGACCGTGATCGCGGTAGAACTGCTGCGTGGCTTTCAATCCGGCCCGCCCGGCGCCCATGATGGCGCGCACGCGGCCCGATTGCTCGCGGATCAGCCAGAAGCCGTCACCGCCGACATGATTCATGTGCGGGTAGACCGCGGCGATCGACGCCGCCATCGCGATCATCGCCTCGATGGCGTTGCCGCCCTCTGCCAGAATGGCACGGCCGTCTTCGGCGGCGGCCGCGTGCGGCGCACAAACGACGCCCCGGCGATGGCCGGCAGTGTGGAGATCCATTTTCATTCCAAACCTAAATTTGATCGTACGGCACGTACATACCCCAGATTACGTGCCGTAACTGCCCTATAGTGAGTTTCCGACAGTTCGGTCTTCCAGGGAAATGAAGTATGTCCATGCGCAATCGTTTTACGCAGCTTGTGGTGGGTACGTTCGCCCTCGCAGCCTTGTCGTTGCCGGCCCTCGCGCGCGACATCACAACAACCATCGAATTTTCGGCGTAGGCGGCAAACCCCAACGATCCGAAAGCAAAGCGGGCCGCACCGCCACGTCAGGCGCCCGCCCGCGCTGCGCCGGTTCAGCGCGCCGCGCCCATGCAGCGTCCGGCTCCGCGCCAGACCCCGATGGTGCGCGCACCGGTTCAACATACCGCGCCACGCCCGGCACCAGTAGTGCGCGCTGCACCGCCGCCACGCAGCAACGTGCAGAGAAATACCGTCGCGCCGCGTAATGCGCCCCGCGTCGTCGCTCCCGGAACACCGATGACGGCGGCACCGCGCATCATCGCGGCGCCGCGGCAGGGCAATCGCACCTTCACGCCACGCGGCGCCCGGTCGAACATCGTCAGCGCCGCCCGCATTCGCAGCGCGCCGGCGCGCGGCGTCGGCCGCACTTCGATCCAGGGCCGTAACTATTCGGTCTGGCGCAGCAACTACCGCGTCCGCCGTGGCAATGGCTGGCGCACCTTCGTCGCGCTCGGCGCCCTTGGCACCATCGCGATCGGCGCGGCCGAATATTATCCCTACGCCTACATCCAGGCGCCGGAGAATTATTGCGACGGCCGCACCGAAGACGGCTGCCAGTTGGTCTGGGAAAGCATTGAAACTGTCGAGGGTGACGTCATCCCTCAGTGCGTCGCCTATTGCCCCTGGCAGTAAACGCGTTCGCTACGAATTGAGAGGCGCGGCATCGGCGATGCCGCGCTTTTTCAATAGTGGCTCGACCGACGGCAGCCGGCCGCGGAAGGCGGTGTAAGCTTCGCTCGCATCGCGCAGATTGCCCGCCGAGTAAATGTAGTCGCGCAGACGTTTGGCCACGGCCGGATCGAAGGCATTGCCGGTTTCGGTAAACGCCTCGAAGGCGTCGGCGTCGAGCACCTCCGACCAGAGGTACGAATAATATCCCGCGGCATAACCGCCGCCGGAAAACAGATGCTGGAAGTGCGGCAGCCGGTGCCGCATTACGATTTCCGCCGGCATCTTGATGGCGTCGAGCGCCTTGCGCTCGAAGGCGTCGATGTCGAGCGTGCCCGGATTTTCCACCGCGTGGATATCGAGATCGAGCAGTGCGCACGACGTATATTCGACGATGGCGAAAGCCTGATTGAAGGTGCGCGTCTCGAGCAGCCGGTCGAGCAGCGCCTTCGGCATCGGCTTGCCGGTCTGCGCATGCAGCGCGTATTTTTGCAAAATCTCAGGCACTTCGAGCCAGTGCTCGTACAGCTGTGACGGCAGTTCGACGAAATCGCTGGCCACCGACGTGCCCGCCAGCAGCGGATAGGTCACGTTCGACATCAGGCCGTGCAGGCCGTGGCCGAATTCGTGAAACAGCGTGCGCGCGTCGTCGAATGACAGCAGCGCCGGCTCACCGGCCGCCGGCTTGGAGAAATTGCAGACATTGAGAATGATCGGGCGAATGTCGCCAAGCAATTTCTCCTGCTCGCGCAGCAGCGTCATCCAGGCGCCTGAGTGCTTGGAGCCGCGGGCGAAGAAATCGCCGATGAACAGGCCGACATCGCGGCCTTGCGCGTCCTTCACTTCCCAGGCCCGCGCATCGGGGTGATAGAGCGGCACATCGGCCGGCGTGAAGGTCAGACCGAACAGGCGGCGCGCCGTCTCGAAGGCCGCGGCCACCATGTTGTTAAGCTCGAAGTACGGTTTGATCTCGGCTTCATCGAGATCGTATTTCGCCTTGCGCAGTTTCTCGGCGTAATAACGCCAATCCCACGGCGCCAAAGCGAAATTGCCGCCCTCTTCGGCCACCAGCTTCTGCAATTCATCACGATCGATCCCGGCCTTGGCGCGGGCGCGACCCCAGACCTGGTCGAGAAGCTTGCGCGCCGCCTGCGGCGTCTTGGCCATCAGATCGTCGAGCCGGTAGTCGGCATAGGTCCTGTAGCCGAGCAGCTTTGCGCGCTCGGCCCGCAATTTGATCATCTCGGCGATCGGCGCGCGGTTGTCGGTCGGGCCACCATTCTCGCCGCGCTTGGCGAAGGCGTGGAATACCTTCTCGCGCAGATCGCGGCGGGCGGAGAACTGCAGGAAGCCCTCACAGGACGAGCGCGCCAGCGTGATGGCGTATTTCCCCGGATGGCCGCGCTCTTCCGCCGCGGCGCGAGCGGCGTCGCGGGCGAAATCCGGCAAGCCATCCAGATCGGCTTCGTCGAGGATCAGCGCATAGGCTTTTTCGTCCGCGAGAACATTCTGACCAAATTGGGTGCCGAGCGTAGCAAGCCGTTCGTTGATGGCAGCCAGGCGATCCTGCGCCGGTTTATCCAATGCGGCGCCGGCCCGCACGAAACGGGTATGATAGCGATCGAGGACGCGCATCTGCTCGGCGTTGAGCCCGAGCGTAGTGCGCCGCTGATAGAGATCGGCAATACGGGCAAAGAGCGCACGGTCGAGATACATCGCGTTGCTGTGGCGGGCGAGCAGCGGCGAAACGTCGCGTTCGGCCGCCTCGAGCGCGTCGCCGGTGTCGGCCCCGGTCAACACCGAGAACAGGTTGGAGACGCGGTCGAGCGGCCGGCCGCTGCGCTCCAACGCCTCGATGGTGTTGGCAAAGCTCGGTTGCACCGGATTGGCAGCGATGCCGTCGAGTTCGGCACGGTGCGCGGCGAGCCCGGCGTCAAACGCCGGGCGGAAATGCTCCGGGCGTACGGCGGCAAACGGCGGCAGGCCTAACGGCCCGGTCCAGTCGGCGAGCAGAGGATTGGGTTTATTGGCGACGGCGCTGGGACTGTTCATCGCCTTCATCTAGTGCCGAATCGGCATTTTAGGAAGGCCGCCACTAGCCGCGCATCGCGCGTAGCGCGTTGAAAATCACGGCCACGTCGATCGCCTCCTGCAGCAGCGCGCCTTCCACCGGGACGATATAGCCCAGTGCCGCCGCGATCATCGCGGCGAAGGACAGGCCGATGCCGGCGACAACGCTTTGCAGCGCGATGCTGCGCGAGCGACGCGCGATTTCGATCGCGGGCAGCACGCGGTCGAGATGGTCGACCAGCAGCACGACATCCGCCGCCTCGGCCGTGGCCGCCGCACCTCTGGCGCCCATCGCCAGCCCGATATCGGCGGCGGCAAGCGCCGGCGCGTCGTTAACGCCGTCGCCGATCATCATGACCGGACCGTTCTTGCGCTCCGACAGCACCACCAGAATTTTCTGGTCGGGCGTCAATTCCGAGCGCACCAGATCGATCGACAGTCCGGCGGCAAAGAAGGCCGCGACCTCATGCCGGTCGCCGGTAGCAAGCACGATGCGCTCTATGCCGAGCGCCCGCAGGGCCAGCAGCAACTGCTCGGTACCGGCGCGCAGTTCGTCGGCGAGGATGATCTCGCCGATGAGTTCGCCGTCGACCGATACGGCGACCAGCAACGCGCCGGGCTTGCGGTCGCGCGACAATGTCGAAAGGCCGGGATCGGAAACATGCGCCGCCACGAAACGCGGGCCGCCGACCGCAACGGTACGGCCGTCGACCTGGCCGAGGACGCCTTCGCCCGGCGTCTCGACCACATCAGCCGGCACCGCCAGCGTCAGGCCTTTGGTGTGCGCCTCGGCGACGATGGTCTGCGCGACAATGTGTTTGGAGGCCTGATCGAGCGAGGCGGCGATCCGCAGCACCTCGTCAGGCGTCACGCCGTCGATGACGCGGATCGATACGATCCGGGCATGACCGATGGTCAGGGTTCCGGTCTTGTCGATCACCAGCGCCCGCACCCGCGCCAGCGTCTCGAGCGCCTTTCCGCCCTTGATCAAAATGCCGAGCTTGGCCGCCCGCGACAGTCCGGCAACGATCGCGACCGGCACCGCCAGAATTAGTGGACAAGGGGTTGCCACCACCAAGACGGCGACCGCGCGCACCGGATCGCCCGTGAGCAGCCAGGCCGCGGCCGCCAGAATGACGGTCACGCCAAGAAACACCATGGCGTAGCGGTCGGCCATGCGCGACATCGGCGCCCGCGAACGCTGGGCCGCCTCCACCAGGCGCACAACGCCGGCATAGGTACTTTCGGCCGCGAGCCGCGCTGCCACCATATCGAAAGGGGCGCCGGCGTTGGTCGAGCCGCTCAAAACCTGCCCTCCGGTCATGAACGTGACCGGCATGGCCTCGCCGGTCAGCGCCGACTGGTCGAGCACGGCCACGCCGGAGGCCACCGCGCCGTCGACCGGCACGACGTCGCCCTGGCGGATCAGCAGCCGGTCGCCGGGCAAAATGAGATCGAGCGCGACTTCCTCCAGCCCGCCGTCCCGGTGCCGCATCGCGCTGCGCGGCACCCGCGACAGCAGCGCCGTCATCTCGCGGCGGGCGTGACGCTCGGCGAAGGCCTCGAGATACTGTCCGCCGGCGTACATGAGCGCCACGATCGCCGCGGCGAGATGTTCGCCGACCGCCAGCGCCGCCGTCATCGACAGCGCCGCGACGACGTCGAGCCCGACATCGCCGCGCCGCAAACTGGTCACGATCTCGATCAGCAGCGCCGCCAGCACCGGTACCGTGACCGTTGCCCAGATGGCGCCTGACCACGCGCCGGCGCCGGTCAGTTTGGCGGCAAGACCCGCCAGCAGTCCTGCTGCCACCAAGGCTGCGAGGAAAGGCCGCACGTATTTCAGGACAGCGGAAGCGCTCATAAAGCCAGTATTTACGCCTTAAACCGGCGTCGCCATGCGCGAGATCAAAAACGTGACTGGCCCGTGCCGGGCTTGATCCCGGGGCCGGATTCAGGTTGATTGCGGCCACCTTGAGGGAGTTCACCATGGCCCAAAGCCGCCGCATCGTCTGGCTCAACGTCGTCACCGTCGTCAGCGCCGCCATCCTGATCGGCGCCGAAGTGTTCGGCGCGGCCTTCGCCGGCTCGTGGGCGCTCGCGACGCTGTTCGATCTCGGCTCGCTCGGTCAGCGCATCCTCGACGGCATCTTCGTGCTCGGCGGCGTCGTCGTCATGGCGCAGTTCATCCGCTTCGCACACCGCATCGAGCCGTTCACGGCGCGCGGCTGAGCCAAGACGCGCGAAGCAGTTCGCGCGCATCCAAAAAAATTAAGGAAGAATTGCGGGCGGCGAATTAAATCGCTTGCACAGCGCGAAAAAAATGTTATTTCACGTTTGCCCACTTCGCACGTGCCTGTGGTCGTGTGTCAATCGGTAGGTAGCGGGACAAGAGGCCCGCCAGCCGCCTGAGGTAAGCGAGCTCCTCCTTCGGGAGAGTAAGTAGCCTCAAGTCTTCTGATTGGCAGCCGGAGGCGAAACCGGCGCACTCTGCTCTCCGCAGGGGACGCGACTTAAAGCAACGACGGAACGGGCTTCTTTGGTCTCTGCTGGCCTTCCACCGCCAGCGACGGGTCACCGACGAGGCTTGTCCATCATTGCCAGCAGCGCGGCGGGGCCTCCCCACCAAGCCAAGGCAGCTACTTGCGGTTCAAGAGCCCGCGCTTTCGGCTGCGTCCCCATCGCGCACCGACAGCAGGCTCCTGAACCTCGAAATCGAGCGGCTATAGCCGCTCCTTGAGCTGGGAGTGTGCATCCATGACGGAGCGCATCCGCGAATTTCTGCGTGATCGCCGCGAACGCGGCATCGACGAAGGCCCTGTCCTTGTTGTCGACCTCGAGGTCGTCAAGGACAATTACACCGCTTTTGCGAAGGCGTTGCCCGACACGCGCGTGTTCTACGCCGTGAAGGCCAACCCGTCGCCGGAGGTGCTCGCCCTCTTGGCCAAGCTTGGCTCCTGCTTCGACACCGCCTCGGTCGCCGAGATCGAAATGGTGTTGGCCGCGGGCGCCACGCCCGACCGCATCTCGTACGGCAACACGATCAAGAAGGAGCGGGACATTGCCCGCGCTTTCGCGCTCGGCGTCCGCCTGTACGCGGTCGACTGCAAGCCAGAGGTCGAGAAGGTCGCCCGCGCGGCGCCCGGCTCCAAGGTGTTCTGCCGCATCCTGTCGGACTGCGCAGGCGCCGAATGGCCGCTGTCGCGCAAGTTCGGTTGCGAGCCGGGAATGGCCGTGGACGTGCTGGAACATGCCCTCAAGTCGGGTCTGGAACCGCACGGCGTGTCGTTCCATGTCGGTTCGCAGCAGCGTAACCAGCATGCCTGGGACCGTGCGCTCGCTTCGGCGGCCTCGGTATTCAAGGAGTGCGGCGAACGCGGCATGAACCTGTCGATGGTCAACCTGGGCGGCGGTTTCCCGACGAAGTACCTGAAGAACGTGCCGACGGTGAAAACCTACGGCAATGCGATCTTCAAGGCGCTGCGTAAGCACTTCGGCAACCAGATCCCGGAAACGATCATCGAACCGGGCCGCGGCATGGTCGGCAACGCCGGCATGATCGAGACGGAAGTCGTCCTTGTCTCTAAAAAGAGCGAGGAAGACGACGTGCGCTGGGTGTACCTCGACATCGGCAAGTTCGGCGGTCTCGCCGAGACGATGGACGAGTCCATCCGCTACCCGATCCGCACTCCGCGGGACGGCGACGCGATGGCCCCGTGCGTGCTGGCCGGCCCGACCTGCGATTCGGCGGACGTGCTGTACGAGAAGACGCCGTACCCGCTTCCGGTGTCGCTTGAGATCGGCGACAGACTGCTGATCGAAGGCACCGGTGCGTACACGACGACGTACTCGGCGGTGGCATTCAACGGCTTCGAGCCGCTGAAGAGCTATCACATCTGACGGTTCTCCCCGTCTGACGGTTAAGGGAGGCGGTCTCCGCCTCCCCCTTTCCTCATCATTCGAATTGACGGCGCTCAGGCGCGTGCTCACGCACGTCCTGGGCGGGGAAGGAGTACGACCATGATCCAGATCCGCCACGAACGGCTCGCCGACTTCGACGCACGCGAAGCGCTGCTCGATACCGCTTTCGGCGAGACCAGCTATCGCAAGAGCTCTGAACGGCTGCGCGAGGACCGCCTGCCGGCCGAAGGCCTGTCGTTCATCGCATCCGAGGGCAAACGCGTCATCGGCACGGCGCGGCTGTGGAACGTTGCCTGTGGCAATGGTCAGCCGGCGCTGCTGCTGGGGCCGGTCGCGGTAGCGCAAGATTGCCGCAGCCGCGGGCTCGGCGGCGCCATGGTGCGCCGCGCGATCCAGACCGCGCGCAAGCTCGGCTATGGCGCGATCGTGCTCGTGGGCGATCCCGAATACTACAATCGCTTCGGCTTTTCGGGCGAAAAGACCGGCGCGCTGTGGATGCCGGGACCGTTCGAACGCCATCGCCTGCTCGGCCGCGAGTTGAAAGCCGGCGCCCTCGACGGCGCGCGCGGCATGATCGGTGCCACCGGCCGGCTGGAGCCGACGCCGGACCTCGCCGCTCTGGTGGCGCAGGAACTGGCACAAGGGGCGTCACTTGGCCGCCGCTCGCCTCGTTCGCGCGGCCACGCCGCCTAGCAAAAAACCCAGAAAATCGTGGACGCCGCGCGTTAATCGCGGCGTCCACTCTTCCGTTCGTCACACACGGCGGATATCACCCGATATTGCGTTTTGGAGGTTTTGAAATGACCGATTGGCCCGTCTACGCCACCATTACCGGACCGATTGTCATCGTCGGCTTCGGCTCGATCGGCAAAGGCATGCTGCCGATGATCGAGCGGCACCTCAAATACGACAAATCGCGCATTACCGTGCTCGATCCCAAGGACGAGGGTCGCAAGGCGCTCTGCGACAAACACGGCCTGCACTTCATCCAGAAGGGCCTGACCAGGGACAATTATCGCGAACTGCTGACACCGCTGCTCACGCAAGGCGGCGGCCAGGGTTTCTGCGTCAACCTGTCGGTCGACACCGGTTCGGTCGACATCATGGAGCTCTGCAACGAGATCGGCGCGCTCTACATCGACACGGTCAACGAGCCCTGGCTCGGCTTCTATTTCGACTCTTCGAAGGGAGCGGCCGCGCGCTCCAACTATGCCCTGCGCGAGACGACGCTCGCCGCCAAGAAGGCGCGCAAGCCCGGCTCGACGACGGCCGTCTCCTGCTGCGGCGCCAACCCCGGAATGGTCTCGTTCTTCGCCAAGCAAGCGCTGGTCAATCTCGCGGCGGATCTGAAACTCAACGTCCCCGAACCGAAGACCAAGGCCGAATGGGCGGACCTGATGCGGCAGGCCGGCGTCAAGGGCATCCACATCGCAGAGCGCGACACGCAGCGCTCCAAGTCGCCGAAGCCGCCCGAAGTCTTCGTCAACACCTGGTCGGTCGAGGGCTTCCTGTCGGAAGGCATGCAGCCGGCCGAACTCGGCTGGGGCACCCATGAAAAATGGATGCCGGCAAACGCGCATACGCATGACACCGGCTGCGGCGCGGCGATCTACCTGATGCAGCCCGGCGCCAATACGCGCGTGCGGACCTGGTGCCCGACGCGCGGCTCGCAGTACGGCTTTCTCGTCACACACAACGAGTCGATCTCCATTTCGGATTATTTCACCGCCTATGACGCCTCAGGCAAGGCGACCTACCGGCCGACCTGCCACTACGCCTATCACCCGGCGGACGACGCGGTGCTGTCGCTGCACGAGCTGTTCGGCCGCGCCGGCAAGATGCAGGAGAAGCATCACATTCTCGACGAAAACGAAATCGTCGACGGCATCGACGAACTCGGTGTGCTGCTCTACG
>CAISIV010000163.1 GCA_903885555.1 uncultured Hyphomicrobiales bacterium
CGATATCGACGAAGGTGATGCGGGTCGGAATGATCTGTTCGGACTTCGCAAGCGCGGCGAGCTTTTCCATGCGCGGATCCGGTACGGCGATTTCACCGACGTTCGGCTCGATGGTGCAGAACGGATAGTTCGCCGCCTGCGCTGCAGCCGTCTGCGTCAGCGCGTTGAAGAGGGTCGACTTGCCGACGTTCGGCAGGCCAACGATGCCGCATTTGAAACCCATGATCGTCCCTTAATCCTCGTCCGCGCCGCCGCCGAAGCCTTTGGCGTCCATCGCGAGATGCACTTTGTTCTGAAACGTCGAATCCTTGCCTTCGGCCAGCAGCCCGGCGTTGTCGGCAATGACGTCACACATCGTTTCCACCCAAGGGCCTTCGCTCTTGGCAAAATCCTGCAGCACGTAGCCTGCGCCAAGCTTCTTGTCGCCCGGATGACCGATACCGATCCGCACGCGCCGATAGTCGTTGCCGACATGCGCCGAGATCGAGCGCAGGCCGTTGTGACCGGCATTGCCGCCGCCGGTTTTCACCCGAAGTTTGGCCGGCGGTAGATCGAGCTCGTCGTGAAACACCACGATGTGGCCGAGATCGATCTTGTAGAAATGCACCGCTTCGGCCACCGCGCGTCCGGACTCGTTCATGAAGGTGCCCGGCAGCAGCAGCAGCGCGCGGTCGCCGCCGATCATGCCTTCCACCGAAACGCCCTGAAACTTGCGGCGCCAAGGCGCGATATTGTGACGGCTGGCAATCGCCTGCACCGCCATGAAGCCGATGTTGTGACGATTGGCGACGTAACGTTCACCGGGATTGCCGAGGCCGACGAAAAGCAGCATGGCGTCACCGGCTTTGCCGTTTCCGTTTTAGGCGAAACCCGCCCCGGATGAATCCGGGACGGGCTTTGTCAGTTCATGCGCAAAGAGATTGCGCGGCGTTAAGCGACGCCGCGTTACTTCTTGGCCGCACCACCGGCCGCGGGAGCGGCGGCAGCACCGGCGGCAGGCGCGGCACCACCAGCAGGCGCAGCAGCGCCCGGTGCGGTACCGGCAGCAGCAGCGGCAGCGGCGGATGCAGCGGCGGCAGCGGCCTGATCGGCAGCAGCCTTGAGTTCTTCCGCGTATCCGGACGGCGGCACCACCGTGACCAGCGTGATATCGCCCTGGGCGATCACGCGGACATTCGGCGGCAGCTTGACGTCGCTGAGATGCTTGGAGTGGTTGATGTCAACGTCCGAGATGTCGACGTCGATCGAAGTCGGGATCGACTCGGCCGGGCACATCACCAGCACTGTGTGCGTGACGATGTTGACCGCGCCGCCGCGCTTCACACCCGGCGACTGTTCGGCATTGAGCACGTGCACGGCAACCTTGACGCGGATCAGGGCGCCTTCGGCAACACGGAGGAAGTCCACGTGAATGGGCTGGTCCTTGACCGGATCAAGCTGGAAGTCGCGTGGAATCACGCGATGCTTGGTGCCGTCCACGTCGACGTGGAAAAGGGTCGTGAGGAAGCGCCCGGCGTAAATACGCTTGCGCAGTTCGGCATGGTCGATCTGGACCATGATCGGGGGTTTGTTCTCACCGTAAATTACGCCCGGCACAGTGCCGGACCGACGTGATGCCCGTGCGGCCCCCTTGCCGCCTTTCGGACGCACCGTCGCTTTCAGTTCAAGCACGGACGCCATGGATCGTATCCTTGTCTAAGTGTATGTAAAAAGGCGGCTTTTTCGGCCGCCCACGAACACGGCAAGCCTCCAGGGGTGCCGGGGGCCGTGTTCGCGCGGGGTTATAGCGGGGAGGCCCTAAAAGGGCAACTCAGTGAGGAAAACCCTACCGCGGCACTACTTGGCGGAGATCTTGGCCTCCAAGGCCTCAATTCTGGCCTTGAGCGCCTCGTTTTCCTCGCGCGCCAGACGGGCCATTTCCTTGACCGCCTCGAAGTCCTCGCGCTGGACCACGTCGAGGTCGCGCAGAATACGTTCGGCCTGGGCCTTGAACAGCGTATCAAATTCCCGCCGCACCCCGGTGGCGACGCCGGCGGCGTCATTCATCAGGCGCGCCATCTCATCGAATATGCGGTTGCTGGTCTGGGTCATACTGGGTCTCCGAATACGAGAGTTACAATGGCGATACCGTCATCGCGCCGCAAGACCCGCGCTGCTACTAGCTGCTAGCATTGATTCCAAATCACCGTCCGGACGCCGCAATGCCCCTTTTGGTAATTCCCTTCCCCGCCTTCGATCCGGTGCTGATCCATCTCGGGCCGTTCGCGATCCGCTGGTACGCGCTGGCCTATATCGTCGGCATCCTGGCCGGCTGGGCCTATGCCCGCGCTTTGGTCCGCGCCGACAGCCTGTGGAGCGGAAAAGCACCGCTGACGGTTCTCGATTTCGACGACTTCGTTGTCTGGGTCACGCTCGGCATCATCCTCGGCGGCCGCGTCGGTTACGTGCTGTTCTACAATCCAGCGCACTTCGCCGCGCATCCGCTGGAGATCGCGCAACTCTGGAACGGCGGCATGTCGTTCCACGGCGGCTTCACCGGCTGCGTGCTGGCGGTGTTTCTGTTCGCCAGGAAACGCGGCCTGCCGATTTTGTCGCTCGGCGACATCACCTGCGCGGTCGGCACCATCGGTATTTTTCTCGGCCGCATCGCCAACTTCATCAACGGCGAATTATGGGGCCGCGCCGCCGACGTGCCGTGGGCGATGGTGTTTCCGAGCGGCGGTCCGATCGCGCGCCATCCAAGCCAGTTATATGAAGCCGCGCTCGAAGGCCTGGTGCTGTTTGCCGTGTTGTTCGTTGCGATGCGCGCCGGCGCCCTGAAGCGCCCAGGCATGATCATCGGATTGTTTGCCGTGGTCTATGCGATCGCACGCAGCTTCTGCGAATTCTTCCGCGAGCCAGACGCCCAGCTCGGCTTCCTGTGGGGCGGCGCGACCATGGGACAGTTGCTGTCGGTACCGCTGTTCCTCGCCGGCGCCGGCTTTATCCTCTACGCGCTGAAGCATCCGGCGCGCGCATGATCCCGAAAAGTGGAAACCGGTTTTCGGATAAGATCATGCGCCACATGAAACAGGACAAATAATGAGCGAACTGTCGCCCCTGGAAATCGAGATCCGCCGGCGTATCACCGCCGCCGGACCGATGCCGGTCGGCGAATATATGGCGCTGTGTCTCGGCGACCCCGATCACGGCTACTACACGACGCGCGATCCGCTCGGCGTGCGCGGCGATTTCATCACCGCACCGGAAATCAGCCAGATGTTCGGCGAGTTGATCGGGCTATGGATGGCGGCGGTGTGGAAGCAGATGGGCGAGCCGGCCAATGTCCGCATCATCGAGCTCGGACCTGGCCGCGGCACCTTGATGAACGACGCGTTGCGCGCGGTGCAGATGATCCCGGCGTTTCTCGAGGCCCTAGTTGTGCATCTCGTGGATATCAGCCCGGCGCTGCGCAGCGCGCAGGAACGCACGCTTGAACATTGGGGCGTCGCGCTTAACTGGCATGCGACTCTTGACGACGTGCCCAATGGCCCCGCCATCATCATCGCCAACGAATTCTTCGACGCGCTACCGATCCATCAAGCGGTAAAGGCCGCGTCCGGCTGGCACGAACGCCAGATCGAAATCGGGCCGGAAGGCAAATTCGCCTTCACCATGGCGAACAGTCCGATCGCGCATCTGGACATGCTGTTGCCGCCCGAGGTGCGCCAGGCGCCGGACGGTTCGATCTACGAATGGCGCGACGACAAGCCGGCGATGCAGCTCGGCAAGCGAATCAAGGATCAAGGCGGCGCTGCGCTGGTGATCGATTACGGCCACACCGCCAGCGGCGTCGGCGAGACGCTGCAGGCAGTCGGCAACCATGCTTATGCCGACCCGCTGACCGATCCGGGCAATATCGATCTCACCGCGCATGTCGATTTTCGCGCGCTGTCGCGGGCCGTCGAAGCGATGGGCGCCATCGGCTTCAGACCGGTCGATCAGGCAACCTTCCTGACTCGCCTCGGCATCGAGACCCGTGCCGCCACGCTCAGGAAAAAGGCGTCCTCGCGCGCCGCCGCGGCCGACGTCGATGCGGCCCTGGCGCGTCTCATCGGCCATGGCCGCACCGGAATGGGCGAGCTGTTCAAGGTCGCCAGCTACGCGCACGCCTCCGTCGGCGTGCCGCCGGGATTTGAGACGTAACCCGGATCAGCGGCAGCGATAACGCCGGCCGTCACCGGCGACAAAGGTCCCGCTGCGCGGGTCGTAGCTGCGATAGCGCCTGCAGTCGTTGCTATTGCGTTGGCTTTCATTGGCGATGATCGCGCCGAGCAGCAGGCCGCCAAGGGCGCCGGCGGCGATAGCGCCATCGTCGTTGCCGCGATCACGTTCGCCGCGATAGCCACCGCGGTAACCGTCATTGCGATAGCCACCACCGCCATAGTGCTGGCCGCCGCCACGATTGTACTGCTGCCCGCCACCTTGACGTTGCACGCCGAGCCTCGGCTGACCGCTTCCGGACTACTGCCCCCTCTTTTGCTGACCCTGACTGGTCGCGTTAACCGCGCCCTGCACCTTGATCAAAGGCGCACCATCGCCAAATTGCGCCGGCATCATGAAGCCTTTGATCGCACCCGCCGGCGCGGCGGAGGCGGGAGCGGCGAGCAGGCAGGCGCCTATCAGCGCAACCATGGAAACGGTAAACCGCATCGTGAGGACTCCTTGTGACCGGCAGGCCCTTTTCGCATACAAAATTCCGTATACAACTGCGGCAAATTGGGTTTGCCGTTTAACGCACAGGTTTTGGACACCCCACGATGTTGCAGGCCCGCTCGCTTGGAAAATTGACCGGCATTCGCCACGGCTTTTTCGACCGCACCGGCGGTGTGTCGCAGGGCCATTATGCGACGCTGAACGGCGGCGTCGGCTCGAATGACGCGCCGGACAATGTCGCGGAGAATCGAAGCCGCATGGCCGCAGCGCTGGGCGTGAGCGCCGAGCGGTTTCTGACGCCCTACCAGATCCATTCGCCGGACGTTGTTACCATCGATGCACCGTGGACGGCCGATGCCCGTCCGCGCGCCGACGCGCTCGTGACCCGAACGCCGGCGCTGGCGATCGGCGTCTCCACCGCCGACTGCGGCCCTTTGCTGTTTGCCGATGCGCCAGCCCGCGTGATCGGCGCGGCGCACGCCGGCTGGCGCGGCGCCTTCACCGGCGTCATCGAGGCAACAGTCAGCGCGATGGAAAAGCTTGGCGCCGACCGCGGCCGCATCAGCGCGGCGCTGGGGCCGACCATCAGCCAGGCGAACTATCAGGTCGGGCCGGAATTCATCGAGCGCTTTCTGGTGGCGGACACCGAGAACGCCCGGTTTTTTGTGGCCTGCGAGCGCGAAGGCCACGCCATGTTCGATCTCAACGGCTATATCGCCGCCCGCATCGCGCAGGCCGGCATCGCCGATTTCGAGGATGTCGGGCTGTGCACCTACGCCGAACCGGCGCTGTTCTACAGCTACCGCCGCTCGACCCATCAGTCGGAACCGGACTACGGCCGCCACATCAACGCCATCGCGTTGGCCGAATAACGAGCCTGCCGCCTTTAATTCCTAAAGCGCGGCCTTCATTCTGATCAAAAAAGCTTCGGGACAACAATTCCCGGGCATATTGCCGCGCCCGGTACGCCTTGTTATGACCACGCCGCCTGATGTCCGGCGCATGATCCCGAAAAGTGGGTACCGGTTTTCGGTTGAGATCATGCGCTAAGCAAAATTGCGTGAAGCGAGGATTTTGGAATGTCGAAGAACGGGACGATCAAGCTCGTCGCCGGCAATTCCAACCCTGTCCTGGCGCAGCAGATTGCCGAATACCTCAAGATCAGCCTGACCAAAGCGGTCGTAAAGCGCTTTGCGGACCTCGAGATATTCGTCGAGATCCAGGAAAACGTGCGCGGCTCGGACGTTTTCGTCCTGCAGTCGACGTCGTACCCGGCCAACGACCACCTGATGGAATTGCTGATCATCATCGACGCGCTGCGCCGCTCGTCGGCGCGCCGTATCACGGCGGTGGTGCCCTATTTCGGCTACGCCCGGCAGGACCGCAAACCCGGCCCCCGCACGCCGATCTCGGCCAAGCTCGTCGCCAACCTGATCACCCGCGCCGGCGCCGACCGCGTCATGACGCTCGACCTGCACGCCGGCCAGATCCAGGGCTTCTTCGATATTCCGACCGACAATCTCTACGCGTCGCCGGTGATGGTCCGCGACATCAAGGAAAATTTCAAACTCGACAACGTGATGGTGGTGTCGCCCGACGTCGGCGGCGTGGTGCGTGCGCGTGGTCTCGCCAAGCGCATCAACGCCCCGCTCGCCATTATCGACAAGCGGCGCGAGCGCGCTGGTGAATCTGAAGTGATGAACGTGATCGGCGAAGTCGCCGGCCACACCTGTATTCTGGTGGACGACATCGTCGACTCCGGCGGCACGCTGGTGAATGCCGCCGACGCCTTGCTCGCCCAGGGCGCCAAGGCGGTCTACGCCTATATCAGCCACGGCGTGCTGTCGGGCGGCGCGGTCGCGCGTGTCGCAAAATCGCGGCTCAAGGAATTGGTCATCACCGACTCCATCGAACCGACCAAGGAAGTGCTCGCCGCCGGGAATATTCGCGTATTGCCGATTGCGTCGCTGATCGGCGAAGCTATCGGACGCACCGCGCACGAAGAGTCGGTTTCGAGCCTGTTCGACTAAACAAGACTCTTCGATTCCTTGGTCGCAGGCCCGAACGCAAAACCGGACTCCACTTTTGCTGGGCCCGCTCCGCCGACTGAATCTTCTCGGCAACACTCCCGTACTTATCCCCAACTGAGTCACCCTGACGCAGCATTGGCTGTGGAGAGTCGATTCAGGCCGGTTGCCTCGCCCCCCCAAATCACTGCTCATTGGCTCTCGAAGATGCCTCTAGCGGGCTGAATCGAGAGGGTTATAGTTAGATCGCCTAGTGATTCGGTTTCACCGTCAAGGCACCCGTACCCCCTGCGTCAAATTGTAATTCGTACCCTGTGCGGGTCACTCGTCCGCGCATGTGCTGTGCCGTGCGTTTCCTCGCGCTCACTTTCGGCAATGTGGAGACGTCATGTCCCTGACCGCCTACGCAGATGAACCCCGGATCAACCCGCTCGATGTGGTCGAGCGACTCGCGACCGGTCACGACTGGTCGTTCGAGCGGTCGGGTGAAGACGAGATCACCATTATGGTGACCGGCAAGTGGACCGACTATCAGCTGTCCTACACATGGATGTGCGATATCGAGGCGCTGCATCTGGCTTGCGCCTTCGATCTCAAGGTTCCCGAACGCCGGCGCGCCGAAGTGCAGCAGCTCATCTCGCTGATCAATGAGCGGCTCTGGGTCGGTCACTTCGACCTATGGACCAAGGAAGGCATCGTCATGTACCGCCACGCGCTGGTGCTGGCGGGCGCGGCCGAAGCCTCCGGCAAGCAATGCGAAGCGCTGCTCGGCACCGCGCTCGACACCTGCGAGCGTTATTTCACCGCGTTCCAGTTCGTGGTCTGGGCCGGCAAAGCCGCACGCGAGGCGCTCGACGCCGCCAACTTCGATACGTCGGGCGAAGCGTGACGCGCGCAGTGCTTTGACGCTATCATCGGCGTCATGAAACGGCCCGCAAACCAGAAACCTCTCAGCAAGCTGCCCGGCACCCTCCTTCTGGTGGGCGCCGGCAAGATGGGCCAGGCCATGCTCGATGGCTGGCTCGCGCGCGGGCTCGCGCCAAAACGCGTTGCTATCATCGATCCGCAGCCCGCGAAATCCATCAAGGCGTTGACGCGGCGGGGCGTGAAGCTCAACGCCAAGCCGGGACCGAAAGCCACGGCCGACGCCGCGGCGATCGTCATCGCGGTCAAGCCGCAGACCGCGCCGGACGCGGTGCCGCCGCTCGGCCTCTATGTCGGAAAATCGACGCTGGTGCTGTCGATCATGGCCGGCCGCACCATCCGCTTCATCGAGAATGCGCTGCCTCCCGGCACGGCCATCGTGCGCGCGATGCCCAATACGCCGGCCGCTGTCGGGCGTGGCATTACCGTCGCGGTCGCCAATGCCAATGTTTCGGCAGGCCAGCGCAAGCTGGCATCCAACCTGCTCGCAGCCATCGGCAAGGTCGAATGGGTCGAGGACGAAGCATTGATCGACGCCGTCACCGCGTTGTCCGGGTCGGGCCCAGCCTACGTGTTCCTGCTCGCCGAAGCGATGACGAAGGCGGGTATCGCCGCCGGGCTCCCGGCGGAACTTGCGGGCCGGCTGGCGCGCGAGACCGTGTCCGGCTCCGGTGAACTACTGCATCGCTCGGATCTCGATGCCGCAACGCTGCGGCAGAATGTAACATCGCCCGGCGGTACCACCGCCGCAGCGCTGGAAGTGCTGATGGGCCCCGGCGGCTTTGATGAAATTTTGACCAAGGCCATCGCCGCAGCCACGGCCCGGTCGCGGCAATTGGCCGGCTAACGCCCTAGAACCGTCGCCTTTGCGGACCTACATTGAGGGTGTCATTCACCCGCAATGGAGGCCGTCATGGTTCGCAAACCCAAACGCCAGGCTCCGGCGAAAGCCGAAGCTCCCCGCACCGGCTCCAACCGTGACAAAGCAATCGCCGCGCTGATGGAACTGCTGGCCGAGCAGTCCTTTGAAGACATCGGACTGGCCGAAGTCGCCGGCCGCGCCGGCATCAAG
>CAISIV010000164.1 GCA_903885555.1 uncultured Hyphomicrobiales bacterium
CCGCGCCCCACAGCCGCAGGCCGTATTCAATGGTAAAGACGGCGAGGGAAAAATATTCGATGACGTCGAAGGCCAGCTCATAGCGCGCGCCAATGGCGGGAATCGATTCCAGCGTCACCGCGACCAGATTGACCAGGATCAGCGCCATCAGCGCCCGGTCGGTGAAGACCGCAAGCCGCTCGCCGACCGGGCCCTGCTCCAGCGCCATATAGACGCGGCGCCGCATTGCCTTGGTGTTTTCGCGTGCCATGCTGCTGGCTATGCCCCGATCCTGCTTGTCTTATACCGATGCGAAACGAGATTCGCTCGATAACAGGAAACGCGCTCAGGCGCCTTGCGTTGCATCAAGCAAACGCGTCAGCGGTAAAAACAGCAAGCCGGTTCGCGGTTAGGCCGATTTGACCAGCGCTTTGACCGCGGCAATCGCCACCGCGGCCTCAGCCCCGTTCGGGCCGCCGCCTTGCGCCATATCGGGCCGTCCGCCGCCGCCTTTGCCGCCGAGCGCGGCGACACCGGCCTGCACCATCGCCACGGCATTGTTGGACGCCGTCAGATCGGCGGTCACGCCGACTACCAGCGCGGCTTTGCCCTCGGCGTCGTTGGCGACCAGGATCACGATGCCGGAGCCGAGCTTCTTCTTACCTTCGTCAGCGAGGCTGCGCAGGTCCTTGGCTTCGACCCCGGTCAGCGCCTTGGCCATCACCTTGACGCCTGCGACCGTCTCGACGTCGTCGCTGGCAGCACTCGACGACGAACCGCCGCCGCCCATCGCCAGTTTCTTGCGGGCGTCGGTGAGATCGCGCTCGAGCTTCTTGCGTTCGTCGATGAGCGCGGCGACACGCGCCGTCAATTCTTCCGGCTGGGTCTTGAGCTCGGCCGCCGCCGCCTTGGCAATCGCCACCTGCTTGTTGACGGCGCGGCGTGCCGCCGTGCCGGTCAGAGCTTCGAGCCGCCTCACGCCGGACGAGACCCCCGAGTCGGACAGGCCCGTGATCAGACCGATATCGCCGGTGCGCTTCACATGCGTGCCGCCGCACAATTCGACCGACCAGCCGAGCGAATTGCCGCTACCCTCGCCCATCGCGACAACGCGCACTTCGTCGCCGTATTTTTCGCCGAACAAAGCGCGCGCACCGGAGGCGCGTGCATCGTCGAGCGCCATCAGCCGCGTCGTCACCGGCGCATTCTGCAGCACGATGTCGTTGGCGATGTCCTCGACCTTTTCCAGTTCCTGCACCGTCATCGGCTTGGTGTGCGAGAAGTCGAAGCGCAGCCGGTCGGGCGCGACCATCGAGCCCTTCTGCGCGACGTGATCGCCGAGCACCTGGCGCAGCGCCTCATGCAGCAGATGGGTGGCGGAATGGTTCTGGCGGATGCCGGCGCGGCGGGCGTGATCGACTTCCAGCAATAGCGGGTCGCCGACCTTGACCGAACCTTGTTCGACCTTGACCGCATGGGCGAACACGTCGCCGGTCTTCTTCTGCGTGTCGGTGACGGTCAGCTTGACGCCGTCGCGGCGCATGACGCCGGTATCGCCCAGCTGACCGCCGGACTCGCCGTAGAACGGCGTCTGGTTCATCACCACCTGGCCGGTGTCGCCGCTTTTAAGCTCGGTGACTTCCTTGCCGTCCTTGACCAGCGCGGCGACGACGCCTTCGGCGGTTTCGGTTTCATAGCCGAGGAATTCGGTGGTGCCGGTCTTCTCGCGCAGGCCGAACCACACCGTCTCCTGCGCCGCGTCGCCAGAGCCGGACCACGACGCGCGCGCCTTGACCTTCTGGCGCTCCATGGCGTCGGTGAACGAGGCGATATCGACGCTGATGCCGCGCGAGCGCAGCGCATCCTGCGTCAGGTCAAGCGGGAAACCGTAGGTGTCGTACAGCGTGAAGGCGGTATCGCCGTCGAACATGTCGCCCTGCTTCAGCGTCTTGCTCTTGTCGTCGAGGATGACTAGCCCGCGCTCCAGCGTATTGCGGAAACGGGTTTCCTCGAGTTTGAGCGTCTCGGTGATCAGCGGCTGCGCCCGCACCAGTTCCGGGAAAGCCTGGCCCATCTCGCGGACCAGCACCGGCACCAGCTTCCACATCAGCGGATCCTTGGACCCGAGCAGTTCGGCGTGGCGCATGGCGCGGCGCATGATGCGGCGGAGCACATAGCCGCGGCCTTCGTTCGACGGCAGCACGCCGTCGGCAACGAGGAAGGACGACGCCCGCAGGTGGTCGGCAATCACGCGATACGACGCGCGGTTCTCCGCGGTCGGACCGCGGCCGATCGCGTGCGAGACGGCCTCGATGAGGGAACGGAACAGATCGGTGTCGTAGTTCGAGTGCACGCCCTGGAGAATCGCCGCGATACGTTCCAGCCCCATACCGGTGTCGATCGACGGGCGCGGCAGCGGATTGCGGTCACCCGGCGCGACCTGCTCGTACTGCATGAAGACCAGGTTCCAGAACTCGAGGAAGCGGTCGCCATCTTCGTCCGGCGAGCCCGGCGGCCCGCCCTGCAAAGCCGGGCCCTGATCGATGAAGATTTCCGAACATGGGCCGCAAGGGCCTGTGTCGCCCATCTGCCAGAAATTGTCCGAGGTGCCGATACGGATGATGCGGTCGTCGGAGAAGCCGGCGATCTTCTTCCACAGGCGGTGCGCTTCGTCGTCATCGGCGTAGACGGTGACCAGAAGCTTATCCTTCGGCAGCGCAAATTCCTTGGTGATCAGGTTCCAGGCCAGCTCGATGGCGCGTTCCTTGAAGTAATCGCCGAAGGAGAAGTTGCCGAGCATCTCGAAGAAGGTGTGATGCCGCGCGGTGTAGCCGACATTGTCGAGGTCGTTGTGCTTGCCGCCGGCGCGCACGCATTTCTGCGACGACGTGGCGCGCACGTAGGGCCGCTTCTCGACGCCGGTGAAGACGTTCTTGAACTGCACCATGCCGGCATTGGTGAACATCAAGGTCGGGTCGTTGCGCGGCACCAGTTCCGACGACGCAACGGCCGTATGATCGTTGCGCACGAAATAATCGAGAAAGCTCTTACGGATGTCGTTGACGCCGCTCATCGGAACGCTGCTTAGCCCCTGGGAAGCGGGGCTAAATCCCCGTCCTGCCTCGTATTTTACAGGGTTTCTATTTAGCGACGGGGGGCGGGTAAGTCCACTCAGGTGGGGCCCAAAAACGCCTTCGCCCCCATCCTCGGTGGCGGCCGCTTTACGCAGCCGGGTGCCGATGGGGGCTAAGCGACGTTTACGCACTTACTCGGTTACGCAGTACCGAACTCTCAGCTCAGGCGGCCTTCTTGGCCGCCGCTCTTTTGCCGGCCGACCTGTTTTTCTTGCGCTCGGCCTTGGCTGCCTTGGCGGCAACCTTGGTCTCAGCCTTGCGCTCGGCTTTGGCTTCCGCCTCGGACTTCGCCGTTGCCGTCATCGGCCTGGTCCCGTCCTCGGCGGTTTTATCCTTGTCCTTATCGATCTCTTTGGCGAATTTGGCTTTCGCCCGCTCCTTCGCGTTCTTGCGTTTCTCAGGCTTTGGCCGGGTCATCACCAGGTCGTTGCCAGCGTGAGTCTCGGCCCCGGCCGTTTCCGGTTTGGCGGCGCGAGCGGCCAGATCGATTACCGGCGCGCCGTTGTTTGCAGCTTCAGATTTGGCAGTCTTCGTGTTGGTCGGCTTCGTGTTGGCAGATTTGGGCGATGCAGAAAGAATTTCTTCCCGCGCCGGTCCTTGTGAAGGGGCGTCACCCGCCTCCCCGTGACCAGCACCGGTCGCTAGCGAGATGCTAGCGGCCGGCGTACCCGCGGCCAGTCAAGCTTCAGCAGCAGCGTCGCCGTCATCGTCCTTTTCGACTTCGCCCTGCATGATCACTTCCGCCAGCGGCCCGGAATTCGCCCGCACCTGGGCTTCGATCTTGTTGGCGATGTCGGGGTTCTGCTTGAGGAACACCTTGGCGTTCTCGCGGCCCTGACCGATGCGCTGGCTGTCGTAGGAATACCAGGCGCCGGATTTCTCGACCACGCCGGCCTTGACGCCGAGATCGACCAGTTCGCCGACCTTGGACACGCCCTCGCCATACATGATGTCGAATTCGACCTGCTTGAACGGCGGCGCCAGCTTGTTTTTCACGACCTTGACGCGGGTCTGGTTGCCGACCACTTCGTCGCGTTCCTTGATGGCGCCGATGCGGCGGATATCGAGGCGCACCGAAGCGTAGAACTTGAGCGCATTGCCGCCCGAGGTGGTTTCCGGCGAGCCGTACATCACGCCGATCTTCATGCGAATTTGATTGATAAAGATCACCATGGTGCGCGATTTCGAAATCGAGGCGGTCAGCTTGCGCAGCGCCTGGCTCATCAGCCGCGCCTGCGCGCCGGGCTGCACGTCGCCCATTTCGCCTTCGAGTTCGGAGCGCGGCACCAGCGCCGCCACCGAGTCCACCACCAGCACGTCGACCGCGCCGGAGCGCACCAGCGTATCGGCGATTTCAAGCGCCTGTTCGCCGGCGTCGGGCTGCGAAATCAGAAGGTCATCGACATTGACGCCGAGCTTGCGGGCATAAACCGGATCGAGCGCGTGTTCGACGTCGACGAAGGCGCAGATACCGCCGAGCTTCTGGGCTTCGGCAATGGTGTGCAGCGACAATGTGGTTTTGCCCGAGGATTCCGGTCCGTAGATTTCGACGATACGGCCGCGCGGCAGGCCGCCGACGCCGAGCGCGATATCCAGCCCGAGCGACCCGGTCGACACCGTCTCGATGTCCATCGACCTGTCGTTCTTGCCCAGTTTCATGACCGAGCCTTTGCCGAACTGGCGCTCGATCTGGGAGAGCGCGGCGGCAAGAGCCTTGGACTTATCCATGGACGATCCTTCGACGATACGCAGGGCAGGCTGGCTCATGTCTTAGCGCTCCTTATGCATCGATTCGATCCCCGAACAACGCGGCCCCTGCCGCGCCGGAATCGACCGGTAAAGACAATGTACCTCATTTGTTCTCTGTTCGCAATATGTTCTTTTTGGAAATGCGGTAGTGGCCTGTTTCGACCCCTAGTGGCCTGATTTGAAATAAGAACTGGCCTCAAATGACAAGGGCCCCGTCCTAGGGGCCCTCACCATCAAACTCCCCAGCCACGGGTCGTTATTTCAGCGCGGTGCTGACCGATTGAAAACTGGCGTTCAAGGAAGTGCCGACTGAATTAACCGCGGAGATAATCGCGACGGAAATACCTGCCGCGATGAGACCGTATTCAATTGCTGTCGCACCGGAATTGTTTTTGAGGAATCGTAGAACAAGGCGCATTTGCGCGTCCTTCCTGGAGTACGAACCGAAATTCTTCCCGGTTCCACGAATGGAACTTAGAGTTCCATTCGTTAAAAATTTTGGGATTTTCGTAAAAAACGATTCACTACCAATGGCTTACCCAATATTGGGGATCAAGGGCCGTCTCGGTTGGCTCCTCTTTCGATAAAGGCCCCTTGGCGGTATCAGAATCCGGGAACATGACACGAACCTGCGCGAAAACGCACAACCTACATTAAGAAAATGTGGAACATTCTAGAACGCATACGGTACAGACGCACCACGCGCCAGTGAGCGGGCCCCTTTGAGACTCGCAACGTGAGTTGATCTCCATCAACGACACAACCGTTGCTCTCGGCCATGGTGACCTCATGCAAAAGCGCATGATCGAGGCCGAACAGCTGCTCCAGAACGCCCGCATGTGCTTCGTGCTGGCGGCCAAGGCGTCGACCCAAGCCGACATCGAGCGCCACGCGGCAATCGGTCGCGATTACCTCGAGCTGGCCCACGAGGCCGCCCGGATCGCCGAGCGGCGCTAGCCTTCCGGACCGCGGAAGTGCCCTGAATCATTGGGCTTTTGTGCCAGAGCGCGTGCCGAGCCGCGGCTCAAGTTCCGCCCATGGAACTTAAAAAGGGAAAAACACCAAGAAATCAGTGGGTTACTATTTACACGGCGTTTATGGCTATACCGCAGTATGCCCGCCGGAATGGTACCTGATGGGAGTCGGCGTGATGGACAGGCTTGTGGCGTTCGCCAAATGCGAATCCGGCGCGACCTCGATCGAATACGGTCTGATCGCCGCCGGCATCTCCGTGGCTGTCATCGCCGTCGTCAACGGCCTAGGCACCAGCCTGAACGCCAAGTTCAAGAGCATCTCGACGCAATTGAAGTAGCTGCCGTGCGCGCGCATTTTAAAATGCCGCACTGACGCAAAGGCCGCCCTCACCGGCGGCCTTGAATGTTTTTGACGTTTTTTCAGTCCGCTCAAAGCGAGCGATCAAGCCGCCATCAGTTCTGATATTCGCTCAGCATCTGCTTGAGCGCGGCCTTGCCGGCGCGATTGGCTTCGGTCATCGACTCGAAATAGACCTCGGAATGATCGATCGGGCTGGTCCGGCCAGCGCGATAGATTTCCCAGCGCCACGGCTTGGGCGGACGGGCGCGGTTCTTAACGACAACGGAAAAATCGGCGTGTTCGATCATGGCGCCTTGATAGGACAAAACGGCCGCAAAGCCCACCTAATTCGGCCCTATCGCTAATAATTCATCAGCAGCGCCGCAGGCCATATGATTTACCGTGTTTGCAGGACAAGATGGCGCCTGCCCGATCCCGCGCCCTAGTCTTTCGCCATCGGGACAGTCACGGGGGATGGGCTATGGCCGATCAGTGGGTGCGACTCGGCATGGCGCTCGTCGTCATCGCCTTGATCTCGGCGGGGCTTTACTCGTTCGGCGGCGGCCGCGCCGTCGCTACAGAGCCCCACTTTCACAGCATGGGCTTGCGATCCTAAGGCGCATTGCGCAGGACGTCACGTCCCAAGGCGAAACGCGCGCTTAAAGTGCCGGGCAATATCTGGTAGCAGTTGCGGGCTCTCACACGGGGAAATCCTGCGTTGGACCGGACCGTCGCCCATCTCAACATCGATCATTATCGGCGGCTGCTCGCCACCGAGACCGATGAGGCGCGCCGCCAGGTGCTGCTCAAGCTGCTGGCGGAAGAAGAAAGAAAGCTCGCCGAATCGGCGGCCAGTAGTCCCAACGCGAAACCCAACCCGAAGCCTTTGGCCGGCTAGGCCGAGCGCCGTTCTTCCTCCGGCCATTCCCGCCAATGGGTTGGCCGCACATCCAGCCGCTCTTTGGTGGCGCTGTTCATCCAGCCCCCGACGATCCGCCGGCAGGCAAACACCAATGCGTGCGTGCCGTCCTCGTTGACGACGGCCAGCTCGAGGTCGCGGCCAAAGGGTGCATTGGAGACAGGTTGCCACATCAACCCAAGATGGGCCGTTTCGCAATTCGATCATTGACCTAGATCAGAAGACAGCTGTTTCAGACCCATAAAAATTTGATCTGGATCAAAAGGCCCGCAGCGGTAGTTGGCTACGGAATCCGGCACCGGATTTTTGCCACCCCAGCGACCAGAGCCAGACAGCCGTGAATTTGCGCAACGGATCAGCCATTCGGCCCTGCCCGGTCTGCAGCATCGCCATGCAGGCGTTCAAGACGCGACCCGATCTGCCGCACTTTGACCGCTACGAGTGCCAGAACTGCGACACGGTGATTGCCGAAACCCGGGCGCGGCCGCCGAATCGGACCAACAAGTCGAGCTAGCCCGCCGAAGCCCGGCGATGGATGCCCGCGGCTTTGCAAGCCGCAGGGCCGGGTCACCAATTGCGACACTTGTCATTTTATTTCGCGCAGTTTGATTTCGCGCAATGTTCCACATCGCGGGCACGTTACTTATGGGAGCAGGAAAGCAATCGCCGTGGCGCACTGCGCAGGAGGAGAATTCGATGAAGTCTGCAATTGCCAAACGCTCTGTCGTTCTCGACCACCACAAGACCAGCATCTCGCTCGAAGACGAGTTCTGGAACGGCGTGAAGTCCATTGCCGACCGCAAGAAAATAAAGCTCACCGAGCTGCTGGCGCAGATCGACGGTGAGCGGAACAACGCCAATCTGTCGTCGGCGATCCGCGTTTTCGTGCTCAATGAAGCGCGCGCGCAAGCCGGCATAGAGCCGCCGCCGCCGCAATCGGTCGGCGGCGCGCTGCCGAAATGGACCGTCGAAGCGGAACCGGTCAACTGACACGGCGCGCGTCTAGTCGCGTTCGATAAACATCCAGACCCCGCCGTCGCGCGCCGACTGAACCCGGATGCGCATTTCGCGCATCGGGTCGTTCGGGTCGCCGAACCAGGCGAGCTCAAGATCGACCGGGCCGTTTTCCATCGCCCGCATGATCCGCGCGCGAAGATCGTCGCGGTTGGCACTTTGCGAGATGTCGAACAGGTTCTGCCCCAGCGGGATAAGTTTGGAGCCCGACAATCTGGCTTCGGTCGCGCTGTAAAATCTCACAATGCCCTGGCGGTCGAGCTTGATGACGCCGAATGGCAGTGCGTCGAGATCCGATTGGCGGGCCTGCTCGGCCTGCACGGCGATATCCGTTGCATTGAAATCAATGCTGGCTTTCGCCATGGACCTTTTTCCCTCCCCAGTTTTTCACGCGATTTTTTTGTAATTTAACGCAATTCTTGTTGCATGAATGCAAGCACGCACCTGCATGAGTCGACAAGCCGACAGACTAAAGTTTGCGTGATATCTCAATCGCTTGCACGCAAACGAATGCGGCGCGATGGTTCGATGCGCAACCTATTCGATGCGCAAACTATTCAATGCGAATGTTGGCGGCTTGCGTGGCGCGCTGCATGCGCGTGATTTCGCGGCGCATCAGCGCGGCAAATTGCGCGGGCGTGCCGGGCGTCACGCTCGCCTGTTGCGCGGACAGTAGATCGCGCACCGCGCTTTGCGCGAGCACAACATTCAGCGCGGCGTTGAGACGCGCAACGACCGGCTCCGGCGTATGCGCCGGCGCAACGAGGCCGAAGAAGGCGCTCCAGTTGAGCTCAGCGAGATTGAGTTCAGCGAAGGTCGGCACATCGGGCAACACCGCAAGACGTTGCGGCGCCGAAACGGCGAGCGCGCGCAGCTTGCCGTCTTTCACCAGCGCCAGCGACGTCGGCAGATTGTCGAACATCACCTGGATCTGGCCGCCGACGACATCGGCAAGTGCAGGCCCCACACCACGATAAGGCACGTGCACCATCTTTGTGCCGGTCGCGAGCTTGAACTGCTCGCCCATCAGATGACTGACCGAGCCGTTGCCCGATGACCCGTAAGCGAAGCCGTCCGGTTTCTCCTTGGCCAGCGCGATGAAGGACGCCATGTCCTTGGCCGCCACGCCCGGATTGATCGACATGATGTTGGGCACGTCGGCGATGGCGCCGATGGGCGTGAGGTCAGTGAGCACGTCGTAGGGCAACTTCACGTAGGCCGCCGGATTGATGGCGAGCGTCGAGGCCGTGCCCATGCCGATGGTCAGGCCGTCCGGCGCGGCATGCGCGATCGCCGCGGTGCCGAGCGAGCCGCCGGCGCCGCCGCGGTTTTCCACGATCACCGTCTGCCCGAGCGTGGCGCGCATCGCCTCGGCGACAATGCGCGCAATGGCATCGGTCGAACCGCCGGCCGCGAACGGCACGATCAGCGTGACGGGGCCACGCTCCTGGGAGCGCGCGGCGGACGCAGCCAACGTGGCGGAAATTCCGGCGATGACTGAGCGGCGCGAGAGCATCGCACGACTATGACAGCCCGGCCGCGCGCTCGCCAGCGCCTCTACACCCGCTTCTTGCGCGAGGCCGCCCACATGTTGTCGACGAGATTGGGATAGGGCCGCCCGGCCTTGGCGGCGCGGGTTTTGGCCGCCTGCTTATCCTCGTCGGACAGCTTGACCGGCTTGCCCACGCGCGGGCGTTTCTTGCGCCAGGGCGGCGTGCGCGTCCTGATTTCCTGCGGACAGTCCATCGGACTCTCTGTTCTGCACGGAGATAACGCGCGGCGCGGCCCACTGGATCACCGGATGCAGCGCCTCAACCGAGGTTCAATTCCTTGAAAAAGTCATTGCCCTTGTCGTCCATCACGATGAACGCCGGGAAATCCACGACCTCGATGCGCCAGATGGCTTCCATGCCGAGCTCGGCATATTCCTGCACCTCGACCTTCTTGATGCAGTGCTCGGCGAGATTGGCCGCCGAGCCGCCGATCGAGCCGAGATAGAAGCCGCCGTACTTTTTGCAGGCGTCGCGCACCGCCGCCGAGCGGTTGCCCTTGGCGAGCATCACCATCGAGCCGCCGGCCGCCTGGAACGCATCGACAAATGAATCCATGCGTCCCGCGGTGGTCGGGCCGAAGGCGCCCGAGGCATACCCCGCCGGAGTCTTGGCCGGCCCGGCGTAATACACCGGATGGTTCTTGAAATAATCCGGCAGGCCCTGGCCCGCTTCCAGACGCTCGCGCAGCTTTGCATGAGCAAGGTCGCGCGCGACGATCATCGGCCCGGTCAGCGACAGCCGCGTCTTCACCGGATATTTCGACAGCTGCGCGCGGATCTCGCTCATCGGCCTGGTGAGATCGATCTTCACCACCTCGCCGCCCAATTTCTCCTGATCGACCTCCGGCAGATATTGCGCGGGGTGATGCTCGAGTTCCTCGAGGAACACGCCGTCGCGCGTGATCTTGCCCATCGCCTGACGGTCCGCCGAGCACGACACGCCGAGCCCGATCGGCAGCGACGCGCCGTGACGCGGCAGCCGGATGACGCGCACGTCGTGGCAGAAATATTTGCCGCCGAACTGCGCGCCGACGCCGGACGACTGCGTCATCTTCAGCACTTCTTTTTCCATCTCGAGATCGCGGAAGGCGTGGCCGTCTTCCGAGCCCTGCGTCGGCAGATTGTCGAGATACTTGGTCGAGGCAAGCTTGACCGTTTTCATCGTCATCTCGGCCGAGGTGCCGCCGATGCAGATCGCCAGGTGATAAGGCGGGCACGCCGCGGTGCCGAGCGTCATGATCTTTTCTTTGAGATAGGCCAGCATGCGGTCATGCGTCAGGATCGACGGCGTCGCCTGAAACAAAAACGCCTTGTTGGCCGAGCCGCCGCCTTTGGCGATGAACAGAAACTTGTAGGCCTCATCGTAGCCGCCCTCGCCTTCGGCATAGAGCTCGACCTGCGCCGGCATATTGTTCTTGGTGTTCTTCTCCTCGAACATCGAAATCGGCGCGAGCTGCGAATAGCGCAGGTTGCGCTTGAAGTAGGCGTCGCGCGCGCCTTCGGCCAGGGCGCCCTCGTCGGTGCCGTCGGTGAAGATGAGCCGGCCCTTCTTGCCCATGATGATGGCGGTGCCGGTGTCCTGGCACATCGGCAGCACGCCGCCGGCGGCGATGTTGGCGTTCTTGAGCAGATCGTAGGCGACGAACTTGTCGTTCCCGGTCGCCTCCGGATCGTCGAGGATGGCGCGCAGCTGTTTCAGGTGCGCCGGCCGCAGCAGGTGATTGATGTCCTCGAAGGCGGCCTCGGCCAGCGACCGAATGGCCTCGTGCGACACGACCACCATCTCCTTGCCCAAGACCTTTTCGACCCGCACGCCCTCGGACGTGATCTTGCGGTAGGTCGTGGTGTCCTTGCCCAGCGGAAACAGCGGCGTGTGCTTGTACGGCGGGGGAGCGAGAGGTGGGATAAGGGGGGCGTACATGGGGGGGGGGGCTCCGAATAGTTC
>CAISIV010000165.1 GCA_903885555.1 uncultured Hyphomicrobiales bacterium
CGCAGCCGCTTGATCTCGTCGCGCAGGCGCGCGGCCTCCTCGAAGTCGAGGTCGCTGGCTGCCTCGCGCATCTTGGTTTCCATGTTCGCCAGCACGGTCTCGAAATTATGCCCGATGGTGGCGGCGTCGCCGAACTCGCCTTCGCTTGCGCCGCCGGTCGAGATCAGGACGTGGTCGCGCTCATAGACCGAGTCCATGATGTCGTGGATCGAGCGCTTGATGCTCTCCGGCGTGATGTTGTTGGCGGTGTTGTATTCGACCTGCTTCTCGCGGCGGCGGTTGGTCTCCTCGATGGCGCGCTGCATCGAGCCGGTGACCTGGTCGGCATAGAGCACGACGCGGCCGTCGACGTTGCGCGCGGCGCGGCCGATGGTCTGGATCAGTGACGTTTCGCTTCTGAGGAAACCCTCTTTGTCGGCATCGAGAATGGCGACCAGCGCGCATTCCGGAATGTCGAGGCCTTCGCGCAGCAAATTGATGCCGATCAGCGCATCGAATGCCCCAAGGCGTAAGTCGCGGATGATCTCGATGCGCTCCAGCGTGTCGATGTCCGAATGCATGTAGCGCACGCGGATGCCCTGCTCGTGCAGATATTCGGTGAGGTCTTCCGCCATGCGCTTGGTCAGCACCGTGATCAGCGAGCGGTAGCCGGCCTGCGCCACCTGACGCACTTCGCCGACCAGATCGTCGACCTGCGTGCGCGCCGGGCGGATTTCGACCGGCGGATCGATCAAGCCCGTGGGGCGGATGACCTGCTCGACAAACACGCCGCCGGCCTCGTTCATTTCCCAATGGCTGGGCGTCGCCGACACCGCAACCGTCTGCGGCCGCATCGCATCCCATTCCTCGAAGCGCAGCGGCCGGTTGTCCATGCAGGAGGGCAGGCGGAAGCCGTATTCCGCCAGCGTCGCCTTGCGGCGGAAGTCGCCGCGGAACATACCGCCGAGCTGCGGCACGGTGACGTGGCTTTCGTCGGCGAACACCAGCGCGTTGTCGGGGACGTATTCGAACAGAGTCGGCGGCGGCTCGCCAGGCTTGCGGCCGGACAGGTAGCGCGAATAGTTCTCGATGCCGGCGCAGGAGCCGGTGGCGTCCATCATCTCGAGATCGTACATCGTGCGTTGTTCGAGCCGCTGCGCTTCGAGCAGGCGGCCGGCGGCGTTGAGCTGGTCGAGCCGCACTTTGAGTTCGTGGCGGATGCCGAGCATGGCCTGCACCAAAGTCGGGCGCGGCGTGACGTGATGCGAATTGGCGTAGACCTTGACGAATTCCAGTTCGTCGGTTTTCTGCCCGGTCAGCGGATCGAATTCGTGGATCGACTCGATTTCGTCGCCGAACAGTGACACGCGCCAGGCGCGGTCTTCATAGTGCGCCGGGAAAATCTCGATGACGTCGCCGCGCACGCGGAACGAGCCGCGGTAGAAATCGGCCTGCGTACGCTTGTATTGCAGCGCCACCAGGTCCGCCATCAACTGGCGCTGCGAGATCGTGGCGCGCTGCTTCAGCGTGAAGGTCATGGCTGAATAGGTTTCGACCGAGCCGATGCCGTAGATGCAGGATACCGAGGCGACGATGATGACGTCGTCGCGCTCCAGCAGCGCGCGCGTCGCCGAATGGCGCATGCGGTCGATCTGCTCGTTGATCGAGGATTCCTTCTCGATATAAGTGTC
>CAISIV010000166.1 GCA_903885555.1 uncultured Hyphomicrobiales bacterium
GGTGTGGTTGAGCAGATACTGCACGGTCATGCCCTTGAGCATCATCGCGGCGGCCTGCTCATAGGAGATATTATCGGGCAGCTTCACGGCGCGTTCGGCCGGCAGCAGACGTTCGGCGGAATAGCCGCCCAGCGGCACCACATAGGCGACGCGGTCGCCGACCTTGACGTCGGTGACGCCGGGGCCGACCGCAGTGACTTCGCCGGCGCCTTCATTGCCAGCAACGAACGGCAGTCCGACGGGCGACGGATACATGCCCATGCGGAAATAGGTGTCGATGAAATTGACGCCGCAGGCGTGCTGCTTGATCTTGATCTGGCCCTGACCCGGCGCCGGGACATCGATTTCCTCGAACGTCAGAACTTCCGGTCCACCGGCTTTGTGTACGCGCACTGCTGCGACCATGTTTCACCCCTTGAATTGTCTAGGCTTGTTGGTTGGAGATCGTTCGGGCCGGGATCATAGGGAGCCAAGCGCCAAGTGCAAGACGGGTGGCTCTCGCGATTACCGCGCGCCCGACACCCGCAAATTGGCGCCGTTGACGTAAGACGCGCTGTCCGAAAGCAGGAACAGAATGGCTTCGGCCACCTCGTCGGGTTGCCCTGCCCGGCCCATCGGCAGCATCGGCGTGACGCGCTCGACACGTCCCGGCGGCTGAATGTCGGTGTCGATAACGCCCGGCGTAATGGCATTGACACGGATGCCTTCCTTGGCGACTTCACGCGACACGCCGATCACCATGGAATCGACGCCGGCCTTGGCCGCCGCGTACCAGACGCACTCATTCGCGCCGCCGAGCGGCGCGGCCATCGACGACATCATGACGACGGCACCGCCTTTGCCGTTATGCTTGGTGGACATCCGGCGCACGCAGGCGCGCAGGCACAGCAACGCGCCGAAAGTATCGACATCGAGCACCTCACGCATGGTCGCAGCGTCGGCTTCATCGAGCCGTGAGTATTTGCCGCTGATGCCCGCGCTGTGAACGAAGTGGGTGATTGGTCCGAGTTTGTCGGTGGTCTCGGCGAAGACGCGCTCGATATCGGCTTCGATCGCCATATCACCCTGAATGGCAACCGAATTGCCGCCGGCCGCTTTCACCGCGGCGACAACGCCTGCAGCGGCGTTGGCGTTGTTGTTGTAGTTGACGGCGACGTCATAGCCGCGCGCGCCGGCAAGCTTTGCGGTCGAAGCGCCGATACCGCGGCTGCCGCCGGCGATGAGCAGAACAGGTCGAGACATGACGGACTCCCCAAAGGATTATTCTTATTGTTGCCGATCACACACGATCAGGCAGGTTTGCGCAACAAACCTGCGATGAGGAAATAGATGGCGATGGCGGCGAGCGCCCAGGTGACGAAGGGCCCAGGGGAGAGATTTTCGACGAGGGTGAACGTCGCCAGCGCCGCCCACAACGCCATCAGAGCGATATTGAGCCAGCGCAAATGCGCGACCCGCAGCGGATGGACAAAACGGATCGGCACGAACGTCAAAACGGCGAGCGCGGCGATGATGCCCACCGCGGCCCACGGCGGCGGCTCCAGCAGATAGAGATAGAACGCCGCCAGATTCCATACCGCCGGAAAGCCGCGGAAGTAATTGTCGTCGGTCTTCATGTTGCCGTCGGCGAAATACAGCGCGCCGGTGATGACCACGATCATGCCGGCCGGTATCGCCAATACGTCCGGCAGGAACCCGCTGGCCGCGATCGCATAGGCTGGGACAAAGACGTAGGTCACGAAGTCGACAACGAAGTCGAGGCCCTCGCCTGACCAGCGCGGCAGCAGCTCCTTGACCTTGAAGGCGCGCGCCATCGGGCCGTCGAGGCCATCGACGATCAGCGCAAGGCCGAGGCAGAAAAACATTCCGGCCCAGTGTCCGCCGGATGCCAGAATCATCGCGAGCAGTGCCAGCGCCGCGCCGGTCGCCGTAAAAATATGGATCGTGAAGGCGCGGATGTGCGCGAAACTGGGCAAGTTACTTCTCATTGCCCCAATCGAGCTTGACGATTTCGGCCGAGCGGCCCGCCAAATTCCAGTTGCGGCCGAAGCCGCGGAAGCGCGACTTGTCGGCGCGCGCGACGATGACGTCCGGACCGATCCAATATTCGCTGTTGCGGATCACGACATTGCCCTCACCTTTGCCGTGCACCGGCGTGATGGCGCCGTCGACATATTTCTCGATGCGGATGATACGGGTCTCGCCCTGGGTCTCGTAGGAGATCGGCACCTGCCGCACGCCGAGGAATTGTCCGACCAGGATCGACAGCAGATGCGTCGTGCCGCCGACACGGCCGGTGAAAATGCGGGTCAGGCCCTTCACCGCCATCGCCGAAGCCTTGTCATCGACGAACAGTGCGGCGGTCCAGTTGCCGCGCGACATGATGCCGGGCAGATCCATCATCAGGCCGACTTTGAGGCCGGACAGGTCTTCGCTGTCGATATGGCCGTCGTCGATGCGGATGCCGGCCCAGGTCTGGCAGCGGTCCTCGGTCGGCGGATGATCGCCGAGCGACAGCACGCAGGGGCAGAACACCGTGCAGCTGCACGACAGCGTCATCTCGCCTTTCAAGGTCCAAGCTTCAACCAACGCGCATCCTCCCCGACTTTTGTTTTTGTAGCTTAAATCGTGCGGACCGGCCAATGGGCCGAGACGGCGGTCAAGACGAAGGCGGTCCCGATCAAGATCAGGCCGACGCCAATGGCATAGGTCAACCTTTTGCCGCTTGTGAGCTTTTCAACGGTCATCAAGATTCCGAGCGCCGCCATCCAGACGACGTTCATCACACCAACGGCGAACATCACCAGCATCATTGCCCAGCAACAGCCCAGGCAGAACAGGCCTTGCCGCACGCCAAGCCTGAACACGCCGCGCGGCGTCGTCGCCCAGTTCGAGAAGAAGAACTGAAACGGATTGCGGCACTGCGTCAAACACGCATGCTTGAGCGCGGTGAATTGATAGACGCCGGCGCCAATGAAGATAGCGCCCGAGAAAAGTCCGCTCGCCGAGGCAAGACTGGCGTCGAGCAGCGCGGCGCGCGTCAGCGCCCATTGCGCTGCAGTGGCGATAACGGCAAATCCGAACCACACCACCGTGTACCCGGCCGCGATCAGAAATGGCGACACCACGGGCTCACCCTGCTTCGCGGCAGTATCAGCGATCTCGGCATAGGTCAGGATCATGGGCGCGGCGCTCGGCAACATCATCGCCAGCGTCATGGCACACCACATCGCGGCGACCAGAGCGATGCCGGTTGCGCTGATCGGTCCGACCACCAGCGCGCGGCACAGCGCATCGACCACGCCGACATTGGCGGCCTGCAAAGCGAGTGCGAACCAGCCGAGCCCCGCGAGCGCGATGACGCAGATCATTGCCAGCACCTTCGGCCGCGCAAACACCGCGCCCAGCCGGCTGGCGGCAGGCGACAGATGGTCGAGCTTGTGCCCGGTGGCCTCGGTCATAGTTCAAGTCCTAGCGCATCGGCTCCCGGCGGGGTACCGGAAGCCCTGCTGATGGTTTCCGGCCAAGGTTTCCGCCATTGCCCGCCCATGCTAGGCCGGTTATCGCAAAACGGGATCGGGAGCTTTGATGCCGGACAAATCTGCCAAACCAGCGGCAATCGTGGTCGGCGGCGGCCCTGCCGGCCTTGCAGCGGCGATCATGCTCGCCCAAGGCGGTATTTCAACTGTCCTCGCCGGCAAGCGCCCGGCCCGCTCCGACAACCGCACCACTGCTTTGCTGGCAGGTTCCGTGACCGCGCTGGAGACGCTCGGTGTCTGGCCGATCTGCACGCCCAAGGCCGCTCCGCTCAAGATCATGCGCATCGTCGACGATACCGGACGGCTGTGGCGCGCGCCGGAGGTGAAATTCGACTGCGCGGAAATCGATCTCGAGGCGTTCGGCTACAACATCGAGAACCGCGATCTCGTCGACGCGCTTGAGCAGCATGCGCGCACGCTGCCCAACTTGCGTCTGATCGAGGACGACGTGACCAACGTCGTATCGGATGACGATGCGGTGACCGTCACCCTCAAAGGCGGCGAAAGCCTCCGCGCGCCGCTCGTGATCGGCGCCGACGGCAGGCGCTCGTTGTGCCGCGAGGCCGCCGGGATCGCAGTGGATAGCCGCGACTACAAACAAGTCGCGCTGACCGTGTGCCTCAAACATTCACGGCCGCATCGCGACAGTTCGACCGAGTTTCATACCCCGAGCGGCCCCTTCACGCTGGTGCCTCTGCCGGGCAACCGTTCAAGTCTGGTCTGGGTGCTCGATTCGGCTCGCGCCGACGAATTCGCCGAACTCGACGACGTGGCGTTGTCGGCCGAAATCGAACGCGCCGCACATTCGATCCTCGGCAAGGTTGAGGTTGAGCCGGGCCGCGGACTGTTTCCGCTCGGCGTCGTCACCGCCAGAAAGTTTGGCGCCAACCGCATCGCGCTGGTGGGCGAAGCGGCGCATGTCATTCCACCGATCGGCGCGCAGGGTCTTAATCTCGGTCTGCGCGACGCCGCGACGATTGGCGAACTGGCGGCTGAGGCGCAGCGCGACGGCGCCGATATCGGTGGCGCCGATGTGCTCGCCGCCTACGACAGGAAGCGCCGCGTCGATGTCGGCAGCCGCACCTTCGCCATCGATATTCTCAACCGCACATTGTTGACCGACTTCCTGCCGGTGCAGGGTATGCGAGGAATCGGCCTCTATATGCTCGATCGCATCGCACCGCTGAGGCGCGCTGCCATGCGCGAAGGCGTCGCTCCCGCGTCGTCGCAGCCACGGCTGATGCGCGGCGAAGCGATTTAGTCCGGGTCTCTGCGGAACGCCGGTGCGATGGGGACCGGCAAGGCGGTCACGCTCTTTCCTGCGACATCGACCTTGTGCGCGAACAGGCCACGCCCGGCAAAATGCGGATCGCGCATCGCTTCCTCGAGCGGTGTCACGATCGTGGCGCAGCAATCGGCCGCTGCGAGAATTGGCCGCCATTCATCGGCGGACTTCGCGACGATCAGCTTGGCGACCGTAGCGCGTGTTGCGGCCGGGTCGCGTTTATCGTCGATGAATTCCGCCGCCATACCAATCGCAGCGGTGAACGCTTCCCAGAATTTCTGTTCAATCGCTCCGCAGGCGACGATCCGGCCATCCTTGGTCGGATAGAGCTGATAGCGCGGCGATGAGCCCACCAGCCACATTTCACCCGGTTTCGGAAATTTCGCGGCAGCGCCGAGCGCCAGCGCATACCAGGCGAAAGTGAACATCGCATCGGTCATCGCGATGTCCAGATGACAGCCCCGCCCGCTTTGGTCGCGGCTGCGCAAAGCCAGCAGAATATTGATCACCGCCGGAAAGCTGCCGCCGGCGATATCGGCGATCAACGCCGGCGGCAGCACCGGCCGCTCGATTGGGCCCGGCTGCAGATCGAGCAAGCCGGTATTGCCGATGTAGTTGATGTCGTGGCCAGCCTGGTCGGCACGCGGCCCGCTCTGGCCGTAGCCTGAGATCGAACAATAAATCAGCCGTGGATTGATTGCGCGAAGCTCGTCATAGCCAAGGCCAAGCCGCGCCATCACGCTCGGACGGAATTGCTCGATCAGAATATCGGCGCGCTTGATCAACGGCATCAGCTTGGCGCGATCCGCCTCGTTCTTGAGATCGAGCGTCAGGTTCTGCTTGCCGCGGTTGAGCATCGCGAAGGGCACGCTCTCGCCATCGATCGCCGGCGCGAAGTGCCGCATGTCCTCACCACCCGGCCGCTCGATCTTGATCACCTCGGCGCCGGCTTCCGCCAGCATCAGCGACGCCAGCGGTCCCGGCAGCAGCGTGGTGAAATCCAGAACCAGTAGGCCGGAAAGCGGCTGCATGATCTACCTGAAAAGGAGTTGCGGCAGCGACTGCGTCTTCACCATCCACATCACACTGGTCAGCGTCACCACCGACACCAATGTACCGACCAGCACGGCGCCCGATGCCTGTTCGACCCAGCTATCGTACTGCCGCGCGAACACGAACACATTGAGCGCCGGCGGCAAGGCCGCCATCAGCACAGCGCTATAGACCCATAGCTGATCGAACGGCCCGAACAGCGACAGCAACAGGAACATCAGCAGCGGATGCGCGATCAGCTTGATCGCCGTCGTGAACGGCACTTCCCACGGCATCTTCTTCAGCGGCCGCAGCGCAACCGTAACGCCGAGCGTGAATAGCGCGCACGGCGCCGCGGCATTCTGCAAGAATTGCATCAGCCGTTCGAGCGCGACTGGCGCCTGAAAGTGCACCGCCGCCGACAGAATGCCAACCGCGGTCGCGATCACCAGCGGGTTGGTGGTGATGCGGGTCAGCACTTCCTTGGCGACGGCGCCGAAGTCTTTTTGTCCCGGCGCCGCCAGCGCCATCAAAATCGGCACCAGCGTGAAAAGCAGCAGCGTGTCGAAGCAGAAGATGAGCGCGACAGGTACCGCTGCTTCCGGCCCCAAGGTCGCCAGCGCCAGACCTGGGCCCATGTAGCCGATATTGCCGTAGCCACCCGCCAGGCCCGCAATCGTCGACTCGGCGATATTGCCGCGGCGGATCGCCATGCCAACCGCAAAAGCGATGCAGAAGGCCCAGAAGGTCGACAGCGTGGTGGCGAGGACGAAATCGACCTTGGCCAGTTGCTCCAGCGGGGTCTGGGACAGGATGCGGTAGAACAGCGCCGGCAGCGACACGTAGACGATGAAGAAATTCATCCAGGCCAACGCGGTATCGGGGATCTGCTTGAGCTTGCCGCAGGCAAAACCGATGAAAATCAGCCCGAAAAACGGTAGCGCCAGGTTGATGACGTCTAGCATTTGAGGCTCCGGCGGCCGTCAGGCGCGCCGGTTCCAGCCGGAACTTGGCGCGGGCTTTGCTTTCCTCTAAACGGCAGAAAGCCCATTTGGAAGGCAAATCCCTTCAGGAAGACTGTCATGAAGCTTCCGCGCCAGTTTTTTCAGCCGCTCGCCATCGGCGCGCCGGCGCCCATGCGCGACCTGCCGGTGCGGCTGGAGCGCATGATCCACTTCGTGCCGCCGCATATGGAGAAAATGCGCGCCAAAGTCCCCGACATCGCCAAGCAGGTCGATGTGGTGCTGGGCAATCTGGAAGACGCCATTCCGGTCGAGGCCAAGGAAGCAGCGCGTGCCGGTTTCATCGAAATGGGCAAGTCGACCGACTTCGGCCAGACCGGATTGTGGACCCGCATTAACGCGCTGAATTCGCCCTGGGCGCTCGACGACGTCACCGAGATCGTCGGCGCCATTGGCGACAAGCTCGACGTCATCATGCTGCCGAAGGTCGACGGCCCTTGGGACATCCACTACCTCGATCAGCTGCTGGCGCAGCTCGAGGCGAGACACAAAGTCAAAAAGCCGATTTTGATCCACGCCATTCTCGAGACCGCGCAAGGTGTGAACAATGTCGAGGCGATCGCTACCGCCTCGCCGCGCATGCACGGCATGTCACTCGGGCCTGCGGATCTCGCGGCATCGCGCGCGATGAAAACGACGCGCGTCGGCGGCGGTCATCCAGAATACAAAGTCCTCGAAGATGCCAAAGGTGATGCGCCCCGTGCCATCTATCAGCAGGACCTCTGGCACTACACGACGGCAAAGATGGTCGATGCCTGCGCCGCCGCCGGCATCAAACCGTTCTACGGGCCGTTCGGCGATTTCTCCGACGCTGCGGCCTGCGAGGTGCAGTTCCGCAACTCGTTCCTGCTCGGCTGTGTCGGCGCCTGGACGCTGCACCCGTCGCAGATCGCCATCGCCAAGAAGGTCTACGCGCCCGACCCGGCGGAGGTGGCCTTCGCCAAGAAGATCGTCGACTCCATGCCGGATGGCGCCGGTGCAGTCATGATCGACGGAAAGATGCAGGACGACGCCACCTGGAAGCAGGCCAAGGTGCTGCTCGACCTCGCCAGGCTTGTCGCCAGCAAGGATCCCGACATGGGTGCCCGTTATGGGCTTTAAGCAACGCGGCCTAGCCAAGACCGGCCCGATGAATTATCTGGCAGGTATGGACAAGATGCGCGTCGCCAAATTCACGATCGGCCAGGTGGTCAAACACCGCCTTTTCTCGTTCCGTGGCGTGGTTTTCGACATCGATCCGGTATTCGACAATACGGACGAATGGTACGAGGCGATTCCCGCCGACGTACGTCCGCGCAAGGACCAGCCGTTTTACCATCTGTTCGCGGAAAACGCGGACACCGAGTACGTCGCCTACGTTTCCGAACAGAACTTGTTGCCGGATACCTCCGACGCTCCGGTCCGGCACCCGCAGGTCGCCGAAGTATTCGTCCGCGACCGCAGCGGCACATACCGCCAGCGCAATAGTCAGTTGAACTGATCACTCGAGGTCATTGATATTAAATAGAAAAAGGCGCGGCTGAAGCCGCGCCTTTTTTAAATTTGCAGTTGTCTTTTGGCTACTTCTTGGCAGCCGGAGCCGCCGGGGCCGGAGCGGCAGCCGACGGCTGCGAAGCTTCCAGCTTCTTGCGGGCTTCCTCGGCCTTCTTCTGAAGTTCTTCCTGCAACTTGCGCTGCTGCTCTTCAAAAGCCTTCGGATCGGTCGCCGGGCCGTCATAGGCCTTGGCGAAGTCGGCCAGAGGCAGCGGCAGGCTGATCGGGGTGCCCTGCATGTTGATCGCCTGGACGGTGATCTGCTGGCCGGTCTTGAGCTGCTTCATCATGTCGTCGGTGACCGGATAGTCGGCCATGCAGCCGACCGGGAAGCAGATCTTGTAGGGCTGCTGTGCCGGCTGGCCCTGATCGATGATCATGCGGGTGCCGTGCTGGATCTGCATGCCGAGCGGCACGGTGATGCGCAGAACCTTCTGTTCGCCTTCCGGCTCGAACAACTGAACGATTGCGACCGGCATGCCGTTTTCGAGGCGGCCGTCCTTGGTGACGACGCAGACCTGCTTGTTATTGGTGTCCGGTCCCTTGCCGCAGACCTTCATCCACGGCGAATACATCAATTGCGGCTGATCGCCGTTGGCCTGGGGAGCCTGCGGAGCAGGCTGCGCTTGAGCGGGCGCGGCCGGCGCCTGCTTTGGAGCAGCGGGCGCTTTCGGCGCGGCTTTCGGGGCGGCGGGCGCCGGGGCTGGCGCCTGGGCCAGAACGGGCGCTGCCATCAGCAATCCCGTCAGCAAACCTGCGGCTGCCAGCGCGCGGCCAAAACCGCGGCCCTGCGGCCGGGCCGATGCGATCCGATGATCCATGCAATTAGTCCTTTTTTCGAACCACCCGAGAGCCCCCTGGGCCCGGCGGTCGCCTTATAAGAAAGGGTCTTTACCCCGCGAAATACGGCGGGAGCGTGACCCGTCTGGGCTGCGTGATAGCCGATATTGCTTCTGCAATAAAGCCACGAATGAGCCGAAAATACGGGCTCAAGCGGGCTTTGCCCTGCGCCTCTGTGATAAATTCGAGCCTTGAGCCACACGAATCGCACCCGTCCTGTACGCGCCTCCTCTTCCGCGGCTTCCCTGTCGCGCCGGACGGTGCTGCGTGGTGGTCTTGCGGCAACGCTGGCAACGCTCTGGCCGGTGGCCGGCCAGGCCGCTTTGGCCAGCCACGCCATCGCCACGCAGGGCGAGCCTGCCTGGCCACCCAATTTCAGCACGCCGACCTATGCCAATCCCGCGGCGCGCAAGGGTGGCCAGTTGACGCTCGGCGTGCTCGGCACTTTCGACAGCCTCAATCACCTGATCGTCAAAGGCCTCGTGGCGGCCAATATCCGCGGCTACACAATCGAGAGCCTCCTGGCGCGCGGCTATGACGAACCATTCACGCTGTACGGCCTGCTCGCCGATGGCATCGAGACGGACGACGCGCGGAGTTACGTGACGTTCTCGATCAATCCGGCGGCGCGTTTTGCCGATGGCAAACCCGTGACGCCGGATGACGTGATTTTCTCGTGGGAATTGCTGCGTGACAAAGGCCGGCCGAACTACCGTACCTACTACATCAAGGTGACGAAGGCCGAGCGCATCGGTGAAAGATCGGTTCGTTTCGATCTTACCGGTGCGGATGATCGCGAACTGCCGCTGATCCTCGGATTGATGCCGATCCTCGCCAAACACGCGGTGAAACCGGAGACCTTCGAGGACACGACCTTCACGCCGCTGCTCGGCAGCGGGCCTTATTCCATCGTTACCGTAAAGCCCGGCGAAAGCGTCACGTTCAAGCGCAATGCGAATTACTGGGGCCGCGATCTGCCGATCAATCGCGGCTTATGGAATTTCGAACAGATCAAATTCGACTATTACAGGGACGGGAATACCCACTTCGAGGCTTTCAAAAAGGGAAATTACGACATCCGTCTGGAAACGGATCCGGCGCGCTGGCAGACCGGTTACGATTTTCCGGCGCTGCGTGATGGCCGCGTGGTCAAAGAAGAGTTCGACTACGGCCTGCCGAAGGGCATGCACGGCCTCGTCTTCAACACGCGCCGCCCGGTATTCGCCGATATCCGCGTGCGCGAGGCGATCCTCCACTTGTTCGACTTCGAGTGGATCAACCGCACCTACTTCTTCAATCTCTACAAACGTACCGCCAGCTATTTCGATGCCAGCGATCTGTCGGCGCATGGCGTGGCGGCGAACGCGCGCGAACTCGAATTGCTCAAGCCGTATCCTGGCGCGGTACGAGCCGATATTTTGGCCGGCCAATGGGCGCCGCCGGTCAGCGACGGCACGGGCGGCGACCGCACCGGTTTGCGCCGTGCCTTTGAACTGTTCAAACAGGCTGGCTACGAACTCAAAGGCACTGAATTGGTGCATCGCGCCAGCGGCAAGCCTTTCGGCTTTGAAATCCTCACCACGACGCGCGATCAGGAACGGTTGGCGCTTGCTTTCGTGCGCAACCTCAAGCGTGCCGGCATCCACGCGCAGGTCCGCAATATCGACGCCACACAATTCGAGCGCCGCCGCATCGCTTTCGATTTCGACATGATGGAATACCGATGGGAGCAGTCGCTGTCGCCCGGTA
>CAISIV010000167.1 GCA_903885555.1 uncultured Hyphomicrobiales bacterium
ATTGATCGGCTGCATGATCTGCTGCGTGCCGCCGTGATGGCCGATATAGGCGTAATAGCGGTCGCCCTGCTTTTGAATTGTCGGCTGATAGGAACTGCGCGCCTGCAGATCGTTCAGGCCGACGAGCTTCATGTTGTTGGCTTCCGGCGGGTCGCCGATCTTGGGTGGAATCTTGCGGATTTCGGCGAAGGCCGCGCCGGCCGCCAAACAGGCTGCGCCGACCAGCAGCGCTCGCCACGAAGCATGCAGTGTCGTCATCGATATGTCCTCCCTCACGATCGCCATTCAGGCAGCGTCGTTTCTCGTGCGCCCTAGAAAGGCATTCTCCATATGGCATGCCGATATGAGGCCAAGTCTGCTCCAACGGCTGGATTTTGGCAAGCTTGGGCCGATACCGCCTGCCTGCGCCCACGGTGCGGACGCGCTGCCGGATTGCCGAGCGTGAAAATTCCCGAAGTTCCTGTCATCGAGACACACCTTTCCCGTCGTTTTCAATCAGACGCACGACACCCAAACGGACTATGCAGTTGACGTGATGGGCAGTGGCCGTAGTTCCGCAATCATCTGCAGAATGTCGGCGAAGAGGTTGCGCGGTATGGCAACCTCGGCCATCTGGAAGGCGACGTAGCGCGCGTGGCCGACGACCTTCGCGCCGATCTTGATCAGTTTTTCGCGCAGCGTCGTCATCGACCAATCCCTGATCGGCTCCGGCGTCGCCAGAGTGCGCAGGAAGTTGCCGAGGTTGTAGGCCAGCGCATGAAGCTGAAGGCGAACCGCATTGGCGGCGAAGGAACGGCAGGAAAGCCGCGTCCATTTGATAGCGCCTTTGCCCTCTTTGATCCATTGCTCGCACGTGCCGCGCTTGTTGTAGAAGCCGACGACATTTTCCGACGGCCGCGCCATGTTGGTGACGATGAAGCCAACGCGCGGATAAAGCTCGCCCGGATGCCATTCAACCTTCGCGACGACCCGGCGGGGTTTCGACCAGCTTCCGGCCTGATAGGTGAAGTTCGCATATGACCGGCGAACGTCATTGGACGGACGACCCACGGGGCGTTTGAGCAGGTAGCCGATGCGCTCCTGTAAGACCCGGTTCTTCGGAAGCCGGATGGCGTATTTGATCCCTTCGGCTTCAAGATACTCGTAGACATGGGGATTGGCGAAGCCGGCGTCGGCGCGAAAATAAATGCGCGAGACATTTCCGCGATAGCGCGCCACGACCGGCTTGAGGACGTCTTGCCAGCCATCGGCGCTATGGACATTGCCGGAACGCAGCGCGCAGCGCTCCAGATCGCCGAACTGATTGAATACGAACAGCGGATGATAGCAGGTGCAGTCGTAGTGACCGTTCCAGACGCTGTTCTCCTGCTCGCCATGCGTCGGACTGACGCTGGAATCCATGTCGAGCAAAATGCCTCGCGGCGGGCGACGGGCGTGAACGCGGTCGATCCATTGGCCAGACAAATCTGAAAGCGCCGAAAGGTTCTTCCCCGCCGTCAGCCAGCGCGTCTCGAAGCGCCCCATCTGGCTTGGCGAGGCCGCGCTCCCATGGGTTGCTTTCCCGCCGACGATCCAGCGCATCGCCGGATCATGGCGCAGCCGCTCGGCGTCATTCACGTCCTCATAACCGGCCAGCCTTCCGAACACGGACTGCCGCAACATGCCCACCAGCGCATGG
>CAISIV010000168.1 GCA_903885555.1 uncultured Hyphomicrobiales bacterium
CGACCTCAACTTTTTCTACGGCACCAACCGCGCGCTCAAGAGCATCAACGTGCCGCTCTACGAGGGAATGGCCACCGCTTTCATCGGCCCTTCGGGCTGCGGCAAGTCCACGCTGCTGCGCATCCTGAACCGCATCTACGATCTTTATCCAAACCAGACCGCCAAGGGCGAAGTCCTGCTCGACGGCAAAAACATCCTGGAACCTGGCATCGACATCAACCTGTTGCGCGCCCGCGTCGGCATGGTGTTCCAGAAACCAACACCGTTCCCGATGACGATCTACGAAAACATTGCCTTCGGCATCCGGCTTTATGAGCGCCTGCCGAAGTCCGAGCTCGACGACCGCGTCAAGCACGCGCTGGAGCGCGCCGCGCTCTGGGGCGAGGTCAAGGACAAGCTCGGCGCCAACGGCCTGTCGCTGTCCGGCGGCCAGCAGCAGCGCCTGTGCATCGCCCGCACCGTCGCGGTTCGCCCCGAAGTGATCCTGTTCGACGAGCCGTGCTCGGCGCTCGATCCGATCTCGACCGCCAAGATCGAGGAACTGATCGACGAGTTGAAGGACGACTACACGATCGCCATCGTCACCCACAACATGCAGCAGGCCGCGCGCGTCTCCGACTTCACCGCCTTCATGTATCTCGGCGAGTTGATCGAATACGGCGAGACGACGCGGATGTTCACCACCCCTAACGATCGCCGCACGCAGGACTATATCACAGGTCGCTTCGGCTGAGCCTGATCCTTGACCGGATCATGTGATGCTCGAGAAGCAGGGAAATATAAAATGAACGACCAACACACCGCCAAGGCTTTCGACAGCGATCTCCAGGATCTCTCGCGCATGGTCGCGGAGATGGGCGGGCTTGCCGAAAAGCAGGTTGCCGACTCGGTCAGTGCGCTGGCGCGTCGCGATACCGTGCTGGCGGGCCGCATCACCGCCGCCGACGCGCAGATCGACGCGCTGCAAAGCGAAATCGAGGAAAAGTCGGTGCTCACTATCACCCGCCGCCAGCCGATGGCGATCGACCTGCGCGAGATCGTCGGCGCGCTGCGGCTTGCCAATGACCTCGAGCGCATCGGCGACCTTGCCAAGAACATTGCCAAGCGCGTCATCGCGCTGAACGCCGAGTTCCCGCCGCCGAAACTGATCCGCGGTGTCGAGCACATGACCGATCTGGTGCTCGGCCAGATGAAGGCGGTGCTTGACGCCTATGCCCGCCGCGACGACAGCAAGGCGATGGCGGTGTGGCGTGGCGACGAGGAAATCGACGCCATGTGTACGTCGGTATTCCGCGAACTGCTGACCTACATGATGGAAGATCCGCGCAACATTTCGTTCTGCATCCATCTGCTGTTCTGCGCCAAGAATGTCGAGCGCATGGGCGATCACGCCACTAACATCGCCGAAACGGTGCACTACATCATTGAAGGTCGTCCGATCACCGAAAAGCGGCCGAAGGGTGACACCACCACCATCGCGGCGCTTGTCGCCGGCGATCGGTAACCGCGCATGATCCCGAAAAGTGTGAAGCGGTTTTCGGATAAGATCATGCGCAAGAAGGAAGAGCGATGAGCGCGCGTATTCTGATCGTCGAGGACGAAGAGCCGCTCACCATGCTGCTCCGCTACAATCTCGAAGCTGAGGGCTACGAGGTCGACACGGCCGCGCGCGGCGACGACGCCGACACCAAGCTGAAAGAGACCGCGCCGGATCTCGTCGTGCTCGACTGGATGCTGCCCGGCCTGTCCGGTATCGAATTGTGCCGCCGCCTGCGGGCGCGCCCCGAGACGCGGCAGTTGCCGATCATCATGCTCACCGCGCGCGGCGAAGAGAGCGAAAAGGTGCGCGGGCTTGCCACCGGCGCCGACGACTATATCGTCAAGCCATTCTCGGTGCCGGAATTGCTGGCGCGGGTGCGCGCGCTGTTGCGCCGCGCCAATCCCGACCGTGTCGCCACCGTCTTGAGCATCGGCGATATCGAACTCGATCGCGAGAAGAAGCGCGTGGTGCGCAGCGGCCGCGCCGTCGATCTCGGGCCCACCGAATACCGGCTGCTGGAATTCCTGATGGAGCGGCCGGGCCGCGTGTTCTCGCGCGAGCAATTGCTCGACGGCGTCTGGGGCAGCGAGATCTATATCGACGAGCGCACCGTTGACGTTCATGTCGGCCGGCTGCGCAAGGCGATCAACCGTGCCCAGGAATCCGACCCGATCCGCACCGTTCGCGGCGCCGGCTACGCGCTCGACGACCGGTTCGGCCGGGCGGCGAGCTGAGTTTCCTTTCCACTTAATTCCCGCTCCTGTTTCCCCTCATCCTGAGGATGGGCCGAAGGCTCGTCTCGAAGGATGAAGGCCCGGGACAGTCGAACTGAGACAGCCGGGCTCTCATGGTTCGAGACGCCTGCTTCGCAGGCTCCTCACCATAAGGGTCAACGCAAAACAAAAATGGCCGGGAAATCTCCCGGCCACTGCAAATCGCAAAATGAGTGTCGTCTAGCTGCGGTACGGCGGCCGCTTGTCGCGCCGGCGATCGCTGGCCGGCTGGAAGGCGACGCGGGAGTGGAACGTGCAATACGGCTTGTCCTCGGCCGACTCCCCGCCGCAGAAGAAGAAATCGGTCGAACCCGGATCGCCGACCGGCCAGTGGCAGGTCTTCTCGGTCAGCTGCAGCAAAGTCTTGCGCTGCTCGATCGGAATTTCGATCAGCTCGGGTTCCGGCTCTTCCTGATAGTCGTAGGCCAGCGCGGTGTTGCCGCGCATCTGCGGCCGCTGCACCCGCAGCATGTGGCCGGACGAGCGCGCCTTGCGCGGCCGCGGCGCCGAGGAGGAGGGGCTCTTGGCCCGGCCGGACAGGCCCAGCCGGTGCACCTTGCCAATGACGGCATTACGCGTGATCCCGCCCAGTTGGGCCGCGATCTGGCTTGCGGATAGGCCATCCGCCCATAACTTCTTCAGAAGTTCGACCCGTTCGTCGGTCCAGCCCATCTTTTTTCCCCTAGCCCTTCAAGGCCTTAGTGCGAATCCATCCCCGCTCGCCCGGCGCGGTTTTACGCGCGCCATACGTCAGCACCACAAGGATGAACCAAGATTCAGTGTCAGCACGCACGACATGTCGTACTGTCTGGCAGCAAAACTACACTAGCGGTTGACTCGCCCGCAAGCATTTGCAAGCGGCAAAAACCGACCTACCAACAGCTTTCTCCAATAGAATCGGCACTTGCGGCAACATTGAGTCGCGAATCGTTTGAACCGGAGCGTGATACCGAGTGGCGAGGCCAATTCCGGGTCCAGGCAAGCGCAAAATCGGAAAAAACGCCGCCAGCCGCGTTGTTGACAGGGCTTGGTCCGGTCCTAGAATGCCAAAAGTGCCGCCTCCCGAGGCGGCACATTTCGTTTTGAGCGCGCGAACCGGAAAATCAGACCCGGTTTTCGGGTAAGATCGTGCTCATCCAGCTTCGACGAAAGATGATCGCCGTGACTTCGCATTTGCTGCCGACCTATTCTCGTGCCGACCTCGCTTTCGAGCGGGGCGAAGGTGTCTGGCTGGTCGCGACCACGGGCGAGCGCTATCTCGACTTCACGTCGGGCGTTGCCGTCAATGCTCTGGGCCACGCGCATCCGCATATGGTCAAGGCGTTGACCGAGCAGGCGCAAAAGCTCTGGCACGTTTCGAATTTGTACCGCATTCCGGAAGGCGAGAAGTTGGCCGACCGGCTTTGCTCCGCGACCTTCGCCGATACCGTGTTCTTCCAGAACTCCGGCGCCGAGGCGATGGAGTGCGCCATCAAGATGGCGCGCAAGTATCAGTCCGCCAGTGGCAAGCCCGAGCGCTACCGCATCGTCACGTTCGAAGGCGCGTTCCACGGCCGCACGCTGGCGGCGCTGGCCGCGACCGGCAACAAGAAATATCTCGACGGCTTCGGTCCGCCGATGCCGGGCTTCGACCAGGTGCCGTTCAACGATCTCGACGCCGTCAAGAAAGCCATTGGCCCCGAGACCGCCGCGATTTTGATCGAGCCGGTCATGGGCGAGGGCGGCGTGCGCGTCGTGCCGCTGCCGTTCCTGCGCGCGCTGCGCAAGCTGTGCGACGACAACGGCCTGCTGCTGATCTTCGACGAGATCCAGACCGGCGTCGGCCGTACCGGCGATCTGTTCGCCTATCAGCATACGGGCGTTGAGCCCGACATCATGACCATCGCCAAGGCGCTTGGCGGCGGCTTCCCGGTCGGCGCTTGTCTTGCGACCACCGAAGCCTCCAAGGGCATGACGGCCGGCACGCACGGCTCGACTTTCGGCGGCAATCCGCTGGCGATGGCGGCCGGCAATGCGGTGATGGACGTCGTCACCGCCAAGGGCTTTCTCGACAACGTCAAGAATAGCGCGCTGGTGCTCAAGCAGAAGCTCGCCGAGCTCAAGGATCGCCATTCGTCGGTGATCGCCGAAGTGCGCGGCGACGGCCTGCTGATGGGCCTGCGCATGGTGCCGCCTGCTGCCGAAATGGTCGATGAACTGCGCGCCGAAAAGATGATCACGGTCGCTGCCGGCGACAATGTGGTGCGGCTGCTGCCGCCGCTCGTCATCAACGAGGAAGAGATCGCCGAGGCGATTGCGCGCATTGATCGCGCCTGCACCACGCTGGCGCAGAACCACGCGCGGGCCGCCAAGGAAAAGGTGGCGACATGACCGGCAACGGCGTCCGCCATTTCCTCGATCTGATCGATATTCCCAAGCCGGTGCTGGCCGGCATGATCGATCACAGCCGCGCCATGAAGGCCGAGCACAAGAAGGGCAAGCTGATCGCGCCGCTTGCCGGCAAGACGCTGGCGATGGTGTTCGACAAGCCGTCGACGCGCACCCGCGTGTCGTTCGATGTCGGCATGCGCCAGCTCGGCGGCGAAGCGATCCTGCTGACCGCGCAGGAAATGCAGCTTGGCCGCGGCGAGACGCTGGCCGATACCGCGCGCGTGCTGTCGCGCTTCGTCGATGCCATCATGATCCGCATTCTCGACCACGAAGCGGTCGCCGAACTGGCGAAATACGCCACGGTGCCGGTGATCAATGGCCTGACGCGGCGTTCGCATCCCTGCCAGGTGCTGGCCGACGTCATGACCTTCGAGGAGCATCGTGGCCCGATCCGCGGCCGCACGGTGGCCTGGACCGGAGATGCGAACAACGTGCTGGCGTCGTGGATGCATGCCGCCGAGCGTTTCGATTTCAATCTCAAGGTCGCCACGCCGTCCGAGCTCAAGCCGAAGAAATGGCTGATGGAGTGGGCGAAGTCGTCAGGCGCCGCGATCAAGTTCGGTGAAGATCCCGATATCGCGGTCAAGGGCGCCGACTGCGTCGTCACCGACACCTGGGTGTCGATGGGCGACCGCGAGGCCAAGCGCCGTCACAACATCCTCAAGCGCTATCAGGTCAACGAGGCGCTGATGGCCAAGGCCAAGCCCGACGCCCTGTTCATGCACTGCCTGCCGGCGCACCGCGGCGAGGAAGTCACCGACGAGGTGATGGACGGCCCGCAGTCGGTGGTGTTCGACGAGGCCGAAAACCGCCTGCATGCCCAAAAGGGCCTGCTGGCCTGGTGCTTGCACGCTGAGGCGTAGTGAGCCGCAGGCCGTCCGTTCGTTGCCGGCGGAGGGGCTCGAAATTTTGCCGCCGAGCGCTACATAGGGCCGATGAACACACCTGAAATGATGAGCCCCGAATCCGCCATTCCCTCTCGCGCCCCGGCAGCCTCGACGCCGGACGATACCGTTTTGCCGTTCGAGGTGGCCTCGCTCGATCTGCGCGGCCGCGTCGTGCGGCTCGGGCCCGTGGTCGACCAGATTCTGGAGCAGCACAATTATCCGTTGCCGGTCGCCAAGCTGGTCGGCGAGGCGGTGGTGCTTGCCGTCATGCTCGGCTCGGCGCTCAAGATCGATGGCCGTTTCATTCTCCAGACCCAGACCGATGGTCCCGTCGGCCTGCTGGTCGTGGACTTCACCACGCCCGGCAAGGTGCGGGCCTGTGCGCGCTTCGGCAAAGAGGGCATCGACGCCGCCATCGCTGCCGGCAAGACCGACCCCGGCGCGCTGCTCGGCAAGGGCCATCTCGCCATGACCATCGATCAGGGCACCGACACCAGCCGCTATCAGGGCCTGGTCGCGCTCGATGGCGGCACGCTGGAAGATGCGGCGCACGAATACTTTCTGCGCTCGGAGCAGATCCCGACGCGGGTGCGTCTTGCGGTCGCAGAGGAATTCATCGCCGGCTCCGGCGGCGCCAATCATCGCTGGCGCGCCGGCGGCATCATGTTGCAGTTTCTGCCGAAGTCGGAAGAACGCGCACGGATGGATCTCGATCCGGGCGATGCACCGGATGGCGTCGACGTGCAGCGCGCGCCCGAAGACGACGCCTGGGTACAGGGCCGTGCGCTGCTCGAGACGGTCGAGGATATCGAACTGATCGATCCGGAAATTTCCAGCGAACGTCTTGCCTTCCGGCTTTTCCACGAGCCGGGCGTGCGCGTGTTCAAGGCGACCGACGTGCGCGCGGAATGTTCGTGCTCGCGCGACGCGGTCGAGTCGATGCTCAAGAGTTTTTCGCAGGAAGACCGCGATCACATGGTCGAGAACGGCAAGATCGCCGTCACCTGCGAATTCTGCAGCGCGACCTACAACTTCGCGCCCGCTGACGTGGGAGCGAATGGTTGATGATGCGCGGCGCGATCCTCGCTGTCCTTGCCTTCGTCGTGCCTCACGCCGCGCTCGCGCAAAGCTGTCCGGAACCCTTGGCCTCGGCGCGGCGTCTCGTGCTGGTCACCGCCGACAAGTTTGACAGCGCAACGGCGACAATCGAACGCTTCGATCGCCACACGCCGAATGCACAATGGCAGGTTTCCGGCGGCGCGGCCTCTGGCCTGATCGGATACAAAGGCGTCGCCTGGGCGCACGCGTTTCGCAAATTCGCCAAGCGCGGCGAACCGATCAAGGTCGAAGGCGACAAGCGTGCGCCGGCCGGCTTCTACAAGATCGGGCCGAGCTTCGGCTTCGCGCAGTCGCAGGTGCCGAACTATGTTCGCGTCAATGACGGCATGGTCTGCGTCCACGATCTGACGTCGCCGGCCTACAACACGATCACGCGGCGCGAGCGGGTCGGGCCCGACGTTCGTGCCGAGAACATGTCGCGCGTGCCAGATTATCGCCGCGGGCTGCTGGTCGATTATCCCAGCGACCGCAAGGCGCGTGCCGGTTCCTGCATTTTCATCCATCTGCAATTGCCGGGAAAAACCGGTACCGGCGGCTGCGTCGCGCTGCCCGAGCCGCAGCTCGAGGCTGTGCAGGACTTTGTCCAGGACGGCGCCGTGCTGGCGATTATGCCGCGCCAGGCGCTCGACCGGTTCAAGGGATGCCTGCCGACCAATTAGTTGAGCGTACGTTCTGTCGAGGGCGAGTCGAGCGAGAAGGCGGGGATCTCGATATCGAAATGCTCGCCGCCCATCGTCACCATGCCGTACGTTCCCGTCATGAATCCCGATGGAGTCTGCAAAGGCACGCCGCTGGTATATTCGAAGGATTCACCGGGCTTGAGCATGGGCTCCTCGCCGACCACGCCCGGGCCTTTGACCTCCTGCAATCGTCCGAGCGCGTCGGTGATGCGCCAGTGCCGCGTCTTGAGTTGCACGGTTTCGTGACCGCGATTGGCGATGTCGATGGTGTATGCCCAGAAGTAATAGCCGTTATTGGGTGACGACCGCTCGGAAACGAAGCGGGGCGTCACTGTGACCTCTATCTTGCGAGTTACGGCGCGGTACATCTAAATGCCTTAATATTATACGACGCCTAGGCTGGGATATTCGTTCCGGTTCGGCGATTATGGCTGAAAGCCCTGACGAAAGAAAAGCCGTTGATAGCTCCGATACCGACCGAACGCGATCTACGGCTGGATCTGTTCCGCGGCATCGCCCTTTGGCTGATCTTTCTCGACCATATACCGTCCAACGCGGTGAGCTGGGTCACGATCCGCAATTACGGCTTCAGCGACGCGACCGAAATCTTCGTCTTCATCTCGGGCTATACGGCGGCCTTCGTCTATGGCCGCGCCATGCTGGTCACCGGCTTCATCGTCGCCGCCGCGCGCGTGCTCAAGCGCGCCTGGCAGATCTACGTCGCGCACGTCTTTCTGTTCGCGATCTATCTCGCCGAGATTTCATACGTCTCCCGGAGCTTCGACAATCCGCTCTACAGCGAAGAAATGGGCGTGCTGGATTTCATCAAGAACCCTGACGTCACGATCATGCAGGCGCTGCTGCTCAAGTTCAAACCGGTGAACATGGACGTGCTGCCGCTCTATATCGTGCTGCTGCTCTGGTTCGCGCCGATCCTGTGGCTGATATTGCGCTCGCCGTCGCTGGCACTCGTCGCCTCGGCGACGCTCTACACTTTGGCCTGGATGTTCGAATGGAACTTCCCGGCCTACCCGCAGGACACCTGGGCGTTCAATCCGTTTGCCTGGCAGATGCTGTTCGTGTTCGGCGCGTGGTGCGCGCTCGGCGGCGCGCAGCGGCTGTCGCGCTGGACGCATTCGCCGTTTGTCGTTGGATTGGCCGGACTCTATCTGTTGTTTGCCTTTATCATCGCGATGAGCTGGTACATCCCCTGGTTGGGTAATGCGGTCCCGAAGTTCGTCGGCGAACTGATCTATCCGATCGACAAGACCAACCTGGACGTCCTGCGGATTCTGCATTTCCTGTCGCTGGCCGTCATTACCGTCTGGCTGATCCCGCTGCACTGGTCGTTACTGAAGTCGCGTTGGTGCTGGCCAGCCATCGTTTGCGGCCAACATTCGCTCGAAATCTTCTGTCTCGGGGTATTTTTGTCCTTTGCCGGACACTTCGTATTCACCGAAGTGTCTAACCGGGTTTTGACCCATATCATCGTAAGCTTGGCCGGCGTTGTTATTATGGTTGCGGCGGCGTCAATCATTTCGTGGTATAAGAAGGTGGAACGACAAGGACCGGGGCCGCGGCCGCCTACAACCAAGACGGGCTACGCGGAAGGAAACGCATGATGAGGCGTTTGACATTCGTGCTGGCGTTGTTGGCGCCGGTGACGCTGTGGCCGGCGAGCGCCGAGCCCGTGGCTGACGCGGGAGCCGATTGCCGTTCGGCCGAAGCGCACATCGAACATAATTTTCCGCTGCAGAAAGTGGCGCGCGCGATCGCGGCCAAGCATCTGAGCGTTCTGGTCGTCGGCGCCGGTTCCTCGCTGTTGCCGGGGACAAATGGCGCTTCGAACGCGTATCCGGCGCGGCTTCAGTTTGCGCTGCAACAAAAGCTGCCGGGCGTCGATGTGAAGCTTTCCATCGACGTCAAAGCAAAACGTACCGCCAAGGAAATGATGAAGGCGATGGCTGCCGCGCTGGCCGCCAACAAGCCTTCGCTGGTGGTCTGGCAAACCGGCACGGTCGACGCCATGCAAGGCATCGACCCGGATCAATTTAGTCAGGCGTTAGACAAAGGTATCGGGATAGCGCGCTCGGCGGGCGCGGACGTGGTTTTCATCAATCCGCAATACAGTCCGCGTACGGAGTCCATGATTGCGCTTGGCACCTACGCGGAAAACATGCGTTGGGTTGCACTGCAGCAAGACGTCCCGTTGTTCGACCGGTTTAGTATTATGAAACTTTGGTCCGATAATGGTACATTCGACCTGAATTCCGCCACGAAGAAACTTGACATGGCGGAGCGTGTTCACGATTGCATAGGGCGGTTAGTTGCCGACCTAGTCTTGGAATCGGCAAAAATCGGCGCACCGCAGACGGACGGCGGGCGCTAGAGAGCTGGAGAGACCGCCGTGCGTACCACTACTCTCGCCAATCGGGCGATGAAGCCGCTTGCGGCCGTTTTGCTGCTGGTCGGTTTGGCGTTTCCGTTGGCGGCGCGCGCGCAATCCCCGAACTGCGACACGCCGCTCGATGTCGTTCGCCTCGTTCATCCGCTGACGCGCGTCGGTCACAAGCTGATGACCGGCGAACCCGTCACCATCGTCGCGATGGGCTCATCGTCGACCTGGGGCGCTGGCGCCAGCGGGCCTGCCGCGAATTATCCAAATCAGCTGGCAGCCGATCTCAATGCGCGCTTTCCGAAACATTCCTTCACTGTTCTCAACGCCGGCGTCGGTGGCGAAGAAGTCCCCGACATGCTCAAGCGCTTCGATACGGCCGTCGTTGCCGTGAAGCCCGATCTGGTGTTGTGGCAGCTCGGCACCAACGCGGTTATCCGCGATCAGAAGACGTCGAGCCAGGACTCTTTCATTCGTGAAGGCCTGAAGAAAATTCGTTCGGTCGGTGCGGACATCGTGCTGATCGATCCGCAGTTCGCGCCGAAGGTTATTGCCAAGCCCGAGGCCGAACTCATGGTCTCTTACATCGCTGCGACGTCGAAGCAGGAAGACATCGACCTGTTCCGCCGCTTCGAAGCCATGAAGCGTTGGAACGTGGTCGATAAAATTCCGATGGAAACTTTCGTGTCGCCCGACGGCCTCCATATGAATGACTGGGGCTATGCCTGTATGGCGAAGGGCCTGGGGCTGGCGATCGCCGAAGCCGCGCAGCGTCCGGTGCTGTCGGCCACCGCCGGTTCGCGCGCCGCGCAGTAAGAGTTTTACGGCTATCAATTAAATCGGGCGCGGCATGCGAATGCCGCGCCCGATTTTCTTTCGCGCAGCGCCGTCAGACTTTATCGAGCGCCGTCAGCAGATCCTCAATCAGATCGTCCGCGTGTTCGAGGCCGGCCGAAAAACGCACCAAACCATCGCCGATGCCGAGTTCGGCGCGCTGTTCCGGCGTCAGACGCTGATGCGTCGTTGTCATCGGATGCGTGATCAGGCTCTTGGCATCGCCGAGATTGTTGGTGATGCCGATCAAAGAAAGGCCGTTGAGGAAACGGAACGCGCCTTCCTTGCCGCCCTTGATCTCAAAGGCGCACAGCGTGGAGCCCGCCGTCATCTGCTTCTTGATAATCGCCGCCTGCGGGTGATCGGGCCGGCCGGGATAGATCAGGCTGTTGATCTTGGCGTGTCCGGCCAGCGCATTCGATACCGCGGTGGCGTTTTCGGTCTGCCGCTGGACGCGCACCGGCAAAGTCTCCAGCCCTTTCAGCAGCACCCAGGCGTTGAACGGTGACAGCGATGGCCCGGTCTGGCGCAAGACCTGCTGGTAGTTGTCGGTGATCAACTTTTCCGAACCGAGGATGACGCCGCCCAGGACGCGGCCCTGTCCGTCGATGTGCTTGGTTGCGGAATAGACCACAACGTCGGCGCCCAAAGTCAGCGGACTTTGGAAGAGCGGTGTGGCGAACACGTTGTCGACCACCAGCTTTGCGCCGGCCTCATGAGCGATATCGGCGACGGCCTGGATATCGTAGACCTCAAGCGTCGGATTGGTCGGCGTTTCCATGAAAAACGCCTTGGTGTTTTTCGTCACCGCCTTCTTCCAGGCATCGAGATCCTTGCCGTCGACCAAAGTGCAGGGCACGCCGAAACGCGGCAGCCAGTCTTCGATGACCCAGCGGCAGGAACCGAAAAGCGCCTTGGCGGCGACGACATGATCGCCGGCCTTGACCAGACCCATCAGTGCGGTGGTGACGGCGGCCATGCCTGTCGCGGTCGAGCGCGCGGCCTCGCACCCTTCGAGCGCGGCCATCCGCTTCTCGAACATGTCCATGATCGGGTTGGAGTAGCGTGAATAGACGTAACCCGGGATCTTGCCGGAGAAGCGCAGTTCGCAGTCTTCGGCGCTCTCGTATTTGTAGCCCTGCGTCAGAAATATCGCTTCCGACATCTCGTTGAATTGCGAGCGCAGGGTGCCGGCATGAACCAGGCGGGTTTCGGGGTGATAGGTCTTTTTCGGCGCGTCAGACATCGTGCTCTCCTTCGGCTGACGCGGGGCAAGGCCCTTGGCGCCAGGCAACAAAAAACCGGCCTGAGAAAAAATCTCGGCCGGGCACACGCGTCCCCGGCCTTTTAGCGACTTATTTTACGTGGCTGCAAGCCGGCCGGCTCAAATTGACCACGGGATAAAGGCTTTGTAGCGGGACCGCCCGCTTCCCGTCAAGGCACCCGTCGGGTTAGATCGGCGCGATCTTGGCGAGCATGATCCCCAAATGCGGGACCCGGTTTTCGGGAAAGATTATGCTCCAAATGGTGAGTTGACGCCGTGCCGCTTTCTTTCGCCATCGAGGACAAAGGTATCCTGCCGGACCGCATGATCGCGGCGCTGGCGGCCGACGGTGCGATTTTGCCGGAGCGGGATTTCGATCCGGACCAGATCCAGCCGGCGAGCCTCGATCTGCGGCTCGGCGCCATCGCCTACCGCGTGCGCGCCAGCTTCCTGCCCGGTTCGACCACGGTGGCGCAGCGCATCGACGAACTCAAGCTGCATGAATTCGCCTTGACCGACGGCGCGGTGCTGGAAACCGGTTGCGTCTACATCGTGCCACTGCTGGAAAGCCTGGCGCTGCCCGACGACGTCTCGGCCGCGGCCAATCCGAAAAGTTCGACCGGCCGCCTTGACGTTTTCACGCGTGTTATCGCCGACGAACTACGCGGTTTCGATCGCGTCGAGCCCGGCTACCACGGTCCGCTTTATGCCGAGATCAGCCCGCGGACGTTTCCGGTGCTGGTGCGCGAAGGTTCCCGCCTGTCGCAGATCCGGTTCCGCCGCGGTCATGCACTGCTCGGCGCCGAAGCCCTGCGCGACCTGCATCGTACCGAACGGCTGGTCGACAGCGACGATGCCGACGTCAGCGAAGGCGTCGCGGTCGGCGTCGATCTGTCCGGCATGCTGGGCGGCGAGGGCAAGAACATCGTCGGCTATCGCGCCAAGCGGCACACCGGGCTCATCGATGTCGAACGCCGTGCTGGCTACAGTGTGCTCGATTTTTGGGAGCCGATGCAGGCGCGTCCCGACAAGAGCCTGATCCTCGATCCAAACGAGTTCTACATTCTGGCGTCCAAGGAAGCCGTGCAGGTGCCGCCCGACTATGCCGCCGAAATGGTGCCGTTCGATCCGCTGGTCGGCGAGTTCCGCGTGCACTACGCCGGCTTCTTTGATCCCGGCTTCGGTTATGCCGGCGTCGGCGGCAAAGGTTCGCGCGCCGTGCTCGAAGTGCGCTCGCGTGAAGTGCCCTTCATTCTCGAGCATGGCCAGATCGTGGGCCGTCTGGTCTACGAGAAAATGATGGCGAGGCCCGACCGGCTTTACGGTCAGGACATCAGCTCCAACTATCAGGGCCAGAGCCTGAAGCTGTCCAAGCACTTCAAACCGGCGTAGCGACGGACGGTTCGATCAGATTTTCGTTGACGCGATCCGCTCGGTCGCCTTGGCGTTGAAAGCCATGTCATCGAGGTTGGCAATCGGCGCGCGGCCCTTCGCCATGGCGCGATAGAAATCGCCCTTCGATACCGGCGCCACGTCGGCAATGATCGACCAGCGGTCGCCACCGTCGCGGCTCTCGAAAATCTGGCCGTCGGAATCGCCCGCGAAGATCGACGTCGCTTTTCCGTCGGCGACGATTGTCATGGCGCCGAACAGGCCGCGCTGGCCGTCGGGGAGCCCGCCGAGCAGGCGTTCCCAGGTCTTGCCGGCATCGCGGCTGCGGGCGATTTTGCCGCGCGCGCGGCCGAGCTTGTACCAATGCGGCGGCCAGCCGACCGCGGCGGAAACAAACAACAGATCGGGATTGTCGGGATGCATCACGTAGGCATCCGGATAATCCATCTCCGGCAGTTTGCCGTCCTTGGTCCAGGTCGCGCCGTTGTCCGTACTCCGCATCAATCCCATCAAGCCGTTGGCGATCAGGATGCGGCCGGGCCGGTCTGGGTGAATGAGAATGCGGTGCACGTCGCTTTCGCCTGGGTCGGGGTCGATATGCAGATCGGTGAAGGTTTTGCCGCCATCGCGCGAGCGCAGCAGCGCGCCGATTTCGATGCCGACATAGATGTCGTCGCCATCGATGACGATATCCTTGACGTGGCCGAGCCGCGGTGGCGGTGGGAAGGTCCATTGTCCGACGCTGTCGACCTGCCGCAAGGCCGGCATTTCCCGCCAGGTTTCGCCGTTGTCGTCGCTGGCAAACAGATGTGCCGGCATGCTGCCGGCCAGAACAATGCCGCGCCCGTTGAGCTTTCCGGCGCGGGCGGCCCACAGGTCGAATTGCGTGATGCCGTTATTGACCCAGCGCCAGGTTCGGCCGTTGTCGTCGCTGCGCGCCATGCCGACGCCGTGGGTGGCGGCGAACAATGCGCCGTCGGCGGCGTGCGTCAGGCCCGAGACAAAACAGCCGGCCAGGGCGTGATGCGCGACCCGCCAGGCGTCGCCGTCGCGTTCGAGCAGAAACACGCCATCGGTGGTGGCAACGGCCAGCGAAGTTTCAGGCTGGGTGGCGCGATGAACGGTATCGCCGCCGGGCGAAAGCAGGATCATGAGCAATTTCCCATACGAGCCAGACCGGCGGGCCGGATTGGATACCGCCGTGCCGGCCATGAGCGTTTTGCGCTCCTGACGGCGATGCCTAGCCTAATCCGGGAAATCTGCTAAGTCTTTGGGGATGCGGGCGTAGTTCAATGGTAGAACGGCAGCTTCCCAAGCTGCATACGAGGGTTCGATTCCCTTCGCCCGCTCCAACACTTAGTAGAAATTCCCATTACGGTTTTGTCGGCGGTTTTGCAGTATTTGTTCATCCTTTGCCCTCCAGCTTCTTGATCATTGCTTTGAGGGAAGCGGCGCGTCCAACGTAGCGGCGGATGATCTTCTCGACCGACTCTTCTTCCCAAGCGAGCGTTTCCGCGATCTCGCGCATACTAAAGCCTGCGATGTAAAATTTCGTCGCAGCCGTTCCCCGTAAGTCGTTGAAATGCAGGTCCCTACGCTCCTTGTCGCTGTCGAGCGAATTGCCGACGAATTCGGCCAACTCCGCCAGATTCGGTTTGATGATGGC
>CAISIV010000169.1 GCA_903885555.1 uncultured Hyphomicrobiales bacterium
CCCCGCCGGACGTTATCCGGCACCGTTCGTCCATGGAGCCCGGACTTTCCTCCCCGGCACCCTTTCGAGCATAGCCGGGACGGCCGTCCGGCCGACTGACGAGAATAGGTGTGGGGCGAGCGAGCCGCCGCGTCAAGCCTGCGCCAAATGCGCGCCAAATGATGGATAATATTTTTCTCCAAACCGATACTTTGCGAGAAACCGATACGAAATTATTCGCCGTCAGGCCGCATAGGAGCATGAACGTTTCGCCGTCCGGTTATCTTTGCAATCCGGTTTCATTGCCATCTGGTGTTGCCGCGCTTTAGCTCCTCCACCTTCGAGGAGAGCTAAAATGTCGCACGTATCCACCACCCTTTCGTCGGCGCCACAAAATGATGTCCTGCGGCGCGCAGACAATGTCGAGACCGCGCCGCGCGTCAGTGAAGACTGGTTGTCGCTGGTCGTCGGTCTGCTGATTTTCGCGCTCTCGCTCGGCGCGCTGGTCAATGTCGATCTGCTCGGCTGGGCGGTCACGACGTCGGTATGGACCGACGCCAGCAAGGCGCTCGGGCCGGTATCGAAAGCCTATGCATCGCTCGGTGGCGTCGGCGCATTGCTTGCCACTTATGTCGCACTGCTCGTCATCCTGAGCATCACCGTGCTGGCGCTGAAAAGCGACCTCAAGCGGTTCGCGCTGTCCTTCACCGTGGTGTTCGCTGTTGCCTATGGCGCCTGGTTCCTCGGCAGCTACGCGAATTTCGCCGCCGTCACGCCGGCCGACCTGCAGAAGTTCGGTATCAGCTGGTCGCTGAAGCTGACCAATGAAGGCGGTTACATCTTTGCGCTGATCGCTGGTCTGCTGATCGCCAATGTCCTGCCGCGCTTTGCCGAGCAGATCAAAGCGGCGGTGCGGCCGGAGCTTTACATCAAGATCGCCATCGTCATTTTGGGCGGCTTCGTGGCGGCGACCGCGGCCGCGCGGCTCAACCTCGCCAGCTCTTTGCTGTTGCGCGGCGTCGCGGCCATCGTTGAGGCCTATCTGATCTACTGGGCAGTGGTTTATTTCGTCGCCCGCAAGTGGTTCGGCTTTAATCGCGAATGGGCGGCGCCGCTGGCGTCGGGCATTTCGATCTGCGGTGTTGCCGCATCGATCGCGACCGGCAGCGCCATTCGCGCGCGTCCGGCGATTCCCGTGCTGGTGTCGTCGCTCGTGGTTATCTTCGCCGTCGTCGAAGTTTTGATCCTGCCGTTCCTGGCGCAGACCTTTTTGTGGCGCGAGCCGATGGTGGCGGGCGCATGGATCGGTCTTGCCGTGAAAACGGACGGCGCGGCCGTTGCCGGCGGCGGCATTACGGAAGCTCTGATCCTTGCCAAGAACGCCGCCGAAGGCATCAAGTATCAGCCGGGCTGGATTCTGGCGACCACGGCGACCGTGAAGGTGTTCATCGACATCTTCATCGGCATCTGGGCCTTCATCCTCGGCTATATCTGGACCAACCACATCAATCCGACGAACACCGACAAAGCCAAGGCGTCGGAAATCTGGCAGCGATTCCCGAAGTTCATCCTCGGCTTTATCGCCACGTTCCTGATCGGTCTCTATCTCGTGCTCGGCACGCCGCCCGACATCGCGGCGAAAGTGCCGGCGGCGATGGGCGAGGCCAACACCTTCCGCGTCATCTTCTTCATCCTGACGTTCTTCTCGATCGGGTTGCTCTCGAACTTCCGCGCGCTGTGGCAGGAAGGCATCGGCAAGCTGGCCGCTGTCTATGTCGTTAGCCTGTTCGGTTTCGTGATCTGGGTCGGGCTGCTGATCTCGTGGCTCTTCTTCGCCGGCGTTCACCCGCCGCTCGCCAGCTAAAGGAAAAAGCTCATGTCCAATCCGAACATCGCCGACGAAATGCGCAAGGCGGAGGTCGAGCCGCTGTTGCCGATCGAGAAGAAGCTGATTGCCTGGAGTCTTGGCATCGGCATTACGCTGCTGGTCGTGCTCGCCGTCATCACGCGTCTGTATCCGGTAACGCTTTAAGATCGGGGCGTTACGCCAGCGGCGAGGGACGTGTCTCGACCAGCGCCCGCAGCGTCAACAGCGTCGACGGATCGGCGATGCCATCGACCCGCGCCGGGCGGAAATGGCGCTGGAAAGCGGTGATGACGATGCGCGTGGCGTCGTCGTAGTGCCCATTATCTTCGATGCCGTAGCCGTAGGTACGCAGCGTGCGCTGCATGCGCGTCACCTGGTCGCCGCGGTCGCCGGGCCGCATGGTGATGCCGTCGAGTTCAAGCGGGGCGGCGCGCACCCAGTGGCCGATGCCGGATTCGCTCAAGAGCTCCCACGGGAATTTCTCGCCCGGATCCTGCTTGCGCGCCGGCGCCACGTCGGAATGGCCGAGGATGCGATCGGCGCTGAGCGGGCCGCGCCGGGTCAGGATCGATTTGCACAGCGAAATCACGGCCGCGATCTGCCGCAGCGGGAAACTGGCGTAGCCGAATTCATGACCGGGGTTCACGATTTCGATGCCGATCGAGCGTGAGTTGATGTCGGTCTCGCCGGCCCAGTGCGACACGCCGGCATGCCAGGCGCGCTTGGCTTCCGGCACCATCTGCACGATGCGGCCGTCCTCGAACACGAGGTAGTGCGACGACACCTTGCTGGCGGCAATGGTCAGCCGCGCCAGCGCCGCTTCGCCGGTCTGCATCCCGGTGTAGTGCAGCAGGATCATGTCCGGCGGCCGGCCGCCGGCCCGCTCGTCGATGTTCGGCGAGGGCTGCACGGAAGAGACAATGAAGAAGTCAGGTTCGAAGGTCGCCATGTGTTTCCAAGTGTTGCCCGTTGCGTACCATGAATTCGTGACGCCGGTCGCGTGCCAGGGCGCCGTTGGAACCCCGTTTTCGGCAACAAATCCTTAAGGCTAAGAGCCGTTAATGAGCATTCGGTAGCGCTTTGCGCCGGGGGCCTGGACGCAGGTCTTCGGGGCAGGCCAATCCATTGACGCCCATAATATCCCATGATATCCCACGGATACCCTTCAGGAATTGCCCTCCGAGCCCCGCGCCAGCGTCGGGGCCAGGCCGGAATGGCGGTTCCAGGGAGTTTCGTGCGCGTTTCTGTTGGGTCGGTGGGTGAGCAAAGCCGCAATGTTGGACCGCTTTGTGTCGAATACGACCTTGCGGCTCGACTCCAAGGGGCGCGTTTCGATTCCAGCATCCTTTCGGTCGGTTCTCGCCCGCGACGGCTTCGACGGACTCTACTGCTATCCGGCGCTGGATCGCCCCGCGATCGACGCCGGCGGGAATGCCCTGATGTCGGAGATCGAAGCGTTGATCGGCCGCTATGCCCCGTTTTCGGAAGAACGCGAGCAGTTCGCACTGGCGCTCTACGGCACCAGCGAGACGCTCAAGATCGACGGCGAGGGCCGGGTGCTGCTGACCGACACGTTGAAGCGTCATGCGGGGATTACCGACCAGGTCGCGTTCGTTGGCCTGGGTCACAAGTTTCAGATCTGGGAGCCAAGCCGGTTCCAGAGCGAGCTCGCGGAGGCCACCCAAAAGGTGCGCGCGCTCAAAGCTCAGCTCGGCTCCTCGATGGCGGCGCGCAATGCGCTCGGAGCACGGGAATGACGGCGGGCGGCGACGGCTTTGCGGCTGTCGCTGGCGGACCAGCCCCCCACATTCCCGTGCTCGGCCGCCGCGCCGTCGAGCAGCTCAATGTCCATGATGGCGGCATTTATATCGATGGCACTTTCGGCGCCGGCGGTTACACGCGTCTCATTCTGGAAACGCCCGGCGCACAGGTCATCGGCATCGACCGCGATCCGCGTGCGGTGGCGATGAGCGCCGATCTGGTGCAGGCGGCGGCCGGCCGGCTCACCATGATCGAGGACCAGTTCTCCAATCTCGACGCGGTGGCGCAAAGCTGCGGCCATGACGCGGTCGACGGCATCGTGCTCGACGTCGGCGTCTCGTCGATGCAGCTCGACAATGCCGAACGCGGCTTTTCCTTCCGGCTCGACGGCCCGCTCGATATGCGTATGGGGAATGACGGACCGAGCGCAGCCGATATCGTGGCGCATGCCGACGAGCGCGATCTCGCCAACATCATCTATCAGTTCGGCGAGGAGCGTCATTCCCGCGGCGTCGCCCGTGCCATCGTCAAGGCGCGCGGTGAGAAGCCGATCGAAACCACCCGCGCGCTGGCTGACATCGTCGGTCGTGTGGTGCGGTCCAAGCCAAACGAGATTCATCCGGCCACCCGCACGTTCCAGGCGCTGCGCATTTTCGTCAACGACGAACTCGGCGAACTGGTCACGGCGCTGGAAGCCGCCGAACGCATTCTCAAGCCCGGCGGAAGGCTTGTCGTTGTCTCCTTCCACTCGCTCGAAGACCGCATCGTCAAAACATTCTTCGCCGGCCGTGCCGAAACCCGCGGCGGCTCGCGCCACGCGCCGCAGGTCGAACGCGCTGCGCCGAGCTTTACCGTGCTGACCAAGCGTCCCGAAGTTGCCGATGATGCCGAGGTTGCCGGCAATCCCCGCGCCCGTTCGGCAAAACTGCGCGCCGCCGAGCGTACCGCCGCGCCGGCGCACGACAGCAATGCCGCCGATCTGCTACCGCATCTGCCGTCGCTTTCCGACATCATGAAGGGGCACTGACATGCGCCTCCTCAATCTCTTGGTGATCGCGGCGCTGATCCTGGCGGCGTCCTTCGTCTACAAGATCAAATTCGATTCCACGCTGCAGGCCGAGCGCGTCGGCAAGATAGCGTCCGAACTGCGCCGCGAACGCAACGCCATCGCCAATCTGCGCGCGGAATGGGGCAAACTCGATTCGCCTGACCGCATCCAGGGCCTCGCCGAACGCCATCTCGCGCTCAAGCCGATGGCGCCGACCCAGTTCGATCCACTCGACCGTCTGCCAGACAAGCCGCTGACGATCGTGCAGCCGCCGATCCAGGATCCGATCGGCGCCATGATCGCGCCGCGCGAGGCCACCGGCAGCATCCCGAAACCGGGGGCGCGGTGACGCCATGACCGCAACCGCCAACAAATCGACCGAGACCCGCTGGCAGCGCCTGTTGCGTACGATGTTGTACGGCGCCGATGTCGACCGCAACGTCAAGGCCAAGGCGCGGCTCGGCCTCGCCATCGTCGCCTTCAGCGCACTCTATTGCGTTATTGCGCTGCGGTTGGTGATGTTCGCCACCGTCAGCGACAGCCACGGCACCCGCCGCAGCGTCGGCGCCGACGCGACCGCTACCGCGCGTCCCGACATTGTCGACCGCAACGGCCAGGTGCTCGCAACCGACGTTAAAACGCCGTCGCTGTTCGCGGAGCCGCGCAAGATCATCGATGTCGACGAGGCAGTGGAATTGCTTACCGCCGTACTGCCCGATATCGACGCGACGGAAGTGCGCGAGCGCCTGTCGTCGAAGCGCGGCTTCGTCTGGCTCAAGCGTGAAATCACGCCGCAGCAGCAGGTCGAGATTCACAAGCTCGGCATTCCGGGTCTTGGCTTCCTGTCGGAGAACAAACGCGTCTATCCGAACGGTCCGGTGATCAGCCATGAGATCGGCCACGTCAATATAGACAACCAGGGCATCGCCGGCATCGAGAAGTGGATCGACGGTCAGGGGCTGGCCGCGCTGCACATGGCCGGGCTCGCCACCGACCGGCTGCAGAAGCCGGTCGAACTTGCTGTCGATCTGCGTGTGCAGTTTGCGCTGCGCGACGAGCTTGTGAAGGCACGCGAGAAGTTCAATGCCAAGGCCGCTGCCGGCATCATCACCGATGTGAACACCGGCGAGATCGTCGCCATGGTATCGGAGCCGGATTACGATCCGAACAATCCCCGCGAGGCCAACGATCCGACCCGCATCAACCGGCTCACCACCGGCGTCTATGAAATGGGTTCGACCTTCAAGGTCTTCACGGTCGCGATGGCGCTGGATTCCGGCAAAGTAAATTTGAATTCGAGCTTCGATGCGCGGGCGTCGCTGCGCTATGGCCGCTTTACTATCCACGACGATAATCCGATCCCGCGCATGCTGACCGTGCCCGAGATTTTCACCTATTCGTCCAATATCGGCGCGGCGCGCATGGCACTCGCCGGTGGCGTGGATGCGCATCAGAAATTTCTGCGCAAGCTCGGGCAACTGGACCGGCTGCGAACGGAATTACCGGAAAGCGCCGAGCCGATCGTGCCGAAGCGATGGGGTGAGTTGAATACCGTCACGATCGCCTTCGGCCACGGCCTCTCGGTCGCGCCGCTGCAGGCGGTGATGGGCGTTGCGGCCACGATGAACGGCGGCCTGCTGCTGCCGCCGACCTTCCTCAAGCGCAGCCGCGAAGAGGCGCTGCAAGTCGGCAAGCAGGTGCTCAAGCCCGAGACCAGCCAGATGATGCGCTACCTGATGCGCCTCAACGCCGAGAAGGGCACCGGCACCAAGGCCAATGTCGGCGGCTATTATATTGGCGGCAAGACCGGTACAGCCGAAAAGGTCGTCAACGGCCGCTATTCCAAGACCAAACTCTTGACAGATTTCATGGCTGTGCTGCCGGCCGACAAGCCGCGTTACTTGATTCTGGTCATGCTGGATGAGCCGCGGCCGGCGCAGGGGACCTTCGGCTTCGCCACGGCCGGCTGGAACGCTGCGCCGACAGTTGCAAAGGTGATTGGGCGTGTGGCTCCGCTGCTCGGTATCGAGCCCCGCTTCGATCTGCCCAAGGCCGACCAGCTGATTCTGGCCAAGGCCGTCGAAAGCCGCTAACGCGTGCCGCGTTGCGTTCACGGAACAAGGTGACATGACGCTCGGCGATCTCATGCCCGACGAAACCCGGTTCGACCCGCGCTTTGCGTCGGTCGCCGTCACCGGCGTGACTGCCGACAGCCGCAAGGCCAAACCGGGTTTCCTGTTCGTCGCCATTCCCGGCACCAAGGCCGATGGGTCGCAGTTTGCCCAACAGGCGATTGCCAATGGCGCAGTTGCCGTGGCGTCGGAGCAAAGCATCGAAGGCCTGAGCGCCGCCTTCATTCAAGTGAAAAATGCGCGCCGCACGCTGGCGCTGGCCGCGGCGCATTTTTATACGCGTCAGCCGAAAACCATTGCTGCCGTCACCGGCACCAGCGGCAAGACCTCGGTCGCCGCCTTCACGCGCCAGATCTGGGAGTCGCTTGGATTTCCCGCTGCCAGCATCGGTACGGTCGGCGTGGTGTCGCCGAAGGGGGAAACCTACGGCTCACTGACCACACCAGATCCTGTCGAACTGCATCGCACGCTCGATGAGCTGGCGGGCGAGGGCGTCACCCACCTTGCGCTCGAAGCCTCATCGCACGGCCTTGACCAGCACCGGCTCGACGGCGTGCACATCGCCGCTGGCGCTTTCACCAATCTGTCACGTGACCACATGGATTATCACCCGACCATCGAGGACTATCTTGCCGCCAAGATGCGATTGTTCAGCGATCTTATCGTCGAGGGCGGTACCGCCGTGATCGACGTCGACGATTGCTACGCCGGGCAGGTGGTCGAGGTGGCGAAAAAGCGCGGCCTCAAGATCATGACAGTCGGCGAGAAGGGCGAGGGCATCAAGCTCGTCAGCGGCGCCATCGATGGCTTCGCGCAGGTGGTTACGCTCGCGCATGACGGCAAGACATATAAAGTGAAGCTGCCGCTGGTCGGCGGCTTCCAGGTGCAGAACGCAGCCGTGGCGGCAGGGCTTGCGATCGCGACCGGCGCCGAGCCGGGCAAAGTCTTCGCATCACTGGAAAAACTTGTCGGCGCCAAGGGCCGCCTCGAACTCGCTGGCACGCATAACGGCGCACCCATCTTTATCGACTACGCGCACAAGCCCGACGCACTCGCCAAGGCGTTGCAGGCGCTGCGGCCTTACGCGAGCGGCAAGCTGATAGTCGTGTTCGGCGCCGGTGGCGACCGCGATACGGGGAAGCGTCCGATCATGGGCCGCATCGCCGCGGACAATGCCGACAGCGTCATCGTCACCGACGACAATCCGCGCAGCGAAAATCCGGCCGCGATCCGTGCCGCCATTCTGGCGGAGTCGCCGGGCGCCACCGAGATCGGCGATCGCGCGCAAGCCATCCGCGCCGGCATTGCCGCGCTGAAGTCCGGCGACGTGCTGCTGATTGCCGGCAAGGGCCACGAAGTCGGTCAGATCGTCGGCGACAAGGTTTTGCCGTTTTCCGATCATGACGCCGTCGCCGCGGCCTTGCAGGGTAGAGTGGCATGACAGTCGTTTTGAATTACGAACAGTACGTCATGCTCCGCTGCGGTCCCTCTCCCCTGGGGGGAGAGGGTTGGGGTGA
>CAISIV010000170.1 GCA_903885555.1 uncultured Hyphomicrobiales bacterium
ACCGATGCAAAGGGCTATCTGCTGCCGGATTATTACTCCGGCGCAACCGACATACCGGCCGCTTCAGTGAGGGATTATTCCAGTGGCGCACTCATCAAGTCAGCACGGAAGAAAATCGAATGTTGTCGACTGTGGCGGGCTTGGGCGACTTCGAGTTGCCTTGCCCAGTACAGTGGCTCAATGCCGAACCGCTACAGGACTGAACCGCGTGATCCCAATAGCCACCCGGCTAGAATTATTTTCAACTAGATGTTGTATTGTGTCGCCTTATCGCGTTTTAAACAATTTAGGCCGCCTTTGGCCCGGCGGCTGTTTCGCGCCAGGACACCTAGGTTGGCCGATAGCGAACGACCTCGAAATCGGGGCTGTTTCGTCGCCGGACATCTAAGTAGGCGAGTCAGAAACGAGACATCAAGTGCCCGAGGCGGATCGCCGGAGCGCTGATCCTCAAACGAAACGCCGATTTCGTACGACTCGCGGCGCATGACCCGCGCCGGAAAAGTCCGCTGCTTTTGCGGAATATGAAGCTCGATCAGGTCCGGCACGGTGACCAGCGAAGCGAATTCGATTTTTGCGCCGGTATCGGAGAGATCGCGGATCGTGCAATCGATCGATGTGCCGCGGTTGTTGAAATAGATAACGCCTTTGAGAAAGGTACGCGCGCGCGCTGCAGGCGGCGGCATGGCTGGCTTGTTATTGCTACGGTCGGGCATGGCTTAGGCAACCAATTAGCAGCGATTTCGGTTCGGGCGAAGTATCGAGGCCATAAACTTTCAAACTTATGAACGGCGCCGATATGTCGCCTGCCTTGATGACGCAGTCTGCCATCTGCGCGACATAACGCAGCATGTAACTAGTGGTACAGTCATGCCGCCGCGTGGCGCGCGCCGGTCACCGTGTAACGAACAATGCTTGCGGTGTTCAGCCTTGCGGCACTCAGCCTTGCGCGATCAGCAGCACATAAGCGGCGAATAAAACCAGGTGCACGCCGCCCTGCAGAATATTGGTACGGCCCGAGGCGAAGGTGACGACGCTGACAGCGAGCGTCAGCAGCAGCATCACCATGTCGGTATGCTCGACGCCGAGCACCATGCTGCGTCCGGTCAGATTGCTGATCAGCAGCATCGCCGGAATGGTCAGCCCGATGGTCGACAGCACCGAGCCCAGGAAGATGTTGATCGAGCGCTGCAGGTGGTTCGACGTCGCGGCGCGCACCGCGCCGATCGCTTCCGGCGTTGCCACCAGCACCGCCAGAATGACGCCACCCAGCGCTGCCGGCAATTTTATGGTTTCGATCAGGTAGTCGACCGGCCGCGCCAGATGTTCGGCGAGCACGACCACCGGCACCATATAGGCGATCAGCAGCAGCGCGCTCGGCAGCACCGGCTGCGCGGCCTCGGCCTTTTTCTCGGCGGCGGTTTCATCGACCAGCGTGAAGTAGTCGCGATGCCGGCCGGTCTGCATCGTCAGGAACGCGGCATAAAGCCCGGCCGCGACCACGACCAGAAACATCTGCTGTGCGAACGACAGGACAGGGCCGGGCGTGGTCAGCGTGTAGTTCGGCAGGATCAGGCTCAGCACCACCAGCGGAATGATGACGCCGAGATAGGCATTGGCGCCTTGCAGATTGTAGTGCTGCTCGCGGTGGCGCAGCCCGCCGAACAACAGCGACAGGCCAACCATGCCGTTGAGGATGATCATCACCACGGCGAATAGCGTGTCGCGCGCCAGCGTCGGGTTGTTGTCGCCATGCACCATGATGGCGGAGATGCTCATCACCTCGATGAAGGTGACGGACATGGTCAGGATCAGCGTGCCGTAGGGCTCGCCGAGCCGGGCCGCGAGGTGTTCGGCATGGCGCACCACGCAGAGCGCCGAACCCAGGATCACCGAAAACAGCCAGAAGAAAGTGAAGGCGAGCCAGGCCGGGTCGCTGACTTTGGCGTGCAGCGGCGCGCCCCAGAAGGCGAAATACAGGCTGCTCGCGGCGCTGATGGCCAGGAACCATTCGCTGCGGACGTAAGTCGAAAGCGTGCGTGCCATTTGCGGCCCCCCGGCCTGTGCGTGCCACAGCGCCGAATCCTAGTCGAGATGCGCCTGATCCCGGAGCGCCGCGCCTTGTTTTTTCGGCGCTTTTGGGCAAAGTCAGAAAAGATGCATAAGAATGCAGGCATAGTTCAGGGTCAGCCGCATGCAGCTGTTCACGACATCCGAAGCCGCTCACTATCTCCGCCTCAAGGAGCGCAAGATCTATGAAATGGTGGCCGAGGGCACGGTGCCCTGCACCAAGGTTACCGGTCGCTGGCTGTTTCCCAAGGCCGAGCTCGACCATTGGCTGGCCTCCAGCATTTCGCGGCCCGATGGCCTGAGCCGGCCTGAGCCGGCCCCGATCGTCGCCGGCAGTCACGATCCCTTGCTGGAATGGGCCTTGCGCGAGAGCGGCTCGGGGCTGGCGACTCTGGCGGTCGGCAGCGAAGCCGGTTTCGACCGCTTCATCGCCGCCGAAGCCATTGCCGCCGCGGTGCATCTCCATGCGCTCGAAGACCCCGCGGCTGACGCCAATATCGCGGCGCTCGCCGCGCGCAGCGACGTGCAGGACGCGGTGATGATCGGCTTCTGCCGGCGCGAGCAGGGCCTGCTGCTGGCGCCGGGCAATCCACTCAAGCTCAATTCGATCGACGACGTGATCTCGAAGCGCGCGCGCATCGCCATGCGGCCGAAAGGCGCCGGCGCGCAGTTGCTGCTGCTGGCGATGTTGCAGCGGGCCAAGGCGACGATGGAAAAGCTCGTGGCCGTTGCGCCGGTGTGCCCGACCGGCCCCGACATCGCGCAGGCGATCCGCGCCGGGCGCGCCGACACCGGCATCGCCACGCGCGCGGTTGCCGACGCCGCCGGTCTCGACTTCGTGTCGATCGTCTGGGAGCCGTTCGATCTGGTGATGCGCCAGCGCGACTACTTCCGGCCGTCGTTGCAGGCGCTGCTCAAGTTTTTGCACGCGGACGAACTCACTGCGCGCGCCAGGGAAATGGGCGGCTACGATCTCACAGAAACCGGTAGTGTGCGGTTCAGCACCTGATCGTGCGGCGACAACAAGAAAAGAAAGTCACATGGCAGAAACCTGGCCGACCGAATTGCGCCTGCACAAGGATCGCAAGACCTTGACCGTCACGTTTGAAGGCGGCGAGAGCTTCGATCTCGCTGCCGAGTATCTGCGCATCAAAAGTCCGAGCGCGGAAGTGCAGGGTCATTCGCCGGACGAGCGCAAAACCGTGCCCGGCAAGAAGACCGTCGGCATCATGGAAGTGCTGCCGATCGGCAATTACGCCGTGCGTCTGGTGTTCGACGACATGCACTCGACCGGAATTTTCGGCTGGGACTATCTGCTCGAACTCGGCCGCAACCACGGCAAATACTGGCAGGATTATCTCGACGAACTGGCGGCGAAGAATCTGTCGCGCGAACCGGCCGCCGGGACTCGGCCAGACACGAGAACTTAAAAAAAGCACTATCGGAGGTTGATCTCCGATGTTACCTTTCGTTGCCGAAAAACGGGGGGTATCGATGGCTGGTAAAACAAAGCTGCACGAAGTCGTTGAGAAGATTCAGAGCGGGACAATCAAGGAAGCGGAAGCGAGCCGATTCTTCAGCATCGCGCCCAATCCTCAGCAGCCATTTGATTTTAATATCGGCATCAACGCGGATTCGGTCGACACGACCAATGCGCCGAATGCAGGGATGCTGGCGGCGCCTTTGCTACGCGATGCGGGCATAGCGCTCGATCTTGGACGTGCAACACCAGTCGCTGCGCCCAAAGCATTCAAGCGCAAACTGCCGCTTATCGCGGAAGGCGATTCCTGGTTCAAGCTGCCGGATGCCGGACCGGTCACACCGTTGGCATTGATCGGATTTCTGCAAAAGACATATTCGACCGTCAATCTCGCGCATTGGGGTGACACGCTCGCAGAGATGATTGCCGCGGGGCAGTTTTGGTCATTCCTGCTATCCGGAAAATCGGATGTACTGCTCTTTTCCGGCGGCGGTAACGATATTCTTGGCGGCGGGATGCTCTGGCGCTATGTCAACCTCTTCGACGTCGATCATGCCAAACCGTCGGACGCGCCGTATTATCTCAACAAGGAATTTTACGACAATCTCGATGCTGTGATGGCGAACTATGAGGGGCTGATCCAACGTATCAAACAGCGCACGCCGCATGTCATTATGCTTGGTCACGGCTATGATTATGTGATCCCTCGTCCGGATGGTCCCTGGCTCGGCGGTCCATTGACGCGGCAAGGAATCGACCCGCGCGACAAAGGCGAACTTGGCGCTGCGATTATCAAGGCGATGCTCGATGTCTTCAACAGCCGCCTCAGCGCTCTGGAAAAGGCTTATCCCGATAATTTTAAGCACGTGGACCTGAGGGGCACGATAACCAAGACCCAATGGTGGGATGAATTGCATCCCCTCGAAGCGGGTGCGAAGAAGACCGCCGCCAAATTCGCAGCCGCAATAGCCGCATTGCCGGAATCTACCGTAGCGAACGTTTCGCCTTTCGTGGCTCAACTCAACGCGTTGCAGCCCCCTGCGCAGGCGAGGCAGCACGTGTAGCGCCGAGCGAGGCGCTAAAAGCCACGTGATGGCGTCGGCAGGAGTTCTAGACCGGCCTGAGCTTGAAGAAGCCGACGTCGATCGCGTCATTGCGGAAGCCGACCTCGCAATAGCAGAGGTAGTACTCCCACATGCGCTTGAACGAGGCGTCGAAGCCGAGCTTTTCGATCGCCGGCCACGCCGCAAGGAACCGTTCGCGCCAGACCGACAATGTCTGCGCGTAGCTGAGACCGAACGGCTCGTGCGCGACCAGTTCGAGGCCCGCGCGCGCCGCCTCGCGGCGGATGATGTCGACGGTCGGCAGCACGCCGCCGGGAAAAATGTAGCGCTGGATGAAATCCGGCTGGTTGCGGTACTTCGCAAAGCGGTCTTCGGCGATGGTGATGGCCTGCAACAATACCGTGCCGCCCTGCGTCAATGACTGCCGAAGCTTGGCGAAGTAAGTCGGCCAGTAACGCTCGCCGACCGCCTCGATCATTTCGATCGACACGATACGATCGTAACGCTCGCCGACGTCGCGGTAATCCTGCAGGCGGATGTCGGCGTCGCCGACACGCAGTTTGGCGAAGGCCAGTTGTTCGGCCGACAAGGTGATGCCGGTGACGCTGCAGTGCGGCGCCAGGCGCTCCATCACCGCGCCCCAGCCGCAGCCGATTTCCAGCACACGCTCGCCGCCTTTGATGTCGAGCAGTTCAACGACGCGGTCGAGTTTGGCGCGCTGGGCCGCTTCGAGCGGCTGCTCGGGACTGGCAAACAGCGCCGATGAATATTGCATGCCGCGGTCGAGCCACAGCTCGTAGAACGCATTGCCGAGATCGTAATGCGCCGCGATGTTTCTTTTGCTGCCGCGTTTGGTGTTGCGGTTGCGCCAATGCTGCCAGCGGCACAGCAGGCGTTGCGCGGCCGAGCCTGAAATAGCGTGCTGCATGCCGGATTCGTTGCGGGCGCCGAATTCGAGGAAGGCCGTGAGATTGGGTGTCCACCAGTCGCCGTCGATGAATGAATCGGCGAAAGCAAGCTCGCCGCCGACGATCAGGCGCCAGACGGTGCGCCAACGCCGGATCACGACCTTGGCGCTCGGTCCTTCATTGCCGGCCTGCTGCTGCAGGACCACGCCGTTCGGCAATACGACGGTGATATCGCCGTATTGAATATGAGACAGCAACCGCTGCAACTGTCGAACCAGGAACGGCATTGTGCGGCTGGCGGTTCGTGCGAGGTCCGGCCGCGATGTCAGGGAGCGAATGTCGGACATGGTGCGTTCCGTAATCTGAGGCTACTGCCGGACGATGGTGATCGGGGCGGGCGCGGGCGGCCGCGGACGCAGCCGCATGCCCTTGATCCACAATTTCAGCGCTTCCCAATGAATGCCGGCGACCACCGTGAGCGTGAGCAGCGGATAGACGAAGAAGGCGCTCAGCAGCGTGCCGTCGGTAAGGGCGCGGCGGCGTCCGGCCAGCGAGGCGACAATCACCGGGCCTTCCGCATCCGCGCCTTGGATAGTGAGAGCTACGCGCGCGGCGGGCTTCTGGATGCGGAACGTGTAGGAGATTTCCATGTCCATGAAGGGCGAAACGTAGAAGGCCTTCAGGCAGCGCTGTTCCAGCGCATCCCCGGAACCGGCATCGACGGGGATCAGATAGTTGTGCCGCTGGCCGAAGGTGTTGTGCACCTCGTAGATCAGCGCCGTCAGTTCGCCATCGCGGTGGTAGCAATAGTAGACGCTGATCGGATTGAAGACGAAGCCGAGAATGCGCGGCATGCACAGCAGCCTGATCGCGCCACCGTCGAGGTCGATGCCAGCGGCGGCGAGATGCTTCTCGGCTTGCGCGCGCAACGGAACGGCAGAGCCGTCGCCGTGGTCGGCGTTGTAGAAGCCGAACAGATTGAACCGCTCCAGCGAAAACAGCCGCAACGTCCCGTCGAGTTCGGGCAGCTCGTCGAGATCGAGCAGCGTCCAGAACACGCGATAGCGCAATTTGTGCACCCGCGGCTTGAACCGACGGTGCAAAACGGTTCCGGAATACAGGGCGGACGCCGTCATAGTGCGGCTGCCGTGATCGCGAGATCGGTCACGTGGATGCGGCCGGATTCATGGGGGACCAGCCACGGCCGCTTGATGCCGCCAATCTGTTCGGCAACCGCGAGGCCGGATTGCAAACCGTCTTCATGAAAGCCAGCGCCGAAATAAGCGCCGCAGAACCAGGTGCGGTTGCGGCCCTGCAGCGACCACAGCTTGCGTTGCGCAGCCATTGCTGCGGTGTCGATCAGCGGATGTTCGTACATCTCGGAATGGAAGATGGTGCCGGCATGCGGCGGCCGCGCCGGATTGAGCGTGACGAACATCTGGGTCTTGGAATTCAACTGCTGTAGCCGGTTCATCCAGTATGAAACGGTGACCGCGTTTTCCGCGCCGGTGCGGTCGCCGATATAATTCCAGCTCGACCAGATCGCACGCCGCTTTGGCATCAGTCCTTCGTCGCAATGCAGCACCGCGAGATTGCGGCTGTAACGGAACGGCGTCAGCAGCGCGCGCTCTTGCGGGCTGGCGTCCGACAGCAAGGCAAGTGCCTGGTCGGCATGCGTCGCCATGATGACGTGGTCGTAACGCTGCGTATCCCCTGCGGCTGTCGTGATGTCGGCGCCATCGGCGTGACGCCGGATCGCAACGATGTTTTCGTTGAGTCGGATGCGGTCTGCATATGACTTGGTCAGGCGCTCGACGTAAGAGCGGCTGCCGCCGCGCACGGTGCGCCAGATCGGCCGGTCCTTGAGTTTCAGCAGGCCGTGATTTTCCTGGAAGCGGATGAAGGCCGCGGCCGGATAATCGAGCATGGCTTTGGCGGGCGCCGACCAGATGGCGGCGGCCATCGGCAGCAGATGATCGTCGCGGAACGCCGCGCCGTAGCCGCCGAGTTTGAGGTAATCGCCGAGCGTGGCTTCATCGCCCAGCCGCGCCACATCACCCGGCGCGTCGCGGTAAAAGCGGCGCAGGTCGAGCAGCATCGACCAGAAGCGCGGGCTGACGATGTTGCGCTTTTGCGCGAAGACGGTAGCAAGGTTGTCGCCGGAATATTCCAGCGCGCCTTTGTCGAGCGAGATCGCCAGCGACATTTCCGAGGCTTCCGAGGGCACCTGCAGGTGGCGGAGCAAGGCGGTCAGGTTCGGGTAGGTGTGCTCGTTAAAGACGATAAAGCCGGTATCGACCGGAACCGTGCCGTGCGGCGTATGGGCGTCGACGGTATTGCTGTGTCCGCCGATGCGGTCGGCCCGCTCGTAGACGGTGACCTGATGGCGGTCCGACAGCAGCCAGGCGGCGGCCATGCCGGAAATCCCAGTGCCGATGACCGCCACCTTGAGGGCTTCCGAAGGCCGATTTTGCATGGATTCCCACCCGTTCATGACCGATGTTCATACTTACGGGCCGAATGGCGTACCGGATCACCGGTGATCCAAATTGAGCCGGCTGCCGTATATTCGGCATGCAAGTGGTCGATCAGTCGGACTCTACGGAAGCGGGCGCCTTGCCGTCCGCCACCCTTGCGAAAGTGGGCACATTGCACGACAGGCCAATACCGTCCGCGCTGAAGGCGGCGCCAACGCCCGCCGAACTCGCGAGCCTGATCGAAGCGATCGCTTCGCATCGGGATCCCGATGCGTTTGCCGCGCTGTTCGATTATTTCGCGCCGCGCGTCAAAGGCTTCCTGATGCGCGGCAGCACATCGCCCGCCGCCGCCGAGGAGCTGGCGCAGGAGGCTTTGCTCACAGTGTGGCGCAAGGCCGAGCAATTCGATCGCTCGCGTGCCGGTGCGTCGGCCTGGATCTTCACGATCGCACGCAATCTGCGCATCGACGTGGCGCGCCGTGAACAGCGCGGCCGGTTGCTCGATCTCGAAGCCGGTGACGAGGCCGAGCCGCCGGCGCAGCCCGACAGCATGCTGCTGACAGGCGAACGCGAGCAGCGCGTCCATGCCGCGCTCGCGCATTTATCCGACGATCAACTCCGCGTCGTGCGGCTGTCGTTTTTCGAAGGCAAGCCGCACTCCGACATTGCTGATGAACTGGAACTTCCGCTGGGAACGGTCAAGTCGAGGATTCGCCTCGCGATGAATCGTCTCCGGGAATTGCTTGGTGACCTGACATGA
>CAISIV010000171.1 GCA_903885555.1 uncultured Hyphomicrobiales bacterium
CCAGATACGAAGGTTGTTCATTTCTATTTATACAACTATAGGTTGACTCCTGCGTTTTGTGCCTTAAGCTTTGCCTTCCTTTCACTTTGGAAAAGGATGGATAGCCATGGCTACGACATTGACAGTGACGAGAGCCGACAATGAAGTCGCAGCATTCCTCAATGGGCTCGTTGTGTACGACAAGAAAACCGAGGGCAATCCTCCGCTAAACGATCAGGTCCCATTGGACCCATATTTGATAGCGGGCATGAACGTTCTTGTGATTGCCGGGACGAATTGGGGCGGTCCGGCGACATTTACCGGGTCGGTGACGGTGGGGGCGGTCGTTACGCCGTTCAACTTTACGGCCGGTTCGACGCCGAACGGCATGGTCTTCAATCAGGTGTTAGCCATCCCGCACTAACGCTGGCATCGATCATCGGCACGGACAATGGGCGCACTGAAAGGTTGCGTCCGTTGTCCGAACGGCCGAATAGCGTGACGGACTTTGATTTTGGTCTGGCCATGTTATTAGGCTGGTCATGGCTTTTCCCGACATCACCGCCGATCTCAAATCCCGCCTGCCGCAGTTGCGCGGCCGGATGACGGCGAACCAGCCGCTCGGGCCGTTCACCTGGTTTCGCGTCGGCGGTCCGGCGCAGGTCTACTTCGCGCCGGAAGACGAAAACGACCTCGCTTATTTTCTGAAAAACCTGCCCGCCGACATCGCCGTCACGGTGATCGGTGTCGGCTCCAATCTGATCGTGCGCGACGGCGGCGTGCCGGGCGTGGTCATCCGGCTCGGGCGCGGCTTCAACGACATCGTTGCCGATGAAGACACCATCAAGGCCGGCACCGCGGCGCTCGACAAGCGCGTCGCCGAAGCGGCCGCCGCCGCCGGCATCGGCGGCCTGGAATTTTACTTCGGCATCCCCGGCACCATCGGTGGCGCCGTGCGCATGAACGCCGGCGCCAATGGCGGCGAGACCAAGGACGTTCTCGTCTCGGCCACCGGCGTAACGCGCGCAGGCGTCATCGTCACGCTCAACAACGCCGCGATGGACTTCCGCTATCGCGGCAATGGCGCCGATCCGTCGATCATCTTCACCTCGGCGCTCTATCACGGCACAATTGCCGCTGCCGAAGCGATCCGCGCCCGCATGGCCGAGGTGCAGGAGCATCGCGAGACGGCGCAGCCCATTCGCGAGAAGACCGGCGGCTCCACTTTCAAGAATCCGCCCGGCCACAGTGCCTGGAAACTGATCGACGCCGCGGGCCTGCGCGGCTTCAAGGTCGGCGGCGCGCAGGTGTCGGACATGCACTGCAACTTTTTGATCAACACCGGTGACGCCACCGCCACCGACATCGAAACGCTCGGCGAAACCGTGCGTGAACGCGTGAGGGTGAATTCGGGCGTCGAGCTCGAGTGGGAAATCAAGCGGATCGGCAATCCGGCTTAGCCGGCCGCGCCATTAGCTTTTTTCCTTGCGCGTGACCTGATCCGAAAACCGCTTCACACTTTTCGGGGTCACGCGCCCGGCCCGTGCATCTTCTTCAATAGTTCCTGCAACGGCGCCGGACTGAGCCGCACATCGCCGGCGAATGGATGCTCCTGCAGCGCGATCAACCCCAGCGTCAGCACGGCGGCGATCGAGAATACGCTCAGCGCTGCGATATGCGCACTACGTTTGTGCAAATGAACAAGTCCGATGGCGACTTGGGTCATGATGCCGAGCATCAGCACCATCGCCCATTTCAACTCACTGGTATTGTCGGACGCGAGCGCCAGACGCTCCGAGCGCGCAGTGCCGACCCGCACAGCGGCCGTGAGCAGGGCGCTGTGCACAGCGGCGCCCGCTTCGGTCGCGATCTTGGGCTGGCTCACTTCACGCAACAGCTCGTCGTAGGCGGCGCTGGCCGAAGGCGCGCTGTCGCCGTTTGTCATCGCCTTCCATTCGTCGGTGACGACGGCCTTCACATAGGCCGCCCAGTCGTCGCGGATCGCCTGCATGTCGGAGGCCGACGCCACGCTGAGCGTGAACACATTGCGCAGCTCCGCGACCTCGGCCTGCACGGCGCGCGCCGCCTGGCGGTTACGGTCGCTGATGTCGCTGGCGAGAAACCCAGTTAGTAGCGCGAACAATATAGCGACCGAGCCGAAGAACGGCGCCACCACGCCCTCGAGGTGCTTCACGTGCGGCCCCAGCAGGGCGCCGTGCGACACCCAGGCGATCAGCGCCCCGGTGCTGAAATATATCAGTGTGAGGATGGCGAACACGGCCGCCGACGGCAAATCCAGCCAGGCTTCGATCACGGCGTTCCTCGTTAAAAAGTGCTCGTTTAAGCCCGCATCCGCGTTAGTAATGCGGTCACCGGGGTGGGATAAGCTAGGCCCCGTAAGCTATTTCGGGCAAGTGTAGCCCAAGTTTAATCCAAGATTCGGAGAGACGTCATTAGCACTCAGAAACATGTTGCGGTCCTGATGGGCGGCTGGTCGGCCGAGCGCGAAGTCTCGCTGAACTCCGGCAAGGCCTGCGCCGCCGCCGCCGAGAAGGCCGGTTACCGCGTCACCCGCATCGATGTCGACCGCGATATCGCCGCGACCTTACGCGCGCTCAAGCCCGACGTCGCGCTCAACGTGCTGCATGGCCGCCCCGGCGAAGACGGCACGCTGCAAGGTATGCTGGAAATTCTCGGCATCCCGTACAGCCACTCCGGCGTGATGGCCTCGGCCGTGGCGATGCAAAAAGATATCGCCAAGACCGTGCTCAAGGCCGGCGGCGTGCCGGTGCCGGGCGGCATGGTGGTGTCGCGGCTCGACGCGGCCAGGAAACATCTGCTGCCGCCGCCTTATGTGCTCAAGCCGATCGCCGAAGGCTCCAGCGTCGGCGTCTTCATCGTGCGCGAGGACCAGGCGCATCCGCCGCAGGAACTCAACCGTGCCGACTGGGCCTTCGGCGAAAAAATCCTGATCGAGCCCTTCATTCCGGGCAAGGAACTGACGTGCGCGGTGATGGGCGACAAGGCGCTCGGCGTCATCGAGATCATCGCCAACACCAAGTTCTACGACTACGAAGCCAAATACGCGCCCGGCGGCTCGACGCATCTGTTGCCCGCGCCGGTGCCGCCCGAAGTCTACGAAGAGTGCCGGCGTTTGGCGGTGCTGGCCCATGCCGCGCTCGGCTGCCGCGGCGTCACGCGTGCTGACTTCCGCTACGACGACACCAAAGGCGTCGAAGGCATTGCCTGCCTCGAGGTCAACACCCAGCCCGGCATGACGGAAACCTCGCTGGTGCCGGAACTTGCCGCCCACGCCGGCATCTCGTTCCCGGATCTGGTGCGCTGGATGATCGAGGACGCCTCGCTCGACCGGTGATAGTGTCGCGGCGGGGACGGCAAAAAAAGCAAAAAGACAGGAAACGACAATGAGAGTGTTCGCGCTGTTGTTTGGATTTCTCGCGCTGACGGCACCAGCGCAAGCAGCCTTCCCCGAACGCCTGATTACGATCGTCTGCGCTTCTGGCGCGGGCGGCGCGGTGGACGTGACGACGCGGGTGTTCGCCGACTTTCTGTCGAAGGAATTGGGCCAGACCGTTCTCGTGCAGAACGAGCCGGGCGCCGGCAGCACGATCGCCATCAATTTCGTGTCGCGGGCCAAGCCCGATGGTTACACTTTGCTGACCATCGGCTCCGGCGTTGCCGTTGCCGCCGAACTGTATCCGACTGCAAATGTCGACGCGATGCTGCGCGAGCTCGCGCCAGTAACAATGGTCGGCGCGACGCCGCTGGTGCTCTATGTAAGCAGCACGGTGCCGGCCAAGAACTACGCCGATCTGATCGCGTGGCTGAAAGCGCATCCCACCGATGCCACCACCGGCAGCAACGGCCGCGGTTCGGCCGGCCATCTGTCGATCGAGTTGCTCAACACGATGGCGGGCGTCAACGTCCGTTACATTCCCTACAAGACCACGCCGCAGGCGCACACCGATCTGATCGCCGGACGGCTGACGGTGATGTTGACGTCGTCGATGGGCGCTGGCGCCCACGAAGTGACGCCGGTCGCGGTGTCGTCGCTGGAGCGCTGGCAGCGCATGCCGGACGTTCCGACGCTCGATGAGCTGGGCCTGAAGGGCTACGAAGCCGCCACCTGGGTCGCCATGCTGGCGCCGAAAGGCGCGCCGCCGGAAGCCATCGACGCGATCAACAAGGCCTTTGCCAAGGCAGTAAAGGACCCAGCGTTGCGCAAACGTCTCGACGAGATCGGCATCATTCCGCCGCGTGAGATCGGCCAGGCCTTCGCCGCGACCTACATTCAAAACGAAATCACCAAGTGGACCGACATCCTGCGCAAGGCGCCGGCGGAGCGGTAACCCAGCAAATGGCGGCGTCGAACAAAGTTGTCATCGTCGGCGGCGGCATCGGCGGCCTTGCCGCGGCCCTCGCATTGCTCAAGCGCGGCGTTGACGTCGAAGTTTACGAGCAGTCAGCTGAGCTGCGCGAAGTCGGCGCCGGCATCCAGATTTCGTCGAACGGCACGCGCGTGCTCTACGCGCTCGGTCTCGAAGACGCGCTCAATCGCGTGCAGGTTCTTCCGGCCAAGCGCGTGATCCGCCACTGGCAGACCGGCGAGAGCTGGGACTGGTTCGATCTCGGCGCGGTGACGCGCCAGCGCTACGGCACGCCGCACGTCATGCTCCACCGCGGCGATCTGCACAGCCTGCTGGTCGATGCGGTGCAAGCGATCAAGCCCGGTGCATTCCATCTCGACATGCGCGCCGTGTCCGTCGCGCAGACGGCCGAGCAGGCCGAAGTGACTTTCGAGAGCGGCGCCAAGGCGGCAGCGCCCTTCATCATCGGCGCCGACGGCATTCATTCGAAGGTGCGCGCCGAACTGTTCGGCGCCTCCAGGCCCGAATTCACCGGCGTCGTGGCGTGGCGCGGGCTTGTCCCGATGAGCGAGCTGCCGCCGCACTTGCGCGGGATGCAGGGCGTCAACTGGCTCGGTCCGAACGGCCACGTGCTGCACTATCCGGTGCGCCGCGGCGAGATCATGAACTTCATCTCCTTCATCGAGCGCGACGACTGGCAGGTGGAGTCGTGGGTGACGCAAGGCACGACCGGCGAACTCGCCAACGACTTCCGCGGCTGGCACAGCGATGTGCACGAGATGATCGGCCGCATCGCGACGCCCTACAAATGGGCGCTGATGGTGCGCGGGCCGATGCCGGCGTGGAGCAAAGGCCGCATCACGCTGCTGGGTGATGCGTGCCATCCGACCTTGCCGTTTCTCGGCCAGGGCGGCGTCATGTCGATCGAGGACGGCTACATCGTCGCGGCGTGTCTGGCGAAATATTTCGACGATCCGGCGACCGCCTTCGCGCGCTACGAGGAGATTCGCCGCGAGCGTACGGCCACGGTGGTGAAGAAGGCGGCCGACAATTGCCGCCAGGTGTTCAGTCCGGCGCTGGCCGACGGCGGCGCCGTGGCAACCGAAGTCGCGCGCGAATGGCAACAGGTGCGCGTCCGCGAGCGGATGGAATGGCTCTACGCCTACGACGCCACCGCCGTGGCGGTGTAGCGAGAGATCAAGTTCAGCTTGCTTTTGGCTTCCGGATTTTTCCTCTCGCATAGCCCGCCGACGCTTCTTCCTTCAGAAGCCGGATTTCCTCCTCGTAGAATTGGTTGGCGATAAGAACCAGCCGAAGGGCGGCCTTGTAGTCGCCCTTGCAGATGTCCAGGACCTGGCGGATGGCGTCATCGGTCGACACGTTTTTTTCTCTTCTTCTGAACGATCTTCAAAGCGGCGGAGAGTGAAACGCCAAAATTCTGCGAGATGTATTCGGCTTCGTCCTGCTCACTCATGGGCAATCCTTTTTCGGTTTCGACATTGAGTCCTGCTGGACGTGTCCCAAAGATTTGTTCATCTTTTGTTCTTGTCGTCAAGGAAAGCGAAATCGCGGTGCGAGGCTGGCGGAAAAGCGCCGGTGATTGCGTCTGCCCATAACTTACCGGGAACCCGCTAATTTCCGTTAAACTTTACTAATCGTTTACCAAAGCGCCCCAAGACTAGGCATTGGCGGCGTTTCTTGAGCCTTTGCCGCGCGGTGAGCCGCGCAAGCAAGGGGTGACCTAAGACCACGCTGCCGAGAGACTTCGAAGAGTTTGCGGCCCCGCATGGGCCTAACTTGAAGAGCCGGTCGCGATGGATGGTCGGGCAAGCTTCGCTCAATCGCTCAAGCCCAAACTGAGACGGCGCGCCCTCGATCAGCGGGCGCACGCGCACGTCTGGTTTGCCTCGAACCAGACGTTTCGCACCGTGCGGCGCTGGTTCAACGCGATCATCGAATTTCCCGTGCCGCGCGGCGCCGGTTCTTCGGCCGCGGCGATGCTGCTGCTCGCCAGCGCCAGCTACGGCGCGGTCAAGGGCGAGCACGTCCAGGAAATCACCGCGCAGGTGCAGGACTTTTGCAATCAGGCGGCCATCGTCGCCGGCTTCGGCATCACCGAAGTCGCGCTGACCGGCCAGCAGGAAGTCTCCCGCGACGACATTCTCGCCTCGGCCGGCGTCACCGACCGTTCATCCTTGCTCCTCCTCGACGCCGCCAAGATGCGCGCCGGGCTGCTGGCCAATCCCTGGGTCGCCGAGGCCACGGTGCTCAAGCTTTATCCGAGCCGCCTGCGCATCGAGATCAAGGAACGCGCAGCCTTCGCCCTGTGGCAGAAGGCCGGCCGCGTCTCGCTGATTTCCGCCGATGGCATCGTGCTTGAGCCGCATGTGCCGCAGCGCTTCGCGTCGTTGCCGCAGCTGATCGGCCCCGGCGCCGAAAAGGCCGGCCAGGATTTCCTCAACGTGCTGGCGCGCTATCCCGACATCGCGTCGTCGGTCGAATCCTCGGTGCTGGTCGCCGAGCGGCGCTGGAACCTGCATCTTAAAGGCGGCGTCGAAGTGCTGCTGCCCGAGCGCGAGACCGAACGCGCGCTGACGACGCTGGTCGATCTCAATCGCACCAAGAAGTTGCTCGCCCGCGACATCGTCGCGATCGATCTGCGGCTGTCCGACCGCGTCACCGTGCGGCAATCCGACACGTCCGCCGCGGTGCGCGACGAAGCGGTCAAGGCCGCCGAAAAAATTCGCAAGGCCAAGACCGCGAAGGGGACCGACGCATGACGGTTCTCCGTTTTGGCGTCACCCCGAAAATGCGGCCGGTGTCGCCGACCAAGGCGGCCGTGGTCGCCGGTCTCGACATCGGCACCAGCAAGATCGTGTGTCTGATCGCCAGGCTCGAGCCGCAGGCGCCGCAGGACGTGCTGCGCCGCCGCAGCCACGGCGTGCGCATCCTGGGTTTTGCCCACACCGCGGCTGGCGGCATGAAGGCCGGCACGGTGGTGGATCTCAACGAAGCCGAAGCGATGGCCCGCCAGGCCATCGATATCGCCGAGAACATGGCCGGCGTGCAGCTCGAATCCGTCGTGGTGTCGATGTCCGGGGGCCGTCTCGGCAGCGAGCGCTTTGTCGCCAATGTGGAATTGTCCGGCGGCGCGGTCACCGATGGCGATATCGCCCGGGTGCTGGGCGCCGCCTCCCGTCATTCGGTGCGCGACGGGCGCGCCGTGCTGCATTCGCTGCCCATTGGCTACGCGCTGGACGCCGCTGCGGGCATCCGCGAGCCGCGCGGCATGCTGGGCCACAAGTTCGGCGTCGACATGCATATGGTGACGGCCGATGTCGCCACCGTCCGCAATTTGATGCTGACCGTCGAACGCAGCCATTTGGCCATTGAAGCCCTGGTCGCCGCGCCCTACATGGCCGGTTTGGCCTGTCTGGCCGACGACGAAGCCGATCTCGGCGCCGCCTGCATCGATATGGGCGCTGGAACCACGACCATGGCCGTGTTCTCCGGCGGTCGCTTCGTCCATGCCGATGGCTTCGCCTTGGGCGGTCATCACGTGACGATGGATCTGGCCCGCGGTCTCAACACCCGCATCTCCGATGCCGAGCGAATTAAAGCGATTTATGGCAGTGTTTTGACCGGTGGTTCGGATGAGCGCGACATGATCACGGTGCCGCCGGTCGGCGACGATGAGCGCGAGCCGCCGCAGTTCGTTTCACGGGCGGGTTTGGTGCGGATCGTTAAGCCGCGGGTCGAAGAGATTCTGGAAATGGTGCGGGACCGCCTTGCGGCCTCGCCCTTTGCCGCGGAGCCGCGCGGCCGTGTTGTCCTGACGGGCGGCGGCAGCCAGCTCTCGGGCATTGCTGATTTAGCCGCGCGCATCTTGCGCCGGCCTGTGCGTATCGGACGGCCGCTCGGACTGGCGGGACTTCCGGAAGCGGCAAAAAGTCCGGCGTTCGCCGTGGCGGCAGGCCTCTTGGTCTTCCCGCAGGCGGCGCATCTTGAACACTTCGAACCGCGGCGAACGCGGCAATTGATGACAGGAACTGGCGGCTACATGGCACGGGTCGGACGATGGCTGCGCGAGAGCTTCTGACCCACACAACTCACCTCGAAGGGACCGGGTGCGGACCGGTTCATTCGGCGGCGTGCAAAGGCGTTTGCGCATCCTGCGCTTCGTTCGAGCCTGCTGCCCGTGCATTACAAAAGGCAACCAAATGACCATCAACCTGAAGATCCCTGATATCCACGAGATGAAGCCGCGTATTACCGTTTTTGGCGTCGGCGGCGCCGGCGGCAATGCCGTGAACAACATGATCACGGCCGGTCTGCAGGGCGTCGACTTTGTCGTCGCCAACACCGATGCGCAGGCGCTGACGCTGTCGAAAGCCGAACGCATCATCCAGATGGGCACGCAGGTGACCGAAGGTCTCGGCGCAGGCTCGCAGCCTGAAGTCGGCCGCGCCGCCGCAGAGGAAGTGATCGACGAAATCCGCGATCATCTCTCGGGCGCGCACATGGTGTTCGTCACCGCCGGCATGGGCGGCGGCACCGGTACCGGAGCCGCTCCCGTCATCGCCAAGGTTGCCCGCGAACTCGGCATCCTCACTGTCGGCGTCATCACCAAGCCGTTCCACTTCGAAGGCGCCCGCCGCATGCGCTTTGCCGAAGCGGGCATCGTCGAACTGCATAAAGTGGTCGACACTTTGCTGGTGATCCCGAACCAGAACCTGTTCCGCGTCGCCAACGAAAAGACCACCTTCGCCGACGCCTTCGCGATGGCCGACCAGGTGCTCTACTCGGGCGTCGCCTGCATCACCGATCTGATGGTCAAGGATGGCCTCATCAACCTCGATTTCGCCGACGTCCGCGCCGTCATGCGCGAAATGGGCAAGGCGATGATGGGCACCGGCGAAGCCTCCGGCGAGAAGCGGGCGCTGTCCGCGGCCGAAGCCGCGATCTCCAATCCGCTGATCGACGACGCCTCGATGAAGGGCGCCCGCGGCCTGCTGATCTCGATCACCGGCGGCAAAGACCTCACGCTCTATGAAGTCGACGAAGCCGCCACCCGCATCCGCGAGGAAGTCGACCAGGACGCCAACATCATCGTCGGCGCCACCTTCGACGAAACCCTCGAAGGCATCATCCGCGTCTCCGTCGTGGCGACCGGCATCGACCATGCCAACGCCCCGCGCCAGGCGGCTCCGGCCGAAAGCGCGCTCAAGGAACTCGCCGGCAAGATGCGCAACGAGTCCAAGCGCATTGCCGACCGTGTCGAGCGCCTGACGACGCCGGCCACGGCCTCTGCCTCGGTTGAATCGGCGGCGCATGCCGCGGTTGCCGCCGCGCTGATGCCGGCGCCGGCTGCGACCCACGAAGAAGTTTCGATCCGGCCGATGCCGGTCAAGCCGTCGCTGTTCGAGCCGGTGGCCGAGCAGGCGCCGCAGATGGAAATGCCGATGCCGGCCGCCTTCATCCCGCCGGCTCCGGAACGCACCATGCGCCCGCCGCGCATGCCACGGATCGACGAACTGCCGTTGCCCGGCCAGAACGAAATGCGGGCCCAGCGCGGTGAAGTTTCCGACGATCACCCGGAAAAGCGCCGTATGTCGCTGATGCAGCGGTTGGCCTCGGTCGGCCTCGGCCGCAAACCGGAGGAGGCGGAGGCCCCGCCGGCGCCGCGGACCGCTCGCGCAATGCCGCAGTTCGATCGTCCGGCGCCGCGACCGACCGCCCGCCAGCCTGAAGGCCGGCCGGCGGATCCGGTCTCGGAATATGCCCGGCGTGCTGCACCGCAAGGTCTCGACACCCACGGCCGCCCAACAACTGTGCATAATTCGGCGGACGAGGACCAACTCGACATTCCGGCGTTCCTGCGCCGGCAGGCTAACTAGGCTTGTTACGGTTCCCCGCTCCGGCCAAACCGGGGCGGGGACCGTAATTAACTGTAATTCTTTGTGATTTGCGTCAAGTATTTGAATGCATTAAACATTTTTGAAATATGTGGCGTGCTTGTGCCGCCTCTGCTGTCACAATCCTGGAAATAACGGCTGCAACGTCGGTAACGTAAACCAGCGTCGCGGCGCGCCGAACGTGTAAAAATGCGGCATAAATGCGTAACAGTTGGTAAGAAACCGTGAGTTGGCGAGGGCCGGGGCTTGGGCCTAAGTTCTGGCGGTCAAAGGGACTTTTCGAGTCCTTGGGGGTTACCGCCACTACCTTCGGGCGTATCGAGTTGAAGGCAGCAATGTGGCCCCGGTGGGGTCATGGATGGGACCCGCACGGTGCGCGTTGCGTAACGGCGGGTATGGGGTAGATGAAGAGCGCCAAGCAGACCACGTTGCGCGACCAGATTGCCGTGTCCGGCATCGGCGTGCATTCCGGTTTGCCCGTCACCCTCACGTTGAATCCCGCGCGCGACGACGAAGGCATTATTTTCCGCCGCGTGTCGGCTGACGGTTCGATCGAGCGCGAAGTGCGCGCCGACGTCCGCGCCGTGACCGCCACCGAATTCGCGACCGTGCTTGGCGATGCCAAGGGCCCGATCTGCTCGACCGCCGAGCATCTGCTCGCGGCGATGCGCGGTCTGCACGTCGACAACGTCATCGTCGAGATCGATGGGCCGGAAGTGCCGATCATGGACGGCAGCGCCGCGGCGTTTGTCGATGCGCTCGATCAGGCCGGTTTGACCACGCGCGCGCAGCCGCGCCGCTACATCGAAGTGCTCAAGCCGGTCCGCGTCGCCAAGGACAAGGCTTTCGGCGAACTGCGGCCCTACAGCCACGGTTTCCGCGTCGAGGCCGAAATCGAATTCGACCACCCGCTGATCGGCAAGCAGGCCATGGCGCTCGACATCGAGCCCAACACCTTCCGCAAAGAAATCGCGCGCGCTCGTACCTTCGGCTTCATGAAGGACGTCGCCAAATTGTGGAGCGCCGGTTACGCGCTCGGTGCCAACTTCGCCAACACGCTGGTGATCAGCGAGGACCGCGTGCTCAATCCGGAAGGCATGCGCTTTGCCGACGAGTGCGTGCGCCACAAGGTTCTAGATGCCATCGGCGATCTGGCCTTGGCCGGTCAGCCGCTGCTGGCCGCCTACAAGACCGTCCGTGGCGGCCATAACCTCAATCACGCCGTGCTGTCGGCGCTGATGGCCGACCGCAGCGCCTGGCGCGTGGTCGAATTCCCGGCTGAAGCGCCGGTGCGCCGGGCCCGCGGTCATGCCGATATCGGCGCCGCGGTTGCCGTTCCGGCCTACAGCCCTGAAGTCTAATAAAATCAAGCGGTTTTAGAGTTAACCCTCCGCCTTAATCCGGGCTGAATGTCTGCGTAATCCCAATGCTTCAATAAATTTGGCGGGCCCGCGCTTTTTCGTCTAAATCATCGCGGAATTAAGGGGTTACCGGGTAAGATGCCCGGACCTGTCGGGGAACGGATCGAGCGCGTCCATGCTGTTTGTGTCGAAATCGGTTCCGGCCAGCCGGTCGCGTATTGCGCAGGCCGCGCTTGGCGTGCTGCTGGCCTTGAGCCTGGGCGCCTGCTCGAGCTTCGATCTGTTCGGCAAGAAAGACGACGTCGCGCCCGACGAGCCGGCTGACCGGCTCTACAACGAGGGCCTCTATCTTCTCAATCAGAAGAAAGACCCGAAGGAAGCCGTCAAGAAATTCGAGGAAGTCGACCGGCAGCACCCCTATTCGGAATGGGCGCGCAAGTCGTTGATCATGTCGTCCTACGCTTATTACGAATCCGGGCAGTACGAAGAGAGCGTCAGTACCGCCAAGCGCTACATCTCGCTGCATCCGGGCAGTCAGGATGCGGCCTATGCGCAGTACCTGATCGGCGCCTCCTATTACGACGAAATCCCCGACATCACCCGCGACCAGGCCCGCACCGACAAGGCGCTCGAAGCGCTTGAGGAGGTGTCTCGCAAATATCCGGGCAGCGAATATTCCGTCAGCGCCAAGCAGAAGATGCAGGTTGCGCGAGACCAGCTCGCCGGCAAGGAAATGCTGACCGGCCGCTATTACCTGGAGCGCAAGGAATACACCGGCGCCATCAACCGCTTCAAAGTCGTGGTCACCAAATATCAGACCACGCGTCACGTCGAAGAGGCGCTGATGCGCCTGACCGAGGCCTATATGGCGCTCGGCATCATCGACGAGGCGCAGACGGCGGCGGCCGTGCTCGGCCATAACTTCCCCGACAGCGACTGGTATCGCCACGCCTATACGCTGGTGACCAGCGGTGGCGGCCAGGTGGCCGAAAATAAGGGCTCCTGGATCAGCAAGGCCTTCAAGAAGGTCGGGCTGGGCTGAGACCCGGCTGTCATATTCATTCACAGCGTCATGGCCGGCCTTGTGCCGGCCATCTACGTCTTTAATGATGGCGAATCTGTAAGGCGTGGATGCCCGGAACAAGTCCGGGCATGACGAGGCCGATAGGATCTGCCGTTTTATGCTCTCCCGTCTCTCCATTCGCGATATCGTGCTGATCGACCGGCTCGACATCGATTTCGCCAAGGGCCTCGCGGTCCTCACCGGCGAGACCGGTGCCGGCAAGTCGATATTGCTCGACTCCTTTGCGCTGGCGCTGGGCGGCCGCGGCGACCAGAATCTGGTGCGCCAGGGCGTGGAGCAGGGCCAGGTCATTGCCGTCTTCGAAGTGTCGGCTCGGCATCCGGCCCGTGCGTTGCTCAAAGCCAACGATATTACTGGCGACGACGAACTGATCCTGCGCCGCGTTCAGTTATCCGACGGCCGCACCCGTGCTTTCGTCAACGATCAGCCGGTCAGCGTGCAGGTGATGCGCCAGCTCGGCAGCGCGCTGGTTGAGATCCACGGCCAGCATGACGACCGCGCGCTGGTCGATGCCTCGACCCATCGCAGCCTGCTCGATGCTTTCGGCGCGCTCGAAGATGATGCCACCAAGGTCACGACCCTGTGGGATGCCCGCCGCGCCGCGCATGAGGCGGCTGACAGCCACCGCGCCGAAGTCGAACGCGCCAAGCGCGAGAGTGACTGGCTGCGCCATTCGGTCGACGAACTCGACAAGCTGGCGCCGCAGCCGGGCGAGGAGACAACGCTCGCCACGCGCCGCACCGTGATGATGCAGTCGGAAAAAGTAGCCGGCGATCTGCGCGACGCTTACGACGTCATCGCGGGCCCGAAATCATCGGTGCCGGATCTTTCGGCTGCCATCCGGCGCCTCGAACGCCGTGGCGCGCAGGCGCCATCGCTGGTCGAACCCGCGGTGAAATCATTCGACGTCGCGCTCAACGCGCTGGAGGAGACCCGCGGCCATCTCGAGGCTGCGCTGCGCGCCGCCGATTTCGATCCGGCCGAACTGGAGCGCAACGAAGAGCGGCTGTTTGCGCTGCGCGCCGCCGGCCGCAAATACAATGTGCCGGTCGACGATCTCGCGGCGCTGGCGCGTAAATATAACAACGACATCGCCTTGATCGACGCCGGCGAGGCGCAGTTGAAAACGCTGGTTGCGGCCGTTGCCAAGGCCGATGCCGATTTCCGCAAGAGCGCCGAGGCTCTGTCCAAGGCGCGCGTGAAGGCCGCCGCCGCGCTCGATAAGTCCGTCAACGCCGAGCTCAAGCCGCTCAAGCTGGAGCGCGCGACTTTCACGACGCAGATCGACACCGATGCCGCCGCAGCCGGGCCGAACGGCATCGACCGCGTCGAGTTCTGGGTGCAGACCAACCCGGGCACCAAGCCGGGCCCGCTGATGAAGATCGCCTCCGGCGGCGAACTCGCGCGCTTTCTGCTGGCGCTCAAGGTGGTGCTGGCCGATCGCGGCTCGGCGCCCACGCTGGTGTTCGACGAAATCGATACCGGGGTCGGCGGCGCGGTGGCCGACGCCATCGGTTCACGGTTGGGGCGGTTGGCGCGTGGCGTTCAGGTGCTGGCCGTGACGCACGCGCCGCAGGTGGCGGCGCAGGCCGACCGGCATTACGTCATCAGCAAGGATGCGCTGGAGAAGGGCAAACGTGTCGCCACGCGCGTGACCGAAGTCGCCGAAGACCGCCGCCGCGAGGAAATCGCCCGCATGCTGGCCGGCGCCGAAATCACCAACGAGGCCCGCGCCGCCGCCGAACGCCTGATCAAGGCGGCGTCGTAGTCGTCCGCCATCGTGAAGAGTAAAATGGCGAAGAGCAGCAAGTCCAAAGTCAAAACCGACAAGACCCCCGTCGACCTGCTCACGGCGAAGCAGGCGAAAGAGGAATACGCGCGGCTGCAGATCGAAATCCAGCAGCACGACAAGCGTTACTACCAGCAGGACAGGCCGACCGTCTCGGACGCGGAATACGATGAGCTGCGCAAGCGCTACAACGCCATCGAGGCGCGCTTTCCCGATTTGCGTACGTTTGAATCGCTGACGATGAAGGTCGGCGCCGCGCCGGCGCGCGGCTTCAAGAAAGTGCGGCACGCGGTGCCGATGCTGTCGCTCGACAACGCCTTTGCCGAACAGGACGTCGTCGAATTCGTCGGCCGCATTCGCCGCTTCCTCAAACTATCGGAAGACGAGCCAATCGCCTTTTCCGCCGAGCCCAAGATCGACGGTCTGTCGATGTCGCTGCGCTACGAGGGCGGCGAACTGATCACGGCGGCGACGCGCGGCGATGGCGCCGAAGGCGAGGATGTCACCACCAATATCAGGACGCTCAAGCAAGTGCCGCAGCAGCTCAAGGGCAAGCATATCCCGCCGGTGCTGGAAGTGCGCGGCGAGGTCTATATGACCAAGGCCGACTTCCTGAAGCTGAACGAGCGCCAGAAAGCCGCCGGCGACACCATTTTCGCCAATCCGCGCAACTCGGCGGCGGGCTCGCTGCGCCAGAAGGATCCGACCGTCACCGCGTCACGGCCGCTCGGCTTTTTCGCCTATGCCTGGGGCGAGATCAGCGAGATGCCGGCCGACACGCAGTCCGGCATGATCGCGTGGTTCGAAAAGTGCGGCTTCACCACCAATCCACTGACGAAAATCTGCAATTCAGTGGAGGAACTGCTGGCGTTCCACCGCAAGATCGAACTGCAGCGTGCCAGGCTCGACTACGACATTGACGGCGTCGTCTACAAGATCGACCGGCTCGACTGGCAGGAGCGCCTCGGCTTCGTGTCGCGCACGCCGCGCTGGGCCATCGCGCACAAATTTCCGGCCGAGCGCGCCGTCACCGTGCTCAACGACATCGAAATCCAGGTCGGCCGCACCGGCGCCTTCACGCCGGTCGGCAAGCTCGAACCGGTCGGCGTCGGCGGCGTCATCGTGCAGAACGTCTCGCTGCACAACGAGGACTACATCAAAGGCATCGGCGGCGACGGCGAGCCGTTGCGCGAAGGCCGCGACATCCGCATCGGCGACACGGTCATCATCCAGCGCGCCGGCGACGTCATCCCGCAGGTGGTCGATGTCGTGCTCGACAAGCGGCCGAAGGATGCCAAGGAATATCGCTTCCCGAAGAAGTGTCCGTGCCCGCTGCACACCGACGTGGTGCGCGGCGAAACCGCCACCGGCGAAGAGGAAGCGCGGGCCCGCTGCAGCGGCGAGTTCGCGTGTCCCTATCAGAAGATCGAACATTTGCGGCTGTTCGTGTCGCGCCGCGCTTTCGATATCGAGGGCCTCGGCGAAAAGCAGATCCAGTTGTTCTTCGAGAACGAATGGATCAAGGAGCCCGGCGATATTTTCACGCTGCGGGCGAGGAACAACAAACTCAAGCTCGAAGAACTGGAAGGCTACGGCGAGACCTCGGTGCGCAATCTGTTCGCGGCCATCGATGAGCGCCGCGAGATCGCGCTTGATCGTTTCATCTACGCGCTCGGCATACGCCATGTCGGCGAAACGACAGGGCTGGCGCTCGCGCGCGGTTACGGCTCGTGGCAGGCGTTTCACGATGCGTCCCTGAAGGTCGCCAAGGGCGACGAGGAGGCCATCGCCGAAATGGATGCGCTGGATCAGATCGGCGACACTGTGATCGCCGCGGTGGCGGCCTATTTCAAGGAGAGCCACAATCGCGGCATCGTCGAACGGCTGACCAAGCAGGTCACCATCCTCGATGCCGAGAAGCCGAAGACCGACAGTCCCATCGCCGGCAAAACGGTGGTCTTTACCGGCGCGCTGGAAAAGATGACGCGCGACGAGGCCAAGGCCACCGCCGAACGGCTCGGCGCCAAGGCGGCGGGCTCGGTGTCGAAGAAGACCGACTTCCTGGTGGCCGGTCCCGGCGCCGGCTCCAAGCTCGCCGAAGCCAAGAAGCACGGCGTCCAGGTGCTCACCGAAGACGAGTGGCTGAAGCTGATCGGCTAGCGCCGCGCCAGCAGGGCGAACGCCAGACCGCTCGCCACCGCCATTGCCAGCAGCATCCAGGCCATCGGCATCGGCGTCGCGACATGGCTGATCATGATCGAGGCTGCCTGCGTCGCTGCCGCGCCGATCGCCATCTGTGTAAAGCCGGTAATGCCCGAGGCTGTGCCGGCGGCCTGCGGGCGAATGCTGACCGCCGCCGCGATGGCGTTTGGCAGCATCAGGCCATTGCCGAATGCGATGATGGCCTGCGGCACGAAGATGATGATGGGCCCGCCATCGGGCGCAATGGCGATCAAGACGATGGTCAGGATGGCTCCGGCGAATTCGATGCCAATGCCAGCCAAGATCAGCGCGTCGACACCGAACCGTTGCGACAGTCGCGACACCGTGAAATTGCCGCCCATATAGCCAAGCGATGTCAGCGCGAACCAGAATCCGAATTCGACCGATGCACGTCCCATCATCGTCACGACGATGTAAGGGCCAGCGCCCAGAAAGGTGAAGAACGGCCCCGAGCCGAGCGCGGCGGCCAGCACATAGCCGAGGAACTTTGTGTTGCCGAGAAGGATACGCGTGTCGTGCGCAAGGACGCCGGGCGTATGCTCAAAGCCCTCGGGCCGCGTTTCCGGCAGGGTCGCGGCCGCCCACACCCACACGATCGCTGAAAAGCACGTGATGAAGAGAAAGATCGCCTGCCAGCCGAACGTTGTGTCGAGAATGCCGCCGATCATCGGCGATACCATCGGCGCGATCACCATCGCGGTGGTGACAAGTCCGATCATGGCGGCGGCGCGATTGCGGTCGAACAGATCGCGGATGATGGCGCGGCTCATGACGATGCCGGTCGCCGCGCCGATCGCCTGGAGGATGCGCACGGCGATCAGGGCGTGGATCGATGTCGCGGCGAGGCCGGCGAGCGACGCCAGAACGGTGATGGCGATGCCGCCGAGCACGACCGGCCTGCGGCCAAAGCGATCGGACAACGGTCCGAGCAGGAGCTGGGCGCTGGCCAGACTGAGCAAAAACAGCGACAGCGTCAGTTGCACCGTGCCGGCATCCGTGCGGAGCGTTGTCGTAAGCCCCGGGAGCGCGGGCACCATCATGTTGAGCGTCGCCGGGCCTATGGCGGTCATGGCCATCAGCAGTGCCAGCAGACGCCACGGCGTCCCCTGTTTAGCCTTTTCTTTAAGCGAGGCGCGGGCGTCCATCAGCCGTTGCCGAGCGGCCGGGTCGCGGCGTCGAGCCAGGCCTGCGTTGGCGCATCCAGCAAGGGCCACAGCGCTGCCTGAACCTGCGTGTGATAGGCGTCGATCCAGGCTCGCTCCTTGGCCGTCAGCATCCGCGTCAGGATCAGCCGCCGGTCGATCGGCGCCAGCGTCAGCGTCTCGAATTCATTGAGCGGTTTCTCGGCGCCCTCCGGCGCGGGGGCGGCGGTGACCAGCACGAGGTTCTCGATGCGGATGCCATAGGCGCCGGTTTTGTAATAGCCGGGCTCGTTGGACAGGATCATGCCGCGCTTGAGCGGCACCGCTCCGAGCTTGGAAATGCGTGCCGGGCCTTCGTGCACCGACAGATAGCTGCCGACGCCGTGGCCGGTGCCGTGGTCGAAGTCGAGCCCCGCCTGCCACAGCGACACGCGCGCCAGCGAATCGAGTTGCGCGCCGCTGGTGCCGTCCGGAAACACCGCGGTGGCAATGGCGATGTGGCCCTTGAGCACGCGGCTGAATCGGTCGCGCATCTCGTCGGTCGGCTTGCCGATGGCGACGGTGCGGGTGATGTCGGTGGTGCCGTCCTCGTATTGCGCGCCGGAATCGATCAGGAACAGTTCGTTGGTGCCGATGACGCGGTTCGAGTTTTTCGTGACGCGGTAATGCACAATCGCGCCGTTCGGCCCGCTGCCGGAAATCGTCGGGAAGGAAATGTCCTTCAACAGGCCGCTGTCGCGGCGGAAATCTTCCAGCGCTTCCACTGCGGCGATCTCGGTGAGCTTGCCGGACAACGCCTCGCGGTCGAGCCAGGCCAGAAAACGCACTATCGCCGCACCGTCGCGGATGTGGGCGGCCTTCATGCCGGCGATCTCGGCCGGATTCTTCACGGCTTTCATCAGCGCGATCGGGTCGGCGCCGCGGGCCGGCTTGCCGCCGTGCTCGCTCAGCAACCGCGACAGCGCGTCGGCGGCGCTGGCCTGGTCGAGCCGCACGGTCTTGTCCTTCATCTTGCCGAGATCGCGCGCCAGGTCGTCCGGCGTGCGCACGTCGGCGAGTTCTTCGAGCGCGCTGCGCGCTTTGCTGTCGAGTTTGGCGCCGTCGACATAAAGCGCCGCGCGGCCCTCGCGC
>CAISIV010000172.1 GCA_903885555.1 uncultured Hyphomicrobiales bacterium
CAAGGCCCGGTCCGGTTAGTTCCGGATTCCTCAGCCCCCAGCCCCCCGGGGCTAGCCGACCGGGCCAGGTGAGTTGCGTTTTTAGAGTAGGTTCAATCCCCAAGTCTCAGGGCCGGCAAATCGCCGGCCCTTTTTTTCGCGTGAAGCGCAATGGCGGGGAAAGAAAACTAGTGCAGCGTCGTGGTCGCGGCGCCCAGCATCATGCCGGGCTTGGCGGCGCTGCCGCTCTGCACGATCACGGAAACCCGGTCGATATCGGCAAGCGACGTATCGTCCTTCGGCAAATCGGCGAGCGGCACTGTGAAGCTGGCGGCCTTGCCGGTCCATTCGCCGAGCTTCACCCAGCGCCGCACCACGTTGTTGTACGTCAGCGTCTTGCCGCTGTTCTCGCCGCGGCCGATAGCGACCGGGGTTTTGCCTGTGATCGGACAGAGCCAGATATCGGCTGTTTGGTTGGCGCCTTGATTCTCGGCGGCGGCCGGCACGTTGACGGTGACCTTGCCGTCGGCGACAGTGACGGTGACCGGAAGCTTCAGCGGCGAAGCCGTGCTGCGCGATTGCGTGATGGCCTTTTCGATCGCCGCCTTGTCGCTGCCGAGGACATGGACGACGCCGTTGATCACGACCTGCGGCGTATAGACTTCGCGGTCGCCACGCGCGTCGGCATAGGCGCGCTGCCGCACGGTATGCCCGTGTACCGCCAGAGTGTCCTTCCAGCCGAGGTAATCCCAGTAGTCGACCGCGAGACTCATAGTCAGCAGCGACGGATCCTGCGCCAGTTCGCCGAGCAGTTTGTCGGCGGCCGGACAAGAAGAGCAGCCCTGGCTGGTGAACAGCTCGATGACGGCGCGCGGTTCGGCAAAAGCCGGTGCGGCCAGCGACGTGCAGGCAAATACGGCGGCAAAGGTGATGTGGCGATAGTTCATTGCAAACCCACGATCCCCCTCCCACGAGGCTTATAAAGCGCCTCGCCCATCACCTGCCACTCACTTCGAGGTGAGTGGCACATCGCGGTAGTGGGCAGCGGCCTCGATCAGCCGGCGAGCTGACGAAGCACGTACTGCAGGATGCCGCCGTTCTTGTAGTAATCGAGTTCGTCCGCCGTATCGATACGGCAGAGCAGCGGAACACGCTTGAGCGTGCCGTTGCCGGAGACGATCTCGGCCATCAGCTTCTGCTGGGGTTTCAGTTCGCCATGCAGGCCGCGGATCGTGACCTGCTCGTCGCCCTTGAGACCCAGCGTCTGCCAGGACGTGCCTTCCTCGAATACCAGCGGCATGATGCCCATGCCGATCAGGTTCGAGCGATGGATGCGCTCGAACGACTGACAGACAACGGCGCGGATGCCGAGCAGCAGCGAGCCCTTGGCAGCCCAGTCGCGCGACGAGCCCGAACCGTATTCCTTGCCGCCGAACACGACGAGCGGAACCTTGTCGGCTTTGTACCGCATGGCCGCGTCGTAGATCGTCATCTTCTCTTTCGACGGATAGTGCGTCGTGAAGCCGCCTTCGACGCCCGGCAAAATCTGGTTCTTGAGGCGGATATTGGCGAAGGTGCCGCGCATCATGACTTCATGATTGCCGCGGCGCGTGCCGTACTGGTTGAAGTCCTTCGGACGCACCTGGTGATCGCGCAGGTATTCGCCCGCCGGGCTCGCTTCCTTGATCGAACCGGCCGGAGAAATGTGGTCGGTCGTGATCGAGTCGAGCAACAAAGCCAGAACGCGCGCATCGACGATGTCTTCGAGCGGCTTCGGTACCTTCTTCATGCCTTCGAAGTAGGGCGGGTTGCGCACATAGGTCGACCGGTCGTTCCAGGCGTAAGTGGGGCTGCCCTTGACGGTGATCTTGCGCCAGTTGCTGTCGCCCTTGAAGACATCGGCATATTTGGTGCTGAAGATCTTCTTGGTGACGTTCTTGGTGATGAACTCGGCGATTTCCTTGTTCGACGGCCAGATGTCCTTGAGGAAAACCTTCTTGCCCTTCTGATCGACGCCGAGCGCATCCTTGAGCATGTCGACGTTCATCGAGCCGGCGATCGAGTAAGCGACGACCAGCGGCGGCGACGCCAGATAGTTGGCGCGCACGTCGGCATTGACGCGGCCTTCGAAGTTACGATTGCCCGAGAGCACCGCGGCAGCGACGAGATCGCCGTCGTTGATGGCCTTCGAGTTCTGCGGCGGCAGCGGACCGGAGTTGCCGATACAGGTGGTGCAGCCATAGCCGACCAAGTTGAAGCCGAGCTTGTCGAGGTCCTTCTGCAGACCGGACTTCTCGAGATATTCGCCGACCACTTGCGAGCCGGGCGCGAGCGACGTCTTCACCCACGGCTTGGCGGTGAGGCCCTTGGCCGCCGCCTTGCGGGCCAACAGGCCGGCCGCGAGCATGACGCCCGGGTTCGACGTGTTGGTGCAGGAGGTGATCGCCGCGATGACGACGTCGCCGTGGCCGATGTCGGAGTTGAAGCCATCGACCGGCACGCGCTTTTTCTGCTCGGAACCCTTGTTGAATTCCTTGTCCATCGAGCCGGCAAAGCCGGTTTTGACGTCCTTGAGCGCGACGCGATCCTGCGGACGCTTCGGGCCCGACAGCGACGGCTCGACCGAACCGAGTTCGAGCTTGAGAACGTCGGTGAACATCGGATCCGGCGTGGTCTTCACGCGGAACATGCCCTGCGCCTTGGCGTAGGCCGCGACCAGCGCAACGGTTTCCGGCGGACGCGCCGTATTCTTGAGGAAGGCGATGGTGTCGTCGTCGATCGGCGAGAAGCCGCAGGTCGCGCCGTATTCCGGCGCCATGTTGCCGAGCGTGGCGCGGTCGGCGATCGACAGATGCGCCAGACCGGGGCCGAAGAATTCGACGAACTTGCCGACGACGCCGCGCGCGCGCAGCATCTGCGTGACGGTGAGCACGAGATCTGTCGCGGTCAGACCTTCCTTGAGCTTGCCGGACAGCTTGAAGCCGATGACTTCAGGCAGTGTCATCGACATCGGCTGGCCGAGCATGGCCGATTCCGCTTCGATGCCGCCGACGCCCCAGCCGAGAACCGACAGGCCGTTGACCATCGTGGTGTGCGAGTCGGTGCCGACCACGGTGTCGGGATAGGCGACTTCCATCGTCACGGCCTTGCCGTCGACGGTGACCTTGTCCTTCTTGGTCCAGACCACGCGCGAGATGTATTCGAGATTGACCTGATGGCAGATGCCGGTGCCGGGCGGCACCACGCTGAAATTGTCGAACGAGCGCTGCGCCCATTTTAGGAACTCGTAGCGTTCCTGGTTCTGGCGATATTCCTCGTCGACGTTTTTCTTGAAGGCCTGATTGTTGCCGTAGAACGTGATGGCGACCGAGTGGTCGATGACGAGGTCGACCGGGATCAGCGGGTTGATCTTCTTGGGATCGCCGCCGAGCGCCTTCATGGCGTCGCGCATCGCCGCGAGATCGACCACAGCGGGAACGCCGGTGAAGTCCTGCATCAGCACGCGCGCGGGGCGGAAAGCGAATTCGCGGGTCGAGCTCTTGGTCTTGAGCCACTCGGCGACCGCCTTGATGTCGTCCTTGGTGACCGTGCGCCCGTCTTCGTTGCGCAGCAGGTTCTCCAGGAGAACTTTCATCGAATACGGCAGACGCGAGATGCCTTTGAGCCCGTTCTTTTCGGCGACCGGGAGGCTGTAATACGCGTAGCTCTTGCTACCAACCTTGAGGGTTCTGCAGCACTTGAAACTGTCGAGAGAAGCCATGTTTGCTGTTTCCATTCCCGGCCGGGACACCGGCGTCGTTCCAGCCTAAGGTCTTAACAAGACACGAGTTTTCGTGGCAGTGGGACTTTAGGCCGAATTCGGATGACGCAACGCCGCGGTTCCGGGCTTATAAGGTCTTTTCGTGGCGGACGCCAGATTTACTGGGAACGTTCTAAAAAGATGCGCAAGATTTCGGTGATTTCCTTCTGCATTGCAGACTTGCGCACCGCGCGCTGCTGGCGGCGGTGCTGATGCAGCTTGCCGGCACCAACCTGACCTGTGTCCGCGGCGGCCGTGAAGTCTTTGCCGGGCTGAATTTCAGCCTGTCTGGCGGCGAAGCCCTGGTTGTTACCGGCAGGAATGGTGCAGGAAAATCATCGCTGCTGCGTGTGATCGCAGGATTGATCGCGGTCACCGCCGGCACGCTGGCGTTGACCGGCGGCGAGACGGAAGCCACTCCCGGCGAACAGGCGCATTATCTGGGTCACCTGGATGCGCTGAAACCTTCTCTTTCAGTTAGTGAAAATATCGGGTTCTGGACGGACTATCTGGGTGGTCCCCCGGACACACTCGACAAGGCACTCGACGCCGTCGGACTTGAACCACTAGCCAGTCTGCCGGCCGCCTACCTGTCGGCCGGTCAGCGGCGCCGTCTGTCGATCGCCCGGCTTCTTGCCGTACCGCGGCCCATCTGGCTGCTCGACGAGCCCACCTCGGCGCTCGACCAGCCTTCGCAACTCAGGCTGGCGGAGCTGATGCGTGCCCATCTGGCGGGCGGCGGCATGATTGTCGCCGCAGCACATGGGCCGATCGGGCTGGAGCGCGCCCGCGAACTCAAGCTTGGCGCGCCATGAACGCTTTTGCCGCTTTGCTGATTCGCGACATCCGCTTGTCCGTCCGCGTTGGCGGCGGCGCGCTGATGGGCGCGTTGTTCTTCTTGATCGTCGTCTCGATGATGCCCTTCGCCATCGGCCCCGACCTCAATCTGCTGGCCCGGATCGGCCCGGCGATCCTGTGGCTCGGTGCGCTTTTGGCGAGCCTGCTGGCGCTCGACCGGCTTTTCGCGACGGACTACGAAGACGGCTCGCTCGACCTGCTGATGATGGGCCGCATGCCGCTCGAACTGGCAGTGGCCGCCAAAGCCATCGCGCATTGGCTGACAACCGGTTTGCCGCTGGTCATCATCACGCCGGTGCTCGGCCTGATGCTCAATGTCGAGATGAGTGCGATGGGCTGGGTCTCCCTGACCCTGCTGGTCGGCACACCGGCGCTCACCTTCATCGGTTTGATCGGCGCGGCGCTGTCGGTAACGCTGCGCCGCGGCGGGCTGCTGCTGGCAGTACTGATTTTACCGCTGACAATTCCCGTGCTGATCTTCGGTGTCGCCGCGGCCAACGCGGCCATTGTCGGACCCACGCCGTTCGGCCCACCTTTTACCATTCTTTGTGCGCTATCTCTCGCGAGCTTTGTGCTGGGCCCGGTTACGGCTGCAGCGGCATTGCGACAGGGGTTAGAATAACCGCGCATGATCCCGAAAAGTGGGTACCGGTTTTCGGATAAGATCATGCGCGCAATGAAAGACTACTGATGGC
>CAISIV010000173.1 GCA_903885555.1 uncultured Hyphomicrobiales bacterium
GACAAGACACCAGATCAAGCCTACTTCAACCTGCTGCCAATCCGCATGGCAGCCTAACCCCGGCAGAGGCTCCACTTATCGACGCGGAGAATCTGTTCAGACAACCGGGACCAGCTCACTCCTCATCGGGAAAGCAGAACCGCGCGCCGCATGGTTGTCTCTTTATTCGTGCGGCAGCACCTTGAACGGCTGCTTGTACGGCTCGACGCGCAGCGAAGTGTTGGCCAGCACGCCGACCTTGGCGCGCGGCGCAACGACGCTGTCGGCGCCCTGCTTGGTCACGGCATATTGCCACAGCGTCAGCGAACCTTTCGCCGCGATCGCCTTGGCGATGCCGCCGGCGTCGCCGAATTCCTTCAGCTCGGCATCGTTGAGGCCGACGGTGATGTCGTCCTTGACGGTGACGATCTTGAACAGCGTTTCGGCGGAGGCCGGCATCGCGGCGAGCGCGAGAAAGGCAGCGGAGAGTGCAAGGCCAGCAATACGGTGAGCTTTGGTCATAACAAGTCCCTTGTGTTGAAGCTTCGGTGAGGCAAATTCAGAGTCAGTAAGGTTGGCAGGTCCGATCGGATTGCGAATTGCCGCGGGTCATCTTGGCCGGCATGGCGAAGATACCCTTCGGCAGAGAGTCGGCGGTTTTCGCCGCCAGCCTGATGGTGCCATGGCCCTGCACCGCGCCGCGTGGGCTGGTGACGTAAGCATAGACCTTGCAGGTCAGGCGTTGCGCGCATTTGTTTTCGAGCTGGATCACAAACATCGGCTTGCCGTTGCGGGTGATGTAGCCGTCGTTTTCGACGATGCAGTTTTCCTGCGCGGTCGCGCCTTTATCGGCGACCGGCGGCCGCTCCTGTCCGGGCGCGTCTTCCGCAAAGGCATAAGTCGCGCTCAGCAGCGTGGCTGCCACGATCAATCCGGCTTTGGTCATCGGCGGCGCCTTCGCTTTAAGGAGACAGTCTTACAGCTTTGTCGCACGCCGCCGGCCAAAGGTTCAAACCGGCTTAGAGCGCCCTCACCTTGCCGGCTTGGCCAAAGCCGCATTCCAGCGCGGCGCGGTCCCATTTCGCCAGATCGGCCGCCGCGTCGTAGGTGCTTTGCAGGAAATCCAGGAGCGCTGCGTCCGGGTCGCTAGCCGTGCGCACCGCGTCATAAGGCAGAATGAATTCGCCGAGATCCTTGGAAAAGAACGCCGCCGCGGGCTTCACCTTGGCCGCGGCAAAGCCCTCGGGCGCCGGATAGGCGTAGGAATAGAACGCCGGATAGTCGACCGGCCCCGGCGAGCCCGGCCAGAAGCCCGCGCTCGAGACTTCGTGCGAATAGGCCTCCTGCGCCACCGCGTTCGGCAGATGCGGCACCCCGCCCGGATGGCGCGGCGCGGTCCGGCCCGAAAAGCGTGTCACCGCCAGATCGAACGAGCCCCAGAAGAAATGCACCGGGCTCGATTTGCCGAGAAAGCCGGTGCGGAACGTCGCGAATACGTGGTTGGTGGCAAGCAGCACGCGCCAGAACCGGTTGACCGCATCGGCGTCGTAGGACGCGTGCACGGTGTCATGCTCAAAGCGGACACAGTCGGCCAGTTCGCAGGGCATGGTCTTAATCGCCACCGCGATCCCCAGTTCTTTGAGCGCGATCATCAGGTCGGCGTAGAACTCGGCCACGCTCATGGGTTTGAGCATCAACTGCCGGAAATGGCCGTCGCTGCTGCGCACCCACAGCACGTGGTCGATGAAGTCGAAATCGATCTGGAAGGTCCGCCCCTCATAAGGCATGGGGCCGGTCGTAAGTCCGCGGGCCGACACATAGAGCGTGACGTGCCAGGAATGATTGAGCCAGGGGGTCTGGGTCAGCCGGATCTTGCCGACGATCTGCGTCCAAAGTTGCAGGGTCGCGGCGGTGTCTTGCCAGGCGGCATAGGGCAGTTCCGGCCAGGCGGCTGTGTTCTGTGACATGGCTTAGGATACCGCCTGGCGGTCCTGTCACAAAGCATTGACGCAGCCGATTCCATCTGCAATCTCGCAGCTTGTTCCCGCTGGAATCGTAAGCCCGCTATGTCACGCAGACCCTTTCGCGTCGGCCGCGCCCGTACCGGCCTTGGCCTTTTCGCCACCAAGCCGATCAGGAAGAACGCCCGGATCGTCGAGTACAAAGGCCCCCTGCTCACCGGCAAGGCGGCCCAGAAGGCGGAGAACGGCGGCAACCGCTACCTCTACGAAATCAACAAGCGCTGGACCATCGACGGCGCCGGCCGCGACAACGTCGCGCGCTACGGCAACCATTCCTGCAATCCGAACGCCGACAGCTACAACGTCAAGAAGCGCGTCTTCATCCGCGCCATCAAGAACATCAAGCCGGGCGACGAGATCGTCTACGATTACGGCATCGACTACCTCAAGAACGTCATCGGCAAATCGAACTGCCAGTGCTCGCGCTGCCGCAAGCGGCGCAACAAGCGCGCCGCCGAATTGCGGCTGAAGCGCCAGCGCAAGGAAGCGCGGCTCAAGCGCGAACGGTCGGCCAAGCGCGCCGCCGCCCGCAAGAGCTCCAAGAAGAGTGCTAAACGCAAGGCATGAAGAAGCCGAAAAAGTTCCGCGTCGGCCGGTCGAATACCGGCCTCGGCCTGTTCGCCACCGAGACCATCCCGAAGCACGAGTTGATCGTCGAGTATACCGGCCGCCTCATCTCGAACGCCAAAGCACGGGAACTCGAGTCGACGCGCGCCAACCGGTACCTGTTCGAACTCAATTCGCGCTGGACCATCGACGGCTCGTCGCGGCGCAACCTTGCGCGCTATTGCAATCACTCCTGCGAGCCCAACGCGGAGGCCGAGACGGTGCGCGGCCGCATGATGTACCGCGCCATCAAGCGCATCCCCGCCGGTACGCAGATCACCATCGACTACGGCGAGGAATACGAGGAGCTGTTTTTCGCCAAGACCGGCTGTAAATGCGCGTCCTGCGAGAGCTAGGCGCGCACAGCGCCGCTCTTCGCGCCGCAACATAGCGTCCGGTGCATAGCGCCATACCGATTTGCCCCTGCTCGCTCACAACCGAAAGTGCTAGGCAACCGTCCCGACCCGCCTAGAGGCTTCTCCGGTGACGACCGCCCACATCGACCAGCGCCCGGCGCGTATCGACCGCGTTCCGATGGGCATCATGCTCATGATTGGCGCCACTGCGCTGTTCGCGGTCTCCAGCGCCATCTCAAAATGGCTGCTGACAAGCTACTCGGTCGTCGAGATCCTGAGCTACCGTGCTAACGGTTCGCTGGTGGTGGCCGCCGCACTGATCCTGCCACGCACCGGCTTGAGCGTGTTCCGCACCGAGCGTGTCGGACAGCACCTCGGCCGCAACGGCACGCAATGCCTGGCGCAAAGCTCGCTGATGGTCGCCTTCAGCATGATGCCGCTGGCCGGCGCCATCGCCATCAATTTTTCCTCGCCGCTGTTTGCCACGCTGTTCGCCGCGCTCTGGCTTCAGGAAAAAGTCGGCTGGGCACGCGGGCTGGCGCTGACCACGGGTTTTCTCGGCGTGCTGCTGGTGGCTTCCCCCGGCGCCGACAGTTTCCAGCTCGGCGCGCTGTTTGCGCTCGGCAACGCCGTGCTGTTCGGCAGCGTCACGGCCGCAGTACGGGGCTTGAGCAAGACTGAGTCCGCCGAAACGCTGACCATGTATCAGATGGTCATCCTTGCCGTCGCCTTCACACTGCCGCTGCCGTTCTTCTTCACGACGCCGACCTGGTTCGACCTGCTGCTGTTGCTGGGTAACGGCGTCATCAACGGCGTCGGTCAGTATTGGTGGACCCGTTCGCTGTCGCTGGCGCCCCCCGCCGCGGTCGGTCCGTTCTTCTACACCTCGCTGGTGTGGGCGATGCTGCTCGGCTTCATGATCTGGGGCGACATCCCGACCCTCGGCCTGCTGGCCGGGTCGGCAGTCGTCGTCGGTTCCGGCATCTTCCTGCTCTGGCACGAGAGCGCCAAGAAGGCGCGCGTCCTTGAAGAATCGTTGAACGCGGAATGAGCCCCTACAAGCGTATCGACAAAGTCCCGCTCGGCATTCTCTATATGCTCGGCGCCACCTTCGTGTTCTCGATCTCAAGCGCGATGTCGAAATGGCAGGTCGATCACTATTCGTTTGCCGAAGTGCTGTTTTTCCGCGCGCTAGGGTCGATGGCGATCTGCTCGCTCCTGATCATGCCGCGCGCCGGATGGTCGGTTTTCAAGACGCGGCACATCGAACAGCATATCGGCCGCAGTTCGACGCAGGCGGTGGCGCAGAGCTTCATCATCATCGCCTTCGGGCTGATGCCGCTGGCCGGCGCGGTCGCCATCAATTTCTCGGCGCCTTTGTTCACGACCTTTCTGGCGGCGCTGTGGCTCAAGGAAAAAGTCGGCGTGGCGCGGCTGAGCGCGCTGCTGGTCGGCTTCTGCGGCGTGCTGCTGGTGGCAGGCCCCGGCGCCGACAGCTTCCGCACCGGCGCGCTGTTTGCGCTCGGCAACGCGGTGTTGCTGGGCAGCGTGACTGCCGCGGTCCGCGGCATGAGCAAAACCGAAACCGCCGAAACGCTCACCATGTATCAGATGGTATTCCTGACCATCGCCTTCTCGGCCGCGACGCTGGTGTTTGGCTACACGAACCCCACCGCACACGACCTTGTCTTGATGCTGATCAACGGCGTCTTCAACGGCCTCGGACAGTATTGGTGGACGCGCTCGTTGTCGCTGGCGCCGGCATCGGCGGTCGGGCCGTTCTATTACTTCGCCATCGTCTTTGCCCTGATCATCGGCTTTCTGGTCTGGGGCGACATCCCGACGCTGGCCCTGCTGGCGGGCTCTGCCGTCGTGGTCGCTTCCGGCTTGTTTCTGCTGTGGCACGAAAGTAAGAAGCGGGCGCCGATCACCGCGGACGAGCCGCTGGAATAACAAAACGAACTCAGGAGAACGAACATGCAGCTTCGCCGCGTCGTAACGGGCCACGATGACAAGGGCCATGCCAAGGTCATGATCGACGAACAGGTGAGCAACGTGTTCGCCCCGCGCCCCGGCGCAGCCTACAGCGTGATCTGGTCGACCGAAGGCTCCCCGATCAGCAATGACGGCTTCGACGATCCGTCGAAGAAAACGATTCCGACCAGCATCGACAACGGTACCGTCTTCCGCATCGTCAGCTACGGGCCGGGCGTGACGCCGCGCAATCACCGCACCGATTCAATCGACTACGCCGTCGTCATGCACGGCGAGATCGACATGGAGCTCGACGACGGCGTCGTCGTGCATCTCAAGGCCGGCGATGTGCTGGTGCAGCGCGGCACCATCCACAACTGGGTCAACAACGGCACAGTGCCCTGCATCATCGCCTTCACGCTGATCGCGGCCAAGCCCGTGACCATCAAGGGCAAGCCGCTCAACGCACACGGGTGATCAGTCGTCCAGCTCCGGATAATTCCGGAAGATGCCGTCTTCGTTGAAGGCGATACGCCGCTCCGAAGCGAAATAGGCCTTGATGCCTTTCCGCTTCGCGACGCGTTCGTGCACGTCAACGACCTTCGGGACCTTGCGTTCGATGCGCTTCATCGCTTTCGGGAAGGCGTAGCGCAGGCCCTCGACAAGCTGGAACAATGATAAGTCGACGTAACTCACCTTGCGTCCGAGCACATAAGGCCCGCCGCTCTTTTCCAGCACCCTTTCGAAATAACCGAGATATTTCGGCACCCGCTCCTTGAGGAAACTCCGGGCGTATTGCTTCGCCTCCGGCTTCTGGTCTTCGTAATAGAGCCCGGTGGCAATCGGGTGATGGGTGTCGTGCACTTCCTTGACAAAGTCAGTCACGGTGAGCTGCAGCGCATGCAGCCACAGCCGGCTGGCCTCGTCACGCGGGCTGAGCTTCAGGCGCGGCCCCAGATAAAACAGGATGTTGGCGACCTGAGCGATTACCAGCCTGCCGGACTTGAGAAACGGCGGCGCGAAGGGTGGACGCTTTTCGCTCAAGTCCCCTTCTTTGCCCTTCATCATCGCCATCATCTTGTCCATGCCGCCCTTTTTGCGGGCGACATCGTCATAGGCGGCGCCGGCATCTTCCAGCGCCAGCCGGACGAACTCGCCGCGGCCCTGAATGCCCGGCCAATAGAACAGTTGGTAGCGTGCCAACATCGCCTCCCAATTCGATACCTTGCAACAGAACTGTCACACAGCCGGTCTAGCGTGCCAAAATTAATCCGCAGGAGCCAATCATGCGCACACTCGCCGCCGCTTCGCTTTTCGCCGCCCTGCTTTCGCAGGCTTCCGCCCAGACGATCTATCCGATCGACCGGGCCGACATCCTCGCCGGTTCGCATTTCGACTTCAAAGTCGAATATCCCGGCCTGCAAAAGGCCGACAGCGTACCGGTGACCATCAACGGCGAACCCTACGCCAAGGTTCTGGGCAAGACCGCCTCGTTTATCGAGCGCGAAGACGGCAAGGACCAGTCGGCGCTGATCCTGCGTGATGTCATGCTCAAGCCCGGCACCTACAAGGTCGAGGCCGGTTCCCAGTCGGTGACCTGGAACGTCTTCTCGACCGGGCCGCGCAAGGCGAAAAACGTCATCCTGTTCATCGGCGACGGCATGTCGCCGGCCCACCGCATCGGCGCCCGGTTGCTGTCCAAGGGCATCGCCCAGGGCAAGAGCCTCGGCAAGCTTGCCATCGATGACATGCCGCATATGGCGCTGGTCGCCACCGCCGGCAGCGACTCGATCATTACCGACTCCGCCAATTCCGCCAGCGCTTACGCCACCGGCCACAAGTCCGGCGTCAACGCCATGGGCGTCTATCCCGACCGCACCGCCAACCCGTTCGACGACCCGAAAGTCGAGCCGATCGGCAAGCTGGTGAAGCGCCGCGATCTGGCGCTCGGCATCGTCACCAATACCGAGATCGAGGACGCAACACCGGCCGCGATGGCCACCCACACCCGCCGCCGCAACACCTACGACCAGATCGTCGAGCAATACTTCGACGTCAAACCCGACGTGCTGATGGGCGGCGGCCTGGCCAATTTCCTGCCGAAGGATGCCGCCGGCTCCAAGCGCAAGGACGACACCGACTATGTGACCAAGTTCAAGGACGCCGGTTATCGTTACGCCACCACCGCGGCCGAACTTCAGGCCGCGAGTGCCGATGCCTCGACATCGAAACTGCTCGGTTTGTTCGCGCTCGGCAACATGGACGGCGTGCTCGACCGCAAATTCCTCAAAGGCGGCACGGTCAAGAAATTCCCCGACCAGCCGGATCTGACCGACCAGGTCAAAACCGCGCTCAACATCCTGTCCAAGAAGCCGAACGGCTTTTTCCTGATGGTGGAGTCGGGGCTGATCGACAAATACGCCCACCTGCTCGACTTCGACCGCGCAGTCTACGACACCATCATGCTCGACAACGTGGTGCGGCAGACCAAGGAATGGGCCAAGGCACGCGGCGACGACACGCTGATCATCGTGGTCGCCGACCATAACCATCCCAACAGCCTGATCGGCACTATCAACGACGACATGAGCACCACGCCAAATGTCCCGATGCGCGAACGCGTCGGTCTCTATGAGAAGGCCGGCTTCCCGAATTATCCGAAGCCCGATGCCGAGGGCTATCCCAACCGTGTCGACGTCAGCCGCCGCATTGCGATCTTCTCGGCCGCCATTCCCGACTACTACGAGACCTTCCGGCCCAAGCTCGACAATCCCAACAACCCGACGGTCGAGGGCAAGGAAGCCCAGACCTTTGTCGCCAACGAGCAATACAAGGACGTACCGGGCGCCATGCTGCGCTTCGGCAACCTGCCGGCGATGATGAATTCCAGCGTGCATTCCGGCGAGGACGTCATCCTCACCGCCACCGGTCCCGGCAGCGAGCGCGTGCAAGGCTCGATGGACAATACGGAAGTGTTCCGGGTTATTGCCGAAGCACTGGGTCTGGCGAACGGCGAAGCCGCTTCGCGCTAGCCCTTGACCAGGCGGACGGGCGATTCCTGCGGCGCCCGTTCGCCGACCACGGTGTTGCGGCCCGCGGCCTTGGCTTCGTACAGCCGCTTGTCGGCGATCTCGAACAGCTTGTCGTAGCCCGAGGCGTCCTTGGCACAGCAGGCAATGCCGATGCTCGCCGTCACTTTCCACTGGGTGTCGCCGGCCGGCGCCGCGGCGATGGCGCGGCGGATACGCTCGCCCAGCGCAATCGCCTCGTGACCGGCAAGCCCCTCGGCTATCACGACGAATTCCTCGCCGCCGAAGCGATAGGTGAAATCCGACAGCCGCGCCGCGCCCATGATCTCGGTCGTGATGCGCTTGAGCATCTTGTCGCCGGCGGCGTGGCCGAAGCGATCGTTGAACGCTTTGAAGTGATCGATATCAATCAAAAGAAAGGCCAGCGGCCGCCCTGCCGCGGCGGCCGCTTCGACCGCGCGGCGCCCGTAGGATTCCAGCGAGTGGCGGTCGAGCGCGCCGGTCAACGCATCGCAGCCGGTGCGCGCCAGCAGGTCCTCATAGCGCTCGCGATAGGTCAGCGTGTCGAACACGTCCAAGATCCGGATCGCCTTGCGGTTGGCAAACTGCCACTCGAAATACTTGAGATAGATCGCGGCCATGCCGCTGTAGAGCGCGACCGCGCCCATCTTGGCAATCCAGCCGCCGATCAGCACCGGCCAGCCGGCACCTGTCAGCATGCGCAGGCCGGCATAGAACGCCACTTGGTCGAAACTCAGCACCACAACGCCGCACAGAAAAATCCGCGCCCACACATGATTGCCGAGCCAGGCGCGCGAACGTTCGTACAGCAGGATGATGATAATGCAGTCGAAGAACAGGATCGCTGTCCCCCACACCATCAAGGCGCCCATCTCGTTGAGGAAGCCGAAATTGGCGGCACGGTCGCCGGTCAACGCCACCAGCGTGTGGTGGCGCAGCACGAAAGCGAGCGCGAACAGCAGCACGTTGCCGAACAGCAGGCCATAGATCGGCTGGCGCACCACCACCGCGTCCTCGCGGAGATAGAGCAGCAACAGCATCATCAGCTTGCCGGTGAACAGCACCGTCGAGCCCGGCGACGCCACGATGCCGTAAGGCAGCGGCACATAGATGGTGCTGGCGAGATAGGTCTCGAGGAAATGCATCACGCCGAGCGCGCAGAAAAATGCGCCAAGCCCGATGCGACGGCGCGCGCGCAGCAATGCGGCGAGCGCGGTGAAATACAAAACCGCGACGCCGACCAAAAGGAAGACGTTGTTAAGCTCAGCCATGAAGATCGATTACCCGTCCGCGCCGATCTGCTTATAGCGCATTCTGGCCGATTCCGTGGCGCGGTATAAAGTCGGAACTGCCAAGCGGCTGCCGCATGCGAACGGCAGACAATCAAAAGTTCCATTTCGCGACTACGGATGTAAAAATAGGCTGCCCGTTATTTAACCGGCACATCGTCCATAAAAAAAAACAGCCACCCCGGAATACCGGGATGGCTGTTGCTCAGAACGACGTTAGTTGGTGGCGAAGCAATACAGCAGGCCGTCGCCGCCGGTGCCCTTGAGATCGGCCTGGCTGCAGCCGCCTTCCGCGCCGCGCGACGGATGCGACGAATTCCACGACTTTGCCACCGCATCATCGGTCAGGCCGATGCGATCGGCGTGGCCCATCATGACGGCGCCCTGCGTGCTGCTCGTATAGTTCTTGCAGGTCATGTCCTTGTCGGCCGGGAAAGCCGTACCGTCGGGCTGCGAGCCAGTCAGGATGTCGTGCTTGTTCGGTGTATCGCCACGGCCGTTGTTGACGGCGCCCTTTTCCGTGAGCGCGGTCTGCTTGGTCAGCTTGTTGGTCGCGCTATGCAATTCAGCGACGTCCTTGGCGACAACTTCGCCCTTGGCGTTCATCCACGGGCCTTTGCCGATGCGGTCTTTCGCGTTCACGGCGCCCGTCCCTTGCGTCGACAGGTAGGCGTGCCAGGTCTTGTTGCTGCCCGCCGACTTGGCGAGCGTCTGGCAATGCGCGTCAGCGCCTGCCAGGCCGCCGAGATCGGCGCCTTTGCCAAGGCCCACGCTGGTAACAAAGAAGCCCATGTTCGGCTGCTGCGCCTGGGCAGGCATAACGCTCAGCACAGCAAGGCAGGCTGCGAAAGACATGCCGTATTTGAACGATTTCATATAAATCCTCCCGGTAGCAACGCCGCCCGATGCGGCGTCCTTAGAAAGAAACAACACCGCAAACCGGTGGCTATTCCGTGACCTAACCCGCGCCTCAGGGGACGCTAGTTCTCTTTGTCTTCCAGATTTTTGCAGGCAACGGCAGCGGACTTGTCCAGGCGAAACACCTTGTCGTCGGCGCCGGCTTTCACGACGACGCCCTTGCCCTCGTCGCAGTCGTGAAACATCGTGATGCCGTTGTCATTGTTCAGGCGTACGATCAGGCTGCCCGCCGGTGGCATCTTGTCCAGCGCGACGCTGCCGCCATCGCAATCGACTACGCACGAGATGGTCTCTCCGCCCATGCAGTCGCCGGATGTATGCAGCAGGCGCTTGTCGCCGCGCCGCGCCACCGACATCGAGAACGTGTAGTAGTACAAATCTTCCGGCTTCGTCGCGTCGGCCGGTTTCGGATCGTAGGCCTGAACCGCCAGCAGAAATTTCATCGCGGTGATCCGCTGCTGCGGATGCGCCTTCATATGGGCAGTATCGTAGGCGCGGCTGTAACAGGCCTTGTTGCCGGGCTGCGGTGCCAGAATCGGGACCAGCGCAGAAATGCGCGGATCGCCCTGCGCGGCGGCCTGGCCACCGATGGCCATCAGGACCGCGAGCGCGCCAAGCGTGAGACATTTCCAGTTCATGCTCTGACGTAGCACGCCGAACGGCCAAACAAAAAGCCCGGCGTCGCCGCCGGGCTTTGTCGCGAATTGGATTGTCGTCGGGCGATCAGGCCGACTGCAGATTTCCCGCCGCCTGCTTGCCGCGCTCGGTGACGATCTCGTAGCTGATCTTCTGACCTTCGTTGAGCGAGCGCATGCCGGCCTTTTCGACCGCTGAGATGTGCACGAACACATCCTTCGAACCGTCATCCGGCTGGATAAAGCCGAAGCCTTTTTGGGTATTGAAAAACTTTACAGTTCCGACGGGCATCATAGTTCCTTTCACACTTCGTTGAACGACCGCGTTGCGCGGCCGGCAACCATCCGAGTTTTTGGGGGTCACTTGAGAAGCTAACCCAAAGCCGGGAGCGATTCAGCAAGGTGAGGCCGAAAACTAGTTGCGGCGGGCGACTTAAACGGAAAATTGGGCTCGGTCAACGGGCCCTGCCCGTGGCCGAACAGCGCTTTGGGCCGTATCCGCTTTTTATAGATTGGTAATCGGCGGCTCCTATATTTTTCCGGGCGTTCGACCGGAACGTTAATGAAAAGTGAATTTTGGGATCGCGCCGGCCTGCCGGCGTCATCGAAAGCTGCATGGCAAAAGACAAGCGAAAAGCGGTCCGCCGGCCTATGCGTTACACAGCCTGGATTGCGCTGGGCCCCGACCAATTGCACGGCTGCGTGCTCGCCGACATCTCCGACACCGGCGGACGCATCGATGTCGAGAATGCCGATGCCATCCCTGAGACCTTCACGCTGTGGCTCGCACGCAACGGTTCGGCGCGGCGCAAATGCAAGGTCGTCTGGCGCAAACCGCATCAGATCGGCGTGGCCTTTGACCGCCCGGTGTTCGACCCCGAAAAAATACCGCTCGCGCCCGACGTCGAAGCCGAAAACGTGATGATCGGCGCGGCGGCGAAGAAGCCCTGAACGCAGCACGGCCGCAGAGACTGCGGCCGCACCACGATTTCAAAAATCAGCGTCTGCCGATCTCAGGCCTGTTGAATGGCCGAGAGCAGCCAGTTGCCGCCGCGCGCGCGCATGAAGGTCCACAATTCGGTGACCTCGCTCGGGCTGCCGCCTTCGACCGTTTTGCCGCTGGCACGATCGACCAGGGTGTCGGTCAGAGCAAAGCGCATCGCGACCGTCGCATAGTCGGCGTTGCCTTCGTTCCAGGCCTCGGACAGATCGCCTTGCAACAGTTTGACGTCGGTGACGCGATTGATGACGCCGCGGCTGGCGTTCTCCGCAAGATCTTCGGAGAAGTACGACAGCATTTCGGGTGTCACTTCGCGGCGCAGTGCGTTGAGGTCTTCCGCCGAATAAGCGGCCTGCACGTCTTCGAGCAGGCGTTCGAACGCATCGTAGTCTTCCTTCGCGACGGTCACAGGCGCGCTGGCCGGCGCGGCGTTACCGCCGCCACCGAACATGCCGCCCAGACCAGTGAAGCTCTGGTTGGTCGCCGGATTGGCGTTGGCCGAAGCATAGGCCGGCTGCGGCGACTGACGGCGCTGCCACCAGGAGAACAGCAAGCGGGCAACGATCACGACCAGGCCGATCTGCAGCATCAGGCCGAGGATCGAGGCAAAGCCACCCATGCCGCCGAAGGCGCCGTGGCCAAACAGCATGCCGAACAGGCCGGCGCCGATGAAACCGGCCGCCAGACCACCGAGCAATCCGCCGCCGAACAGCCCACCGCCGAGCAGGCCCGGTCGGGCAGCACCCGCGGCCGCGCCTGCTGTCGCCGTAGCGCCCGGCTGCGTCATGGTGCGGTTGATCGGCGCGGCGGCAGTCGGCGAAGTACTCGTCGACGGCGGCGCCGAATAGGTGTGCGAACCACGGCTACCCATGGATGAACTGCGGCCGGCACGGGCATCCGCATCGGCGGCAACCAGCACAACGGCAGCGGTCATGACAGCAAGTGCGATGATCCAGCGGTGGCGAAACATAGGTCGTCCTCCCAGACAAATCAGGCGCAGAGAATAGGTAGCGCCCGGGCATATTGTAAGAGCTGGAGGGAGCCTGCGCGTTCAAGCCGCAGGGTAAAGCTTAAATTTGGTGCACTGCGTCATTCATACAAACGTCATGCAGGCTGACCGGAACAACGTTGCACTTCATTCATTAATCTTTAGCGGGGGCAGAGGAGATGAACGATGAAGGCCCCGCTGATTTTCGCCCTCGTTATCGCCCCACTACTGGCACTTCCGGCGCAAGCCAAGCTGGTCACGGGTGAGCCGCAGCCGATCCTCGCCGTTTCAGTCGAGGATACCGCCATTACCACCGGGCCGGCCGGCGCCATGATCGAGTCGAATTACTTCAACGCACCGCAAACTCAGATCGGGCTCGGGCGGAACAACTCTTGCCGGCTTCCGATGAGTCTGTTCGAAAAGACGCGAATGGCGCGCGCGTGCAACTAGTTTTTCCCGGCCAGCGTCTCTTTGACCTGCGCCACGAGCTGCTTGAGCGTGAAGGGCTTGGCGAGGAAAGCGTATTGCTCGTTGCTCGGCAGATTTTTCGCGAAAGCTTCTTCGGCATAGCCCGACACAAAAATGAATTTGATTTTCGGATCGCGCCCGCGCAGTTCCTTGAGCAGCGTCGGCCCGTCCATCTCCGGCATAACGACGTCGGATACCACCAGATCGACAGCGCCTTCCCGTTCCAGCACTTCGATGGCTTCGACGCCGTTGCCAGCTTCGAGCACGGTGTAGCCACGCGATGACAGGCCGCGCGCGTTGAGACCGCGCAGGCCTTCTTCGTCCTCAACCAACAGAATGATGCCCTGCCCGGTGAGATCGGCGGCCTTCGCCATGGTCTCGGCGGCCGACATCGCTCCGGCAATCGCCGGCGCCTCGGTCACCGGCAGTTGCGCCGCCGTTTCCGCGGCGGTGGGAATATGACGCGGCAGGAAGATGCGGAACGCGGTTTCGCCCGGCTTGGATTCGCAATACACGAAACCGCCGGTCTGCTTGACGATGCCGTACACGGTCGACAGCCCAAGGCCCGTGCCCTTGCCGACTTCCTTGGTCGAGAAGAACGGTTCGAATATCTTGTCGATGATGTCCTGCGGGATGCCGGTGCCGCTGTCGGTGACCTCGACCAGCACATAGTCGGCGTCCGGCATGCCCTTGTGGCCAAGCTTGGCGGATTCGCCTGCGGTCACATTGGAAGTGCGTACCGTCAGCTTGCCGCCATCCGGCATGGCGTCACGCGCGTTCACCGCGAGATTGACGACAACCTGCTCGAATTGCGAAAGGTCGACCTTGACCGGCCACAGATCGCGGCCATGGACGACGTTGAGCGCCACCTTCTCGCCGATCAGGCGCTTGAGCAGCATGCCAAGATCGCCCAGCGTCTCGCCGAGATCGAGCACCTGCGGGCGCAGCGTCTGCTTGCGCGAGAACGCCAGCAGTTGGCGCACCAGCGCCGCGGCGCGGTTGGCGTTCTGCTTGATCTGCATGATGTCCTGGAACGACGGATCGGTCGGCTTGTGGGCATTGAGCAAGAAATCCGTCGCCATCATGATGGCCGACAACACATTGTTGAAGTCGTGCGCGATGCCGCCAGCGAGCTGGCCGACCGACTCCATCTTCTGCTGCTGGATGATGCGATTTTCCAGTGTGCGCTGCGCGGTCGTTTCGAGCGCATAGACGATCGCCGCCTCGCCGTCGCGATCTTCTTCTTCGACGGATGACACAAAGAAGCTGGCCCAGCGCTCGTTGCTGCCGGCCAACTGCGCTTCCACCGGGGTGATATCGCCCTGGCCTTCGCCGGCCTTGCGGATCGCGGCCTCGAGCGCACCGCGGTCGCGCTCGTTGACAACCGTCATGATCGAACGGCTTTCGTTGAGCAGCCCCTCGAAGCTCGAAGCAAAGCGCGCATTGCTGCGCGAGATGCGGCCGAGCTTGTCGACGGTGGCGATCGCCATCGGCGTATTCTGGAAGAAGCGCATGAAGCGCACTTCCGCGGCGCGCTGCGGATCGCTGCCGTCGTCCTTGGCGCGGTTGAGCACCAGCGTGCGGGATACGCCGGGCGTGCCGTCGGCGCCGAACGCCACTTTATGAAACAGCCGCACCGGCACCGGCTTGCCGCTTCGGGTTTTCAGGTCGAGGTCGAGCACCTCGGTCTTCACTTCGCTGGGCGCCGCGGTCAGCGTCGACAGCAGCGACGCGCCCTCGCCGGCGACAATGTCCGTCAGTTTCAGCGAACCGACGCCGACTTGCGCCAGATCCTGGTCGAGCCAGCCCGCCAGCGTCGCATTGAGATAGACAATGGCGCCCGCCGCATCGACCGAGAAGAAGCCGGCCGGCGCGTGGTCGAGATAATCGATAGCGTGCTGCAATTCCTGGAACACGTTCTCCTGACGCTCACGCTCGCGCGTCACGTCGGCGATCGACCAGACCGTCATCCTGGAATCACGTTTGCCCGGTCCGAGTGGCCGCACGCGCATGCGCAGCCAGCGGCCCTGCTCGCTCGGCTTGCCGGCGATCCGCACTTCCTCGATCAGTCGCCGGCCTTCGCGCGCCGCCTTGAGCAGGCGGTAGATCGATTCCGATACATCGGGGTCGCCGATGAAGACCTGCTCGATCGGCCGCACGTCATTACTGTCGGCGGCGCCGATCAGGTCGAGATAGGTGGCGTTGGCATAAAACACCCGGCCGCTTTGGTCGGTGACCAGCACGCCGTCGAAACCATTGTCGACGACGGTCTTGAGCAACGGATGTCCGCCATCCTTGCCCGAATTGCGCAGAATGCCGGAGGCCAGCGCAAACAAGGCGAAAACCCCGATCGTGCCGAGCGTTGCCAGCATCCCGAAGATGTAGGCCTGAGCGTATTCGCGAGGCACGTACATCGAGCCGACGGCGGCGGCGACCAGCGCCACGGCGACCAGCAGCACCATGCCGACCGAGCCCGAGCGCGGCGCGCTCTGGCTCTTGTCGAACGCCTGACGGCCCTGCTTTTCGCTGCCGTCGGACGACGTTTTATCTGCCGGTTGCTGGCCTGCCAGATCTTGTCCTGCCATGACTCTTGAGTGCCTTAAGCCGCCCTATCGACGCAATAGCTTGTCATAGCAATTCCTGTCCAATTCCCTGCCAAATCATGACCTTTGGATGAATTGGCCCGGCCGGATGCTTAGCGGGGAACCGCTTTGCGCAGTTTCATGACGTAGCCGATGACTTCGGCAACCGCCTTGTAGTGCTCGGGCGGGATCGCCTCGTCTATTTCTACCGTGGCATGGAGCGCGCGCGCCAGCGGCGGATTTTCCACGATCGGCACGCCGTGCTTGCCGCCGATTTCCCTGATCTTCAACGCCACCGCGTCCATGCCCTTGGCGACGCAGATCGGCGCCTCCATGCCGCGCTCATATTCAAGCGCGATGGCGTAGTGGGTCGGGTTGGTGATGATCACGGCCGCCTTCGGCACCTTCTGCATCATGCGGCGGCGCTGCTTCATGCTGCGCAACTGCTTCATCTTGCCCTTGATGACCGGATCGCCTTCGGTCTGGCGGTACTCTTCCTTGATTTCCTGCAGCGACATCTTCTGGCGTCCCCACCAGTCGCGATACTGGAACAGGTAATCCGCGGCGGCGACGGCGGCGAGCATGGCGCAGACCGCGCCCATCAGCTTCATCGCCAATATGTGTGCGAGCGGCAGGATCCCCGCCGGATCGGTGCGCAACAGGCCCTCGAGCCGTCCCCACTCCGGCCACATCATCGCGGTCAGCACGCTGCCGATCAGAATGAGCTTGATGATGCCTTTGGCGAGATTGGCGAGCGCCTGCTTCGAGAACAGCCGCTTGAGGCCGGCCATCGGCGAGATCTTGGAAAACTTCGGCGTCAGTCCGTCATAAGACCACACCAGCCGGTGCTGCACGACATTGCCGGCCGCGGCCGCGATCAGCAAAACGAGAAATGGCATCGCCACCGCCATTAGCATCTCGAGGCCGATCTTCTGGAACAGGCCGGGCAGCGCCGGCCCGTCGACCCGGATGCCGTGCGCATTGGCGATCAGCCCGCGCATCGTAGTGGTGAGCCCCTCGCTCATCGGACCGGCGAAATTCGCCAGCACCAGCGTGCCCCCCCGATCACGAACCAGGTATTGACCTCCTGGCTCTTGGCGACGTCGCCGCGTAGCAGCGCCTCGTCGAGCTTCTTTTGTGTTGGGTCTTCTGTTTTATCTGACTCGTCTGCGTCTGCCATCGTTCCCTCAGGTCAACTGTGCGGCGCGATATCGCGCAACACGCCTTCGAGATAATCGGTGAAGGTACCCATCATCGCGCCAATCACGACGATCAGCAGGGCAAAGCCGAGAATGATCGTCAGCGGCAGACCGATGAAGAACACCTGCATCTGCGGCATCAGCCGCGACAGCACGCCGAGCCCGACATTGAACAGCAGGCCGAACACCAGAAACGGCGCCGATAACTGAATGCCGATCTTGAACGACGTCGCGATCACCTTGGTGATGTGCTGCGCGACATCGCCGACCAGCGGCAATTCCCCGGGCTGGAAGATCGTGTAGCTGTCGTGCAGCGCCGCCAGCACCAAATGATGCAGGTCGGTGGCAAAGATCAGCGTCAGGCCGAGCACGGTAAGAAAGTTGCCGACCAGCAGGCCCTGCTGGTTCTGCGTCGGATCGATCGCCGTGACAAAGCCCAGCCCCAGTTGCTGCGCCACGACAAAACCCGCCACTTGCAAAGATGAAATCGCCAGCCGCGCCGTCAGCCCCAACACCGCGCCGACGATGATTTCCTGAACCAGGATGAGAAGCACCGGGCCGATCGTATTGAGATCGACGGTATAGGCCTTCTGGTGCGCCGGCAGCACGATCGCGGTGAGCACCAGCGCCATCGTCAGGCGCACGCGGGCCGGTACCGTCATTTCGCCGATGCCCGGCAGCATCATGATCATGGTGCCGACGCGCGCGAACGTCAGCAGGAACGCCGCCGCCAGTATCGGCAGGAATGTAATATCGATCTTCATCGGGCGCTTTCCTGGCGCGCGCTAAAAGCTCACCCGCTGATGATGCGAGCGGCGATCCGCAACATTTCGGCGTTGAGCTTGTCGGCCATGAAAGGCAGCGCGATCAATAATGACACGAAGATCGCCAGGATCTTCGGCACGAAAGCCAGCGTCATTTCCTGGATCTGCGTCAGCGCCTGCAGCAATGAAATGGCGACGCCCACCGCCAGACCGACCAGCATGACGGGCGCCGAGACGATGATCAGGGTGTAGATCGCTTCACGGGCGACATCGAGTACTTCAGGTCCGGTCATTTGCTTCCTTTACGCTGTCCCTCATGGAGACAATCAGATCGGCATCTTCATGATTTCTTCGTAGGCGGCGATGACCTTGTCGCGCACCGCGACAACCGCATCGATGGCGACTTCGGTTTCCGCGACCGCGGTGACGACGTCGACCATGTTGGATTTGCCGTTGGCCATGGCGCGGGTCTGCGTGTCGGATTTCTTGCCGGTCTCGTGGACCGCATCCATCGCTTCCTTGAGCACCGAGCCGAAGCTCGTTTCGCTCTTGGCGCCACCGCCGATGGCGCTGGCGAGCGCGGCGGACGGATCGGCGATGCGGGCAACGCTGGCATAGGCACTGGCGGCGGCGAGCGGGGTGGCCATGGTCTATCTTCCTATCTTTTATTTTCGCGTGATCTTGTCCGAAAACCGGTTCCCACTTTTCGGGATCACGCGATATCAGGCTTTGAGAATGTCGATGGTGCGCTGGATCATGCGCCGGGTGGCGGAGATGACGTTGACGTTGGCTTCGTAGGAGCGCTGGGCGTCGCGCATGTCGGTCATTTCGACCAGCGAATTGACGTTCGGATATTTGACGTTGCCGTTGGCGTCGGCCGAGGGATGACCGGGCTCGTATTTCAGACGGAAATCGGACTTGTCGGTCTGCACCTTGCCGAACCCGACGGTGCGCGCTTCGAGCGCGCGATCGAATTCGCTGGTGAAGGTCGGTATCTTGCGGCGGTACGGATCGGCGCCGGGACGCGCCGGCGTCGAATCCGCGTTAGCGATGTTTTCCGAGATCACCCGCATGCGGCCGGCTTGCGCGCGCAAGCCGGTGGCGGCGATCTGCATACTCTTGAGAAAGTCCATCGTGCTCTCCTCCGCGCTAAGGCGCGGATTTCAGGTCAGCGTTTGCCGAGTGCGACTTTGAGAAGGCCGAGGCTGCGCGTGTAGAGCGCGGATGCGGCCTGGTAGTCCATCTGGTTGTCGGCGACCTTGATCATCTCGTCCTCGAGATTGACCGCCGCGCCGGTGGGACGCACTTCGTAGTTGTTCTTGCGGTCGGTGTTGAACGACGAAGTGCCGCCGAGCCCGGCGATATGGCCGTTCTCGGTGCGCGACAGCGACACCGACGAGACGGTTGCCGGCGCAATGTCGGTCGGATCGGGAAATTTCGGCGCTTTCAGATCGCGGGCGCGGTAATTCGGTGTGTCGGCATTGGCGACGTTTTCGGCAAGCACCCGCTGGCGTTCCTGGGCGTATTGCAGCTTGGTTCGCAGCATCGAGAAGATCGGAACGTCAGTGATCGCCATAATGCCTCCCCGGTGATGCCCTATGAGTCCGGTCAGCGAAGACCGGCCACTAGGCAGACTTTGCCGGGCGTATGGTTAATGGCTGGTAAAGATCGCGATGGAACTCGCCCGTTTGGTGGCCATTTACCATTCGGAATGTTTGTAAAACCGGCCCTTGATGCAATCGCGGCTGTTATTTGTTAAGGTTCTGTTAGGAGTCCGGGCGGCAAATAGTGCCGAGCGGCATTAACCATTCGGGCGATTCTCGTCTGAAACGCACGAACGACGGAGCGTCTTAATGTTCGATCTCCTCGGCACGGAAACACCGCTGGCCGTGAAATTCTTCATCGCATTCGCGGTGGTCCTCGCCCTCATCGGCCTGACCGCGTGGCTGGTGCGCCGTTTCGGCGCCAACCGCCTCGGCGCCGCCGGACGTGGCGGACGTCAGCCGCGGCTTGCCGTGATCGACGCCGCCACCGTCGATGGCCGCCGCCGTCTGGTGCTGATCCGCCGTGACAACATTGAACATCTGCTGATGATCGGCGGCCCGACCGATCTGGTCGTCGAGCCGAATATCGTGCGCGCCGTCGGCAACCGCGAAGTCACCCGCGAACCGGGCCGTCCCGAGACCCCGTCGCGCACCACCGCCGCGCCGTCGGCCGATTCCTGGCCGCTTGCCCCGATCAATGAACCGGCGCCGGCAGCGCCCGCCGCGCGCGGCTACCGCTCGCAGGCCACCGAAGAGCCGTGGCATGCGCCGGAGCCAGGCGCCCGCGCCCGCCCGGCCGATAGTCTCACCGGATTGGCCGCCGAATTATCGACACGTCTCAATCCGCCGGAAGCACCCGCGCCGCGTCCTGAACCGCCGCCGCGTGTCGTCGCCGCGCCGCCACGCCCGGCCCAGCGCGACTACAAGCTGCGCATCGATCCGCGGCTTGAACCGAAATTCGACGTAAAGCCGGATCCCAAGCCGGAAGCCCGCCCAGAACCGAAGTTCGAAACCAAGCCCGAGCCGCGTCTCGACTCGCCGGCGCCACCGCCGCCCGGTAAGGACGTCTACGATAACCTCGAAGAGGAGATGGCAAGCTTGCTTGGCCGTCCCTCAGGAAAGACGTGACATTCAATTCCGACCGCCGTGTCCGTCTTGTGACGGTGGCGATCGGAGTAGTCGGGCTGATAGCGCTGGCAGCGTCGCCGGCTGGCGCGCAGGATATCAGCGTCAATTTCGGTAACGGCCCCAATAGCGGCCTGACCGAACGCGTGATCCAGATGATCGCGCTGCTGACGGTGCTGTCGTTGGCGCCGTCCATCCTCGTGATGATGACGTCGTTCACGCGCATCGTCGTCGTCCTGTCGCTGCTGCGCACCGCGCTCGGCACGGCGACCGCGCCGCCGAATGCGGTGATCGTGTCGCTGGCGCTGTTCCTCACCGCCTTCGTGATGGGTCCGGCGCTGCAAACCGCCTACGACACCGGCATCAAACCTCTGGTCGCTAACGAAATTACCGCTGAAGTGGCTTTCGAGCGCGGCATCATTCCGTTACGCGCCTTCATGCAGAAGAACGTGCGCGAGAAGGATCTCAAGCTGTTCGTCGACATGTCGCGCTCCGACATCCCTAATTCGCCCGACGAACTGTCGTTGCGCGTGCTGGTGCCGGCCTTCATGATTTCCGAGCTCAAGCGCGCCTTCGAGATCGGCTTTCTGCTGTTCCTGCCATTCCTGATCATCGATCTGGTGGTGGCGTCGGTGCTGATGTCGATGGGCATGATGATGCTGCCACCGGTCGTGGTGTCGCTACCATTCAAGCTCATCTTCTTTGTGCTGGTGGACGGCTGGAGTCTGGTGGCCGGCTCGCTGATCCAGAGCTACGGCTCTTAGTGCCGGCTATTGGCGCTAAGTCTTTCCACTTAGTCTTTGCGCTGGACCTGAATCGCCTTCGGCAACCGCGGCCCAATGGAGCCGGTCGGAGCCATGTCGGGCTTGAGCGGCGTGCCGCTCGGCGCCTTCGGCGGCAGCGCCGAAGCCGCGGCATCGGGCTTCTTCGGCGCGGCTTGCGCGGCCTTGTCCGGCGCATCGACCTTCGAGACCGGCACCTTCGGCTTTTCGTCCGGCGGCAGCGTCTTCAGCTGCGGCGGCGGCAAATTCTCCGGATAGCGCGCGCGCATGTCTTTGAGGAACGCCGTCAGCGTATCGGTATTCGTCACGCGTTTGGCGACGTCCTGAAACTCCGCCGCGGTGGCGCCGATGGGCGCGCTGACAACGTCGAAGGCGCGACGATCCGGACCGTCCGCCATCTTGGCCGCATACTTTTCACGCAGCCGCATCAGGCTGAGTTGCTCCTCGGCCAATTGATAGCCGATCGCGGCGCGCAGGATATCGACGCGCTCGCTATCGGTGAGCGGCGGGAATTCGCGCCAGCGTTCGCCGTACAACAATTCGATCTGCTCGGCGGCATCGCGCCAGCGCTTGGCCGCCCACAGGATATCCGACCGTAATCGCAGCGCCTCGCGGCTGCCGATATTGGTGATCAGTTCGAGCGCGAGTTCATGACGCCCGATGTCGGACATCGCCCGCGCTTCGAGCAGCAGCCGCTGGTCGCGCAGTTCGTTGGCCAGTTCCGACGTGCGCGTGGTCTGCAACGCCGCCAGCGCACGGTCCGGCTTGCGGTTCATCAGATAGATTGTCGACAGCCTGGTCGCGACCTGCGCACGGCCGGCGCCTTTGAGACGATGATCGACCTGATGCTGCAGCAATTCGCTCGCCTGATCCAACAGGTCAACGGAAACAAGCCGGTCGGCAAGGCGCCGGATCATCTCATCGCCACGGCTGCCGATCGGCGTCAGTTCGCGGAAATCGTAGAACAGGCCGAGCGCCTCAATCGGCGGCAGGCTGTCGCCCTTGCCGGCCAGGAACAGCGTGTCGAACGTCATCGCCGCTTCATCCTGGATCTTGCGGGTCAGATCGGAATTGGGATGGGCGCGCATCGCCGTGCGCATGGTGTGGAAGGCTTCGCGATAGCGGCCGTCCTCGGTGTAGAGGTGTGCCAGAATCTTGAGGGCTTCGACCTCGGTCTCATCGCCGCGCCACACCGTGGAAATCGTCTCAAGCTGATGAATGACGTCGTTGCGCGGCATGTCGCCGGAGGCAAACAGCAGCACGATCTCGCGCAGCCGTCCCTGCGCCGCGGAACGGCGGTCGGCCGACGCCGCCGCCAGGCGGAAATTGGTCAGCGCGTCTTCGTTGCGGCCGACGCCCTCGTTCAGCCGCCCGCTCAGCACCGCGACCGAAGGCTCCAGTTCGGGCGGCACGCCGATGGTCTCGAGTTCGTTGACCATGCGGGTGGCGCCGACGAAATCGCGAACCTCGATGGCCGAGCGCAAGGACTGCGCGATCGCCATGCGCTGCAACTGCACCGGCAGCGCACCCAATGCGCCATCGACATTCTTAAAGCCGGTCCGTGCCTCGTCCCATTTGCCCTGGCGGGCATAAGCGATGGCGCGCCAGATCGGCGCCTCCTGCTGGTCGCCGATCCCCGGGTTGGACAATTCCTTCAGCGCTTCCTCGGGCCGGTCCAGCATCACGTTGGCGATGGCCCGCAGGATGCTTCCGGTGATGTCGTCGCTGTTGCGGTCGTCGGCCATCGCGATATCGAGCACGGCCTTGGCTTCCGCCGGCATGTCCTGCGCCAGATAGAAGCGCGCCAGATTGAAACGCGCGGGCTTGCGTTGGGTCGGCGGCGCGGACGCGGCAAGCCGGATCAGCTCCGCCTGACGCTCGCTGAATTTGGCCTGACGATCGAAGCCCCATGACTGGGTGTCGAAGGTCATCGTGCGGAACGATGGCGCGACCTGCTGCTGGGCGCCGAGCATGGTCGGCGAGATCGACAGCCCGCCGGGCCGGCCGATCGTGATCTTGTCGGCGCTCAGCTCGGCCGTGAGGTCGTCGGCGATCGGTTGCACGACGATGCCGTGCGTCGACGGCAGCGTCCGCAGTTCGACGAAGTCCTGCGCCTTGATGAAGCCGCGCGCGGGCCCAAGCGCGGTGATCGCCATGATCTGATCGCCGAAACCGGGATCGCCGATCCGATGGATCCGGGCCGCATCGGAAAACGGGATGATGATGCTGGCGCGGCCTGTACCCGCAACACTGCGCGCGACCGTCAACGGCCGGCTCGGCATCTTGACGGTGTCGCCGATATTGACGACCCAGCTCGGGCCATCGGTGTCGAGACTGGCCAGCAACGGGCGCGCGAGGCGGATGCGCACGATGCCCTCGCCGTCCAGCCCGCGCACGAATTCGGCGCTGCGGATCAACTCGGCGGTGTCGGCCGTCAGCGGCGTAACGTCGATCTTGGCCGGCGTGTCGAACACCATCCACAACACGTCGGCGCGGCGGAATACGGCGGACGGCGTCGGCACGGCGAACGGCAATTCGACTTTCAGATTGTCGCCGTTACGATTGACGATCGCGACCACCGGGGCGTCGGGATTGGGAGCGGGCCGCGGCACCGCGGCAATAGCGGGCGCTTCGACAGGCGCGACAACGGCCGGCGCCGAAGGCTTTGGCGGCGCGGCGGCCGCAACAGGCGCGGCAGCTTTTACAGGCGCTGGCGGCGGCGCAGCCTGAGCAAGCTTGACCGGCGCGGCCGCAGGCGCGGCATCGACCAGCGGCGGCGGTGAAGCCACCTTGGCTGCCGGTGCTGCCGGTTTGGCAGCTGGCTCGGCTGGCGGTGCGTCCTTGATCGGCGCGGCTTCCGGCGCCTCGGCCGCGGGTACGGTTTCGGGCGCGGTGGCGGCGACGATCGGCGCGCCTTCTTTCATCTCGGCCTTCGGCTTGCCGGTGCCGACATCGACAACGATGCTGCCGTCCTCGCGGAAGGTGCGCACATCAGGCGTGCCGTTCAGCGTGAAGATGACCGCTGCCGAACCGAAATCGGTTTCGGCCTCGATCGACTCCAGCGTCGTGGGCAGCGTCGCCTTGGCGTCGGCCAGATCCCATTTGATCTGCTGATCGAAATTGAGTGTGAGTTTGCCGTCACCGCGTTCCGGCATGACGGCAACCTGGTTCGGCAGATCGAAGACGTAGCGCACGAAGGTCGGCTGGTTGGCGACCCGCACGCGGATCGTCGGCATCTGCTTCTGTTTTGCCGCCAGACGCTGCGAGCGCAACTGGCGCTCGGCTTCGCGGGTGCGGCGCGACAGATCGTCGACGATTTCCTGCGGCAGGCCGGGCACCACGCCCCTCCAATTGTCGGGCATGATGTCGACATAGAGCCGCTCGGCGGCGGGAATCGAATTGACTTTCACCGTGCGCGCCAGCGCGATGCGGATCGCCGTACCGTCCGGATCGAGCCGCGAGGCGCTGACATATTCCGGCGCGCTGGCATTGATGCGATCGACCGCGATGCTGACGGGCTTGGCGAAGGTGATGACCATGATGGCGCCGGAGATGCGGACCTTGGCCGGCACCTCTTCGTCGAGACGGAAAATCAGCCGCAGGTAACCGGCATCGGTGGCAATGGCGAGTTCGCCCTTGATGCGATCTTCCGCCTTCGCCGTGGTCAGCGCGAGCGCGAACAGCAGCGCAAAAAACAGCGCATGCAGCGCCGCGCGCATCGCTTTCCTGCTGAGGGGCAAAGCGTTCATGGATCTCACCGCCGGGCGACAATGCCAGCGGCAAAAGCCTAGAGTTTCGCGTTTAACGGAGCCTTAACCGTGCAGAATATTCGCGCGGTAATATGAGCGTTCCGGCAGTCGCTATCCCCGGATTTAGCTCAATTGCCGGACTGCTTGCCTTCGATCTTGGGCAACAGGTCGGCGCCTTGCGCCTTGGGAGCGGCGCTGGCGCGATTGGCCAGTTCGACCGTCAGCCGTTCGGCGCTTTCCGAGGTCATCGCCGCCATGATTTCCGACATCTTGGCCGGCTTCATCTGGGTCACGACCTCGACCAGGATCTTGATGTCGAGCCGGTCGAAGATGCGCGCGGCATCCTTCGACTTCATGTTCTCGTACATCAGGACAATGCTCTTGAAGCGGTCGGTCTCGGCCTTGTCGCGGACGCCGACCGCGGTGCTGATGCGGCCCTCGACGTCCTTGAGCTCGCCGACCTTGGATTCCAGCCGCTTTTCGGCGGCTTTCAGCAGGTTTTCCCGCATCTCGATGTCGCGGGTGCGGCTGTCGAGTTCCTGCCGGCGGTCCTGCAAACGCTCCAGTACGGCGCGCTCGCCCGGCGAATTGATCTTGCCCTGCTCCAGCGCATAAATGTTGCCGCCGACGTCGAGCTTCGAGGATTCCGGCGGCTTGTCGCTGGTCTTGAGCGGCGGCGCCGCGGGCGCAGCCGGCGCGGCGCCGTGGCCACCGGCCGCAGGCTCTTCTTTCTTGGCGCCTCCAGAAGAACCGGTGATGTCGTCCTTGTCATTCCTGGTGGAGCCGGTGACGTCGCCTTTGTTAGCGCCGTTGTAGTTGAACATGTCCTGCGCCCAGGATCGCGGCGCGGTCGAACGCGCCATCGGATCCGGTACGGCGCTGCCATCGGCAATGGTGATTTTGGGATAGGCCGGGGCATTTTCAGCGGTGGTTGGCTCGATCTGCGGCGGCTTGGCGCGGTTTTGCAGCCGCTCCGCCAGCGTATAGCCGCCGTCAAACACCAGGCCCGAAACCTTGAGCGCGAACAGGCAGACCGACGCCAGCAGGACGACTGGAATCAACCTGAAATCGCGCGCAAAGCGGATCATGCCGCAAGACCACCCGAATGACCGGCCAGGCGAGAGCGCGTGCGCTCGGCAAAGGCCTGCGCCGCCGCCGCGACCGATTTCGCATCGGGAACCGCGGGTTCTTCGGGCACGCGGCCGGCGCCGGCAATGCGCGTGATCTTGGCGAGCAGGATCTCGCCGGCCTTGAGCTGAAGTTCGATATCGGCCGAGATCTGTTCGCTGCGGTTGAGGCGCTCGCTCAAGGTCTGCTCGCCGTCGCGCATGGTGGCTTTAAGCCCGCCGATGGCGCGCTCGGCGATCTCGGTGGCGGTGATCAATTCGGAAATGGTGGCGCGCAGCGATTGCTCGTCGGCTTTAAGCAGCCGGAGCTGATTGTTCAGCCGCACACAATAGAGAATGGTCAGCAGCAGCAGGACAGAGACCATGCTCTCGATCAAGAAACCGTAATGCGTGCTCACGGGACCTCCAGGCGATTGTTAGGCTCGTCCGCCTTCTCGAACATGGCGAACGTGGTGCGCGGCCGGCGCAATTGTTTGGCGACGCGCACGGCGACACGGTCGCCGACTTTGCCCATGCGGCCTTCGGTCAGCGCGATATCGCCGCAACGGACCGTGACCATCGCATCGGGCTTGAGTTCGAGCATCAGCGTATCGCCGACGTTCAAGGCCATCATCTTGCGCAGCGGCAGGCGCTGCTCGTAGAGCACGGCGTCGACGTCGATCTGCGCCTGGCCGATTTCAGTGGCGAGATGGCCTTCCCAGATCGGGTCGCGGCCGAACTTTTCGCCCATGAACATCTGCAGCAAAACGGCGCGGATGGGTTCGATGGTCGCATAAGGCAGCAGCAATTCGATATTGCCGCCGCGGTCTTCCATATCGATGCGCAGGCGCACCAGAATGGCGGCATTGGCGGGACGCGAGATCGCGGCAAAGCGCGGATTGGTCTCGAGCCGATCGATGTTGAATTTCACCGGCGACAGCGGCTTGAACGCCAGTTCGGCGTCCGCCAGCACGACCTCGATCATGCGCTTGACGAGGTTGGTCTCGATCGTGGTGTAAGGACGGCCTTCGACGCGCACCGTGCTCTGGCCGCGGCGGCCGCCGAGCAGCACGTCGATGATCGAATAGATCAGGCTGGAATTGACGGTGGCGAGACCGAAGTTCTCCCACTCCTCCGCCTTGAAGACGGCCAGAATGGCCGGCAGCGGGATCGAATTGAGATAGTCGCCGAACCGCACCGAAGTGATGCGGTCGAGCGAGACTTCGACGTTGTCCGAGGTGAAATTGCGCAGACTGGTCGTCATCAGCCGCACCAGGCGGTCGAAGACGATTTCCAGCATCGGCAGGCGTTCGTAGGACACCATCGCCGAGTCGATGATGGCGCGAATGCCCGAATTGTCGTTGAGCGTGACGTCGCTCAGGCTGAAGCCGAGCAGGCTGTCGATTTCTTCCTGATTGAGGATGCGCTCGGCGCCGCCTTTGGCGGACTGGAAGCCCGAGCCGTCGTCGACCATCGCCGCCCATTGC
>CAISIV010000174.1 GCA_903885555.1 uncultured Hyphomicrobiales bacterium
ATCAGCAGGGTCGATTTGCCCGAACCTGAGGGGCCGACCAGGCCAATTGCCTCGCCTGTGCCTATATTGAGGGTGATGTCCTTGAGGATATGGACGCGCGCGGCGTCATGACCGAGGGACAGATTTACGGCCGCCAGCGCAATGGCTGGGGCAGGCGTCGATGGAGCTTTCATGCGGTCCCACGTTTCACAATCCCGGTCATATGGGACATTTGTCCGCCGGGTCCAGCGCCTTGCGACAATTGTCTTGGTCACGATCTGGTCAGGACTGGCTTTTGCCGCGGATGGACCGGTGAAAATGGTCGTTCTGGGCGATTCCCTGAGCGCCGGTTACGGCCTGCCGGCCGGGGCAGCCTTTCCGGAACGGCTGGCGGTGGCGCTCAAGGCAAAGGGTATCGCGGTCGACATGATCAATGCGGGGGTGTCCGGCGATACGGCGTCCGGTGGGATGGGCCGCCTCGAGTGGTCAATCCCGCAGGGCACCGAAGCGGTTATCCTCGAACTCGGCGCCAACGACGCCCTGCGCGGGCTGGATCCTGGCCTGACCCGCAAAGCGCTCGACACCGCGCTGGCCAAGCTCAAGGAACGCAAAATAACCGTGCTGCTGGCTGGCATGCTGGCGCCGCGCAACATGGGGCCGGATTATGCCAAAAGCTTTGACTCAATATTTCCGGAGCTTGCCGCGACTCACGGCGCGATCTTGTATCCGTTCTTCCTCGAGGGCGTGGCCGGCGACGCCAAGCTCAATCAGCCGGATGGACTGCATCCGACCGCGGCCGGCATCGATGTGATCGTGAAAAATATTCTGCCGAAGGCCGAAGAACTGATCGAACGCGCCAAAGCCGCACGCAAGTAAGAGCCATCGTATGCCGCGTTTGTTTTCCGGGCTTGAAGTCCCGTCCGACGTCGGACTGGAATTGAGCATGCAGCGCGGCGGATTGCCGGGCGCGCGCTGGATCACGCCCGACCACTATCACGTCACGTTGCGCTTTATCGGCGACGTCGATGAAGTCGTTGCGCAGGAAATCGATCTGGCGCTCAGCCGTGTCAGGCGCGGGCCGTTCGAAATGCGCCTGGACGGGCTGACATCGTTCGGCGGCCGAAAGCCGCGCGCGATTGTGTCCACCGTGGCGCCGTCGCCGGCTTTGCTTGAACTTCAGCACGAGCACGAAAGGCTGATGCAGCGCATTGGACTTGAGCCGGAAGGCCGCAAGTACACGCCGCATGTAACGCTGGCGCGGTTGCGCGATTCATCAAGCCGCGATGTCGCTGAATATCTCGCAGCCCGCGGGCTTTTCCGCACCGCTGCGTTTCCGGTGACGCGTTTCGTGCTGTTCTCGGCCCGCGCCTCGGTCGGCGGCGGGCCTTACGTCGTCGAAGCGAGTTATCCGCTGAGCGCCGCGTGATCCCGAAAAGTGGGAACCGGTTTTCGGATCAGATCACGCGCAAACAAAGCGCTTACGCCGCCTTGAACAGCCGCGACTGCGCCTCGAAGATCGCAGTGGCGACGCTGTGGCTGTCGACCATCGCCTCGCGCATCAGCGACAGCACCGTCGACCGCGGCGGATCGACCTCGCCGACCACGCCGCCGAAATCGAACGACAGGCCGGCCTCGAACTTGCGGGCCAGTTGCTGCATGCGCTGATTGTTGGCGAGGCACTGCATCTGCAACGACTTGATGCCGCGGTTGCGCGCGCTCAGCAGCGTGCGTTCGAGCAATTCGGTGCCGACGCCGTGGCTCTGCCAGGGCTGCTCGATGCTGAAGGCGGCTTCGGCCTCCTGCGAGAACATCGAGCCGTTGCGCCGTAATTCGGCCGCGCCGCGCAGGATGCCGTCGACGAAAAAGCCATGCACCACCACGCCAGGCCCGCTGGCTGTGGCGGCGTGGCGAATCACCACCTCATCGGCCACCGCGCCAGAAAACCGCCGGTGGCGGCTATCGGTGTCCAGGCGCAACAAATGGTCCCGGTAGGCATCGGTCTCGCCGGCCCATAATTTGCGGATAAGCCCGCCATCGGGCAGGTGCTCGTGCATCATCTCGGATCCTTCAATCGCTCAAATCGTTGCTGCACTGTATATGGTGCAATGCAGCAAAATAGCGACCGTACGGGGGTATGAGGGCAGCAAACATGCAAAAACTGCATGGCTAACAGAGACTTACCGCAGGTTGGCAGAAGTATTTGCTGCACCCCATGCTGCGCCCTTTGCTGCAGCATTTTTGCAGCAGTTTCCGGCCAGCGCGAAAGCACGATTTACAGAAGCTGCGGATAACCCTAGGTCTCGTGACGTGCCCTTCGGTCATGAACGCTAGACGTGGCACGCGACTCGCATGGCTCTTGCCTGGCCACATGCCCGAAAGTTTCAGCCACCGTTACGCCGCGCTCGTCGAAGCCGGCAAGATCGAAGCCGACCCGGCCCAGTCCGAGCTGGTCCAGCGGCTGGCCGCGCTTGAGCGACGCCTCGAGGAGCAGCGGTTGGCCAGCAAGTCGTCGTCGCTCGGCTGGCTGTTCGGCAATCGCGCAAAAGCAGGCCCGCCACTCAAAGGTCTTTACGTTTACGGCGAGGTCGGCCGCGGCAAGACCTTCCTGATGGATCTGTTCTTCGAGACCAGCGCGGTGCGTCGCAAGCGGCGGGCGCATTTCCACGAGTTCATGGCCGACGTTCATGAACGGGTTCACGTCTACCGGCAGGAAAGCAAAAGCGGCGAGGGTCCCGATCCGATCCTCCGCGCCGCGGCCGCGATCGCCGAGGAATCCTGGCTGCTGTGCTTTGACGAATTCCACGTCACCGATATCGCCGATGCCATGATTCTCGGCCGTCTGTTCACGCGGCTGTTCGAGCTTGGCGTTGTGGTGGTGGCGACGTCGAATGTGGCGCCGAACGACCTGTACAAAGACGGCCTGAATCGCTCGTTATTCCTGCCGTTTATCGCGTTGCTGCAGCGTCAGTGCGAGGTGGTTCGGCTCGATGCCCGTACCGACTTCCGGCTGGAAAAGCTGACCGGCGTGCCGTGCTGGTACGTGCCGCCCGATGCCAAAGCCGATGCCAAGCTGGACGAGGCCTGGCAGCGGCTGGCGGGCAACGATCCTGGCCATCCACTCGAACTCATTGTGAAGGGTCACAAGGTCGAGGTGCCCAAGGCCGCGATGGGCGTGGCGCGATTCGGCTTTGCCGATCTGTGTGCCAAACCGCTGGCGGCCTCGGACTATCTGCGGATCGCGCACGAATTCCACACCCTCATCATCGATCATATTCCGGTTTTGAATTACGACCGCCGCAACGAAGCCAAGCGGTTTATTATTTTGATCGACACCCTGTACGACCATTGCGTGAAGTTGCTGGCGTCGGCGCAAGCCGAGCCGGATCAGCTTTACCGGGCCGATGAGGGCTTCGAGGCCAGGGAATTCAAGCGCACTGCTTCGCGCCTGAGCGAAATGCGGTCGCAATCCTACCTCGGGCTACCGCATGGCGCGCGGCAGGGGCCCGAGATCGACAGCGGCGGAATCGTCGAAACCTGATTTTGCTGGCGCATGCTGTACAGCGTCTCGCCGGATGCGAAATCGCGCTGGACTCTCTGCCGCGCCTCTGGTGGTATAATGTATACACGATGGAATTCTGTTGACGCGGTTGTTGCTGCAACACAGCAAAATCGATAAGCCACAGCGGCCGGAACCCCACGGCCACAGCAAAGAGTCTTCCCACCATGGCGCGTAACAAGATTGCCTTGATCGGCGCAGGTCAGATCGGCGGCACCCTCGCTCATCTCCTCGGATTGAAACAGCTCGGCGACGTCGTGATGTTCGACGTCATGGAAGGCACGCCGCAGGGCAAGTCGCTCGACATCGCGCAGTCCTCGCCTGTCAACAAGTTCGACGCCAAGTTCACC
>CAISIV010000175.1 GCA_903885555.1 uncultured Hyphomicrobiales bacterium
CATCGACCTGCTCAAGGCCTTCTTCGCGCATATTGCGTTAAGGCTCCGAGGGCGCTGGTATCGCTTCGGCTATGCCTGCGTCAGCTTCGGCGCGCCGCTGTCGCTGCGCCAATATGTGCAGGAGCGCGGCATCGACTTCCGCACGCTCGATCAGGATGCGCGCTTTGCCGAAACCGAGCGGCTTGCGAATCTTCTGATGCAACGTGTCGGTGCGGTGGTGCCGGTTCTGCCGGTCGCGCTGGTGGCGACGGCATTGCGCGCGGCGTCGGCGCCGCTGTCGATGCTGGAGCTCAAATCGCGGGCGCTGGCGTTGTCGCAACAGCTCGCTGCCGGCGGCGCCCATGTGCATATTCCGCGCGGCGACCAGGACTACGCCATCGAGGTCGGCCTGCGCATGTTGCGGCTGCGCCATTTGGTCGAGGAGGTCGACGGTCTTTACCGCGTCAACCCCGAGGAAATTGCGCTGCTGGATTATTACGCTAATTCGATCGCGCATCTGCTTCCGGTTGAGGCGACTGCTCAGGCAGCCGAATGACATCGCCGTGACCGCGGCTGTGGACACTTTCGCGATGTCTTGACGGCGCCGCCGTCAGCCTGCATTTCAGGCCCCAGAGCGCGGCCAATCCGGAGAACACGATGAGTTTCATTCGCCTGATCGCAGGCCGGCGGTTTTTTGTCTGGGCCGTCATTGCCGCTGCGACGGCCTCGCCGGTGCTGGCCCAGCCCGCCATCGAGTTCCCGTTCGATCAGGAGCTGCTGCTGGAGACCCCGCCGATGCGCCCGGGCAAGCGCATGCCGAGCCTGACGGTCGAGCGCAACGGCAACGCCATCATCGACCTGTGGTGCAAGAGCGTGCCGGCCCGCATCGAGTTTTCGGAAGGCGCCATCAAGCTCGAAGCCGCGCCTTTGCCGGATGAACTGCCGCAGATGCAGAGCGCCGGTCAATGTACCCCGGACCGGATGGCCGCGGATGGCGCGCTGCTGGACAGACTGACCCAAGTGACGGCCTGGCAGCGTCAGGGCGGCGTTCTCACCCTGAACGGCGCCGCGCCCATTCGTTTCCGGGCCGCGGCCAACTAGTCCAAATTTCACTTCGGATTGCCGCGTTTAGGAGCAGCGCGCCCGCAAAACGGGCAGGCTGCAATATAGTGCCGTGATTACGGATGAGAATTGGATACACGGGGTTGTACAATTTGGCCTGCCAATTGCTTTCTATTGGTTCAAGTAACTTGAAGGCTCAAATTCGGGGGATATTTCCATGACGGTTTCCACTATGAACGGTTCGGTTTCGTCCACCTCATCGACGCGCTGGATTCAGCTCGTTCTGGGGCTGGTTGCCATGATGTCGATCTCCAGTCCGCAATACGTGTGGACACTGTTTACGAAGTCGTTCCAGGACAACCTGCATACGACGCTGCCGGCCATTCAGATTACGTTTTCCATTCTCATCGTGTTGCAGACCTGGCTGTCGCCGGCTCAGGGCTTCCTCGTCGACAAGTTCGGCCCGCGCCTGCTGATCGCGGTGGGCTGTGTGCTGTCCGGCCTTGGATGGGTGACCTCGGCCTATGTCAGTTCGCTGACCGGTCTTTACCTGACCTACGGCCTGTTCTGCGGTGTCGGCACCGGCATCGTCTATATCGGCATCATCGGCCTGATGGTTCGCTGGTTTCCCGACCGGCGCGGCTTTGCGACCGGCATGGTCGCCGCCGGCTACGGCTTCGGCGCCATCGCCACGACGTTCCCGATCGACTCGATGTTGAAGAGCGCCGGTTACCAGCACACGCTGCTGGTGTTCGGTATCGGCATGGGCCTGGTCGGCGCGGTGGCCGCCCTGATGCTGCGCATGCCGACATCCAGCGACGTGCTGCCGCCGCCGCCGGTAACGGCCAGCACCATCAACGTCGAGCCGAAGGCGATGCTGCGCAGCAAGGTGTTCTGGCTGCTGTTCATCATGATGACCATGATGTCCACAGGCGGCCTGATGATCATCTCGCAGTTCGCCGCCTTCTCGCGCGACTTCGGCGTGGCCACTGTCGTGGTGCTTGGGTTTGCGGCGCTGCCGCTGGCGCTTACGGTCGATCGCATTACCAACGGCCTGACACGCCCGTTCTTCGGCTGGGTGTCGGACCGCATCGGCCGTGAGAATACGATGGCGATTGCCTTCCTGATGGAAGCGGTCGCCGTCACCGTCATGGTGCTGTTCCGCGACAACGCACTCGTCTTCGTGATCCTGTCGGCCGTCGTGTTCTTCGGTTGGGGCGAGATTTTCTCGCTCTTCCCGTCGACGCTCACCGATACCTTCGGCACCAAATACGCCACGACGAACTACGGCTTCCTCTATATGGCCCAGGGCGTCGGTTCGGTGCTGGGCGGTCCGCTGGCGGCATGGCTGCACGACGCCACGGGGAGCTGGCTGCCGGTGTTCGCCATCATCATCACGTGCGATGCGCTGACCGGCCTCCTTGCGCTTTTCGTGCTCAAGCCAATGCGGCGCAATTACTCGGCGGCGCAATAACCGGCTGAAGCTTTAAGTTCGAACCATAAAAAAAGAGGCCGCCTTTCGGCGGCCTCTTCGTTTTTGTGGATACGAGGGAGAGCTTAGAAGCCCATCCCGCCGCCCATGCCGCCCATGCCGCCCATTCCGCCGCCGCCGCCCGGCATCGCCGGAGCCGCGTCACGCGGGAGTTCAGCGACCATGGCTTCGGTCGTCACCAGCAGGCCGGCAACCGACGCGGCGTCCTGCAGTGCAGTGCGCACCACCTTGGCCGGATCGATGATGCCCTTGGCGATCATGTCGACGTATTCCTCGTTCTGCGCGTCGAAGCCGAAGGTCTCGGACTTCTCGTCGAGGATCTTGCCGACCACGATCGAGCCTTCAACGCCGGCGTTTTCGGCGATCTGACGGATCGGGGCTTCCAGCGCCTTCAACACGATGTTGATGCCGGCCTGGACGTCGGCGTTGTCGTTGGTGAGCTTGCCGACCGCTTTCTTGGCGCGCAGCAGAGCGACACCGCCGCCCGGAACGACGCCTTCCTGAACCGCGGCGCGGGTGGCGTTGAGCGCGTCATCGACGCGATCCTTCTTTTCCTTCACTTCCATTTCGGAAGCGCCGCCGACCTTGATCACCGCAACGCCGCCGGCGAGCTTCGCCAGACGTTCCTGCAGCTTTTCCTTGTCGTAGTCGGAGGTGGTCTCTTCGATCTGCGCCTTGATCTGCTGCACGCGCGCTTCGATGTCGGCTTTTTTGCCGGCGCCGTGAACGACCGTGGTCTTTTCCTTCTCGATAATCAGCTTCTTGGCGCGGCCGAGCATCTGCACGGTCACGTTCTCGAGCTTGATGCCGAGGTCTTCCGAGATCAGCTGGCCGCCGGTCAGGATGGCGATGTCTTCCAGCATGGCCTTGCGGCGGTCGCCGAAGCCAGGCGCCTTGACGGCGCAGGTCTTCAGGATGCCACGCAGGTTGTTGACCACCAGGGTTGCGAGGGCTTCGCCTTCGACTTCCTCAGCGATGATCAGGAGCGGCCGGCCGGCCTTGGCCACCTGCTCGAGGATCGGCAGCATGTCGCGGATGTTGGAAATCTTCTTGTCGTGCAGCAGCACGTAGGGATTGTCCAGAACCG
>CAISIV010000176.1 GCA_903885555.1 uncultured Hyphomicrobiales bacterium
GATCGGCACATAGACCAGCAGCAGCCAGAACACGCAGAACAGCAAGAACGCCGAGAAGCGCATGCGGTCGGCGACCGAGCCTGCGACCAGCGCCACGGTGATGACCGCGAAGGTCATCTGGTAAATCATGAACAGATTTTCGGGGATCGTTTTGGCCAGCGGCGAAATTGCATCGAGCATCATGCCGTTGAGAAACACGCGGTCAAGCGTGCCGATGTAAGCACCGTCGCCGGTGAAGGCCAGCGAGTAGCCGATAAAGGCCCATAGCAGCGAGACCAGAAACGTCGCCGCCATGCACTGCGCCATGGTGGCCAGCACGTTCTTCTTGCGCACCATGCCGGCATAAAACAAAGCCAGCCCCGGGATCGTCATCATCAAGACGAGGCCGGTGGCGCCCAGCATCCAGGCCGTGTCGGCGGCATCGACTTTCGGTGCGGCGACGACAGCGGCGGCTGTTTGCGCGAAGGCTTGAGTCGAGATGATTGCGCTGCCGAGCGCGCATGCGATTGCTGCGAGCGAAGATGCTGCCTTGGCCATTCGTGTCCCCCCGGACTTTTATTTTTTAGTTTGAAGTTTTTTGGGCAGTTCTAGTTTGAATTTTCTTAGAGCGCATCGACGTCGGTTTCGCCCGTGCGGATACGCACCGCATGCTCGATCGGCGTGACGAGAATTTTCCCGTCGCCGATCTGTCCGGTCTTGGCGGAACTGGCGATGGCGTCGACCACCTGGTCGATCTGCTCGCTGGCGACCGCGCACTCGATGCGCAATTTGGGCAGGAAGTTCACGGCGTATTCGGCGCCGCGATAGATTTCCATGTGGCCCTTCTGGCGGCCGAAGCCTTTGACCTCGGTGACCGTCATGCCGTGCACGCCGATCCGAGTCAGCGCGTCGCGAACCTCGTCGAGCTTGAACGGCTTGATGACGGCGATGACCAGCTTCATGGTTTTTCCTTCGCGGCGATGTATCGATGGAGCGCGCGACCCCGGCATCGGGATGCCCGCCGGTCCCGGGTGCACCGGCATTGTGCCTCACTCAGGCCGTTGCCGGCCAGCGTATCGGCAGCCAATCTAAAAATTAAGCGCCAATGTTGCCGCGCCCACAGGCAGTTGCCGTGTTTAGCGGCATATTAGGTCAGTAAGGCTGTCATATATGGCCGTTTACGGCGTGAGACCGTCGCGCAGGACCGCCGGCAACAAGGCCTTGGCCTGGACCGGCGTCATGCCCGGCTTGATGCGGGGGTCATAGAGCGCGGTCAGCAAGGCCAGGTCGTAGACCGAGAGGTAACCGACCATCCGGCGCTGATTGAGCGTGGTCCAGGAATTGCGCTGGTCGTGGTTCGACAGGCCGAAGGCGTGCAGCAGTTCATGGTAGGCGCAGTCGAGGAAAATCCGGTCGCCTTTGTCGACGATGATGAACGAGATCGAGCGCAGGATCTCGCCCTCGCTGCTCGACTTCACGCTGGTCATGCACTGCGGATCGGTGCGCGCGACGAATTCCTTGGTGACGGCGGCGCCGAACGCGGCCTGAAGTGCCGACTTGAAATTCTTTTCGTCGATCAGCCGGATTTCCATGTCGATCGACGGCGCGTCGGCGCCGGCCACGGTGAGGCGCAAATTGGGAACCTTGCGGGCGTATTCCTCGACGATGCGGGTCATCGCCGCCGCGCGGTCGACGCTGCCGCCGTGCACGATGCGCGCGACGATTGGATGATCGAAGCGGCGGATGCCCCGCGGCCGCGCGCCGATGCGCAGGTCTGAGCCGAAGGCGAGGGCCAGAAAGCCGCGCTGCAATTCGTCGACCGAGAAATGCGTGAACTCTGGCGGCGCGCCGGTGAAAGCGCCGGCCGGTGCAAGCTGCTTGTTCGACGCCGCCGGCGCTGCCGAAACCGAGCAGCACAGCAGCGCCAGAATCAAAAGCAGCCGTTTCATATGATGTAGCTAGGTTGTGCGACGCAGCCGCACCAGACCTTCTTGCGTCACCGATGCGACCAGCGTGCCGTCCTGCTTGAAAATGAGCCCGCGGGCAAAGCCGCGCGAACCGTGCAGATTCGGCGAATCCTGCGCGTACAGCAGCCATTCGTCGGCGCGAAACGGCCGATGCAGCCACAACGCGTGATCGAGACTGGCCGCCATGAATTCCTTCTCGAACAGCGTGCGGCCGTGCGGCACCAGCGCGGTGTCGAGCAATCCCATGTCGGAAGTATAGGCCAGAACCGCGCGGTGAACGGCGGGATCGTCCGGCAGCTTGCCGGTGGTTTTCATCCAGACGTGAAATTTGCCGTCCGGAATCTTCTGGCCAAGATAGCGGCCGAACTCGACCGGCCGCAGTTCGATCGGCCGTTCGCGCTCGTAATACTTTCGCACCGGATCGGGCATGGTCGGCAGAACTTTTTCGCGCACCTCGGCTTCGCTTGGCAGCGAATCCGGTCCCGGTACGTCCGGCATCTTGGCCTGATGATCGAGGCCCACTTCTTCGCCGTGGAACGACACCAGCATCGAGAAAATCGGATGGCCGTGCTGGCGCGCGGTGACGCGTCGCGTCGTGAAGCTGCCGCCGTCACGCAAACGCTCGACGTCATAGATGATCGGAACTTTCGGATCGCCCGGCAGCAGGAAGTAGGCGTGCATCGAATGCGGCGGCCGGCTGGCCTCGACGGTGCGTACCGCGGCGACCAGCGCCTGGCCGATGACCTGGCCGCCGAACACGCGCTGCCAGCCGCTTTGTGGCGAGTTGCCGCGGAACAGATTGATGTCCAGTTCCTCGAGATCGAGGATGGCCAGCAGGTCTTTAACGGCAGAAGACATAAGTCAGCTCTCTGGCGACCCGAGGGCCCGCGATGAAATATCCGCTCAACCTGCTATGCTCGGGTGGAATTTACAAGGAAGCGGCTTCTATGGCGAAAGCCTCGAAAAAACAGCCCAAAACCGACCTGGTGATCGGCGGCGCCGGCTTTGCCGGGCTGGCGCTGGGTATCGCGCTACGCCAGGGGCTGGGCAGCACATTCTCCATAACTGTGATCGACCCGGCGCTGGCGGCGGCGAACTCGAAGGACCCACGCGCCTCGGCGATCGCGGCCGCGGCGCGGCGGCTGTTTGAGGCGATCGGCGTCTGGGACGCGGTGGCCGACAAGGCGCAGCCGATCCTCGACATGGTGGTGACCGACAGCAAACTCGACGACGTGATGCGGCCGACCTTCCTGACCTTCGACGGCGAGGTAGAAGAGGGCGAACCGTTTGCGCACATGATCGAGAACCGGCATCTGATCGATGCGCTGGTGGCAAAAGCCAAAGAGCTTGGCGTCGGCTTGCGCGCCGGCGCGGTCACCGGGTTTGAAAACACCGCCAACGCCATCGATGTCACGTTGAAAGACGGCGAGACAATTTCCGCGCGGCTGCTGGTCGGCGCCGACGGTGCAAGCTCCGTTATCCGCGAGACTGCCGGCATCCCGACGCGCGGCTGGAACTACGACCAGTCGGCCATCGTCACGACCGTCGGGCTTGAGCGCGAGCACAATGGCCGCGCCGAAGAACATTTCCTGCCCGCAGGACCCTTCGCGATTTTGCCGCTGACCGGCAAACGCGTCTCGATCGTCTGGACCGAAACCAAAGCCGAAGCGGAGCGCTTCGTCGCGCTGCCCGACAATGAATTTCACGACGAACTCGAAAAGCGCTTCGGTCTGCATCTCGGCGATCTCGAAGTGATCGGCCCGCGCCGCGCCTTTCCGCTCGGGCTGTTCACGGCGCGCGACTTCACCGCCGATCGTCTGGCGCTGGTCGGCGATGCCGCGCACGTCATTCACCCCATCGCCGGTCAGGGGCTCAACATGGGCCTGCGCGACATCGCGGCGCTGGCGGAATCGATTAGCGACGCGGCGCGGCTCGGCCTCGATATCGGCGCACCGGACGTGCTGACGCGCTATCAGCGCTGGCGGCGCTTCGACACTATGACCATGGGTGTCGCCACCGACGGACTCAATAAATTGTTTTCCAACAATTCCGACGTGCTGCGGCTGGCGCGCGATGTCGGGCTTGGACTGGTCGAGCGTCTTCCGGCATTGAAGAAAGTCTTCATTCGTGAAGCGGCCGGCTTTACCGGCGAAGTGCCGAAGCTGCTGAAGGGCGAAGTGCTCTAGGCGGTCAGCCGGCGCATGATGGCGTCGATGTGGATCGCGGCACAATCGATGGCCGGGAAGCCGGCATTGTCCGGCGTGAGCACCGGCGACAGATCGGTGCCGGCAATCAAAACAGCCTCGGCACCATCACGCGCGATGAAAGTGCGCGCCATCTCCCGCAATTCGTCGAGTTGCGCCGGCGAGCCGCGCCCGGCGACGACATCCATATAAATGGCGTTGATCCGCTCGATTTCAGCCGGTGGCGGCATGACGACGCCGATATCGCCGAGGCTACCGAACATGCGCGATTCCAAGGTGAAACGGGTGCCGAGCAAGGCCACGCGCTTCAAGCCTTTGGCGCGCAACGCGGTGGCGACTTCGGCGAGCATGTCGATCAGCGGGATCGGCGAGAGCTTTGCGAGTTGCGGCGCGCAGATGTGCGGCGTCGCCGCGACGATGGCCGTGAATTCGGCGCCGCCCGCCGCCATGCTCTTGGCAAAGCCGCCGAGATAGCGCGCGAGACCGTCGATATCTTTCGTCGTCCCGAGGATTTCGTAAACGCGCTTGATGTCGGCGTGCGCCATCAGCAGGCGCGGCACGCGGCCAAGGCGTTCGTGCGCGGCGATCAGCTCGCGATAATAGTGAACGGTGGCGCCGACGCCGAGCCCGCCGATCAGTCCGAGGCATCGTGCTTCCGTGCTCATCAGGTCAGCGGAATGGCGTCGACGTGATCCTTGAACGCGGTGCGCGTCAGGATCGACTTGAACCAGCGGTCAAGGTTCGGCAGCGACGGCCGCTCCTTGATCAGCTTGACGTAGCGGTTACAGACGCAGCCGACCGGAATGTCGCCATAGCAAAAGGCATCGCCAGTGACATAGGCCGTCTTGCCGAGTTGCGCGTCGAGCATGGCCATCGCTTCGATGGTCTTCTTGGTGTGCGCCTCGATCACGGCGAGGTCGCGCTTGTCCTCGGGCGTGCGTACGAGTTGCCAGAACACCGGCGTGATCGCCGGATTGGCGACAGAGAGTTGCCAGTCCATCCACTGATTGGCGCGCGCGCGCGTCTTGGCGTCTTTCGGCTCAAGCACGCCGGCCTTATCGTAGTTGGCGGCGAGGTAACGCACGATCGAGTTCGACTCCCACAGTGTGAAGCCGTCTTCTTCTTCCAGCACCGGAATTAGCGAATTCGGGTTCATCGCCAGATAGGCGGGATCCTTTGTCTTGCCGAAGGCGCCGCCAACATCCAGGCGTGTGTGTTCGAGCTTGAGTTCGCCGATCGCCCACATGACCTTTTGCACGTTGATGGAGTTGTTGCGGCCCCAGATATTGATCATTCGCACTTCCTTCCCATTCTCGTTTTTTGCTTGTCGTTAGATTGTTTGACTAATCCAGCCGCCGCGCCTCTTCCTCCAGCATGATCGGAATGCCGTCGCGGATCGGAAAGGCGAGTTTGGCTTTGCGCGATACCAGTTCCTGTCTGGCGGCGTCGTATTCCAGTGGCGATTTGGTGAGCGGGCACACCAGAATTTCCAGCAGCTTCGGATCGACGCTGCCTTCGGGCCGTTCGGTGGACATGAGATGA
>CAISIV010000177.1 GCA_903885555.1 uncultured Hyphomicrobiales bacterium
GAAATCGAAAGCTATCTTCGCACTCGACATCGCCGTGCAGTGCGCACCGGATCATCCGTGGCTCAAGCAGCATCCCGAATGGTTCAAGATGCGGCCGGACGGCACGATGCGCTTTGCCGAGAACCCGCCGAAGAAATACGAAGACATCGTCAATCCCGACTTCAACTGCGCCGACCGCATTTCGCTGTGGGTGGCGCTGCGCGACGTGATGCTGCTTTGGGTCGCGCGCGGTGTGAAGATCTTCCGCATCGATAATCCGCACACCAAGCCGCTGCCGTTCTGGGAATGGGCGATCCGCGAAATCCGCGCGCAGCACCCCGACGTCATCTTCCTCGCCGAGGCCTTCACGCGGCCCAAGATCATGAAGTCGCTCGCCAAGATCGGCTTCACACAGTCCTATTCATACTTCACCTGGCGCACCGGCAAGGAAGAGATCCAGGCCTATTTGAGCGAACTGACGCGCTATCCTGAACACGATTATTACCGGGCGAATTTCTTCGTCACTACGCCGGACATCCTGCCGGTGCAATTGCAGACCGGCGAGCCATGGCTGTTCAAGGCACGCGCGATGCTGGCCGCCACGCTGTCATCGAACTACGGCATCTACAACGGCTACGAATTGCTCGAGCACGAGCCGATCCCCGGCCGCGAGGAATATCTCAACTCGGAAAAATACGAGATCAAGACACGCGACTGGAACAAGCCCGGCAACATCAAGGACTACCTGCACCGGATCAATAAGATCCGGCGCGAAAATCCCGCGCTGTTGCAGACGCAGGACCTGCGCTTCCTTCAGATCGACGACGGCAACGTCATCGGCTTTCTCAAGCAGTCGGCCAACGGCAAGAACGCTGTCGCATGTGCGATCGCGCTGTCGGCAAATCCGCACGAATTCTGGCTGCATTTCGGTGACCGCCAGATCGGCCCGCCCGATGCCATGCGACCGGTCCGCTCCATCGAGAATCTCGTCACCGGCGAGCGCCACATGCTCGAGTGGAACGGCGTGCGTCTGCGCATCGATCCGGCCAACGACCCCGCCCTCCTTTTCCGCTGTCACGCGTAAGGCGTCCTGATGAATATGCGTCCCGAAATCGACGTCGCCACCAAACCAGCAGACGATGCGCTGTGGTTCAAGGACGCCGTCATCTATCAGCTTCACGTCAAGGCCTTTGCCGACAGCAACGGCGACGGCATCGGCGATTTCGCCGGTTTGACTGAGCGGCTGGACTACCTGCGCGACCTCGGCGTCAACACGCTGTGGCTGCTGCCGTTCTATCCAAGTCCGGGCCGTGACGACGGCTACGACATCGGCGACTACGGCGACATCAATCCGCAATTCGGCAACCTCAAGGACTTCCGGCGCTTCATGCAGGAGGCCAAGAAGCGCGGCCTCAAGGTCATCACCGAACTCGTCGTCAATCATACGTCGGACCAGCATGACTGGTTCAAGCGCGCCAAGCGCAGTCCGAAAGGCTCAAGCGCGCGCGATTGGTATGTCTGGAGCGATACCGACCAGAAATATCAGGGCACCCGCATCATTTTTACCGATACGGAAAAGTCGAACTGGACCTGGGACCCGGAAGCCGGCCAGTTCTACTGGCACCGTTTCTTCTCGCATCAACCCGACCTGAATTTCGACAATCCACGCGTCGTCAGCGCTGTCGTTCAGGTGATGAAGCGCTGGCTCGATGCCGGTGTCGACGGCTTTCGTCTCGACGCCGTGCCTTATCTCGTCGAACGCGACGGCACGAACAACGAGAACCTTCCCGAGACCCACACCATCCTCAAACACTTGCGCGCCGAGCTCGATGCCTACGCGCCAGGGAAAGTTCTGCTCGCCGAGGCCAATCAATGGCCAGAAGACGTGCAGCAATATTTCGGCGAAGGCGATGAGTGCCACATGGCCTACCACTTCCCGCTGATGCCGCGCATTTACATGGCCATCGCGCAGGAGGACCGTTTCCCGATCACCGACATCATGCGGCAGACGCCTGAAATCCCCGCGAATTGCCAGTGGGCGATGTTCCTGCGCAACCACGACGAGCTGACGCTGGAAATGGTGACCGACTCGGAGCGCGACTATCTGTGGTCGACTTATGCCGCCGATCCACGCGCGCGCATCAATCTCGGCATCCGCCGCCGTCTTGCGCCGCTGATGGACAACGATCGCCGCAAGATTGAGTTGATGAACTCGATCTTGCTGTCGATGCCCGGCACACCGATCATCTATTACGGCGATGAAATCGGTATGGGCGACAACATCTATCTCGGTGACCGCACCGGCGTGCGCACGCCGATGCAGTGGACGCCAGACCGCAATGGCGGCTTCTCGCGCGCCGATCCGGCGCAGCTTTATCTGCCCGCCATCATGGACCCGGTTTACGGATTCTCCGCGATTAACGTCGAAGCGCAGACGCGCTCGCTGTCGTCGCTGCTGAACTGGATGAAGCGCCTGATCGGCGTCCGCAAATCCAGCAACGTGTTCGGTCGCGGCACGCTCACGTTTATCCGTCCGAAAAATCGGGCGGTGTTTTCCTACATCCGCCAGCTCGACGGCGAAGCCATCCTCTGCGTCGCCAATTTGTCGCGCACGGCGCAGGCGGTCGAACTTGACCTCAGCGCCTGGAAAGGCCGCGTGCCCCACGAAATGCTCGGCCGCACGCGCTTCCCCCGCATCGGCGAACTGCCTTATCTCGTCACGCTGGCACCCTACGGCTTCTTCTGGTTCCGCCTCAGCGAGGAGGCCGAACAGGTCGCCGAGCCCACGCTGCCGCGTGATCTCACCACGCTGGTATTGGGCGCGGAATGGAATACGGCGCTCAGCGGATGGACGCGGCGCACTTTCGAAAGCGACGTGCTGCCGAACTTCCTGCCCGACCGGCGCTGGTACGCCGACAAGGCCGCGCGGCGCATGTCGGCGGCCGTTACCGCCACCGTTCCGATCGACCACGGGCCTGACCGCTTCGTCGCAACCATTGCCGACATCACCACGCCGCACGGCACCAGCCGCTATTTCATGCCGCTAACGATCCGCTGGGTGCGCCACACCACGCTGGAGCATACGCCGGCGACAATCCTGGCTGCGGTGCGGCGCGGCCCGCGCGAAGGCACGCTGCTCGACGCCGCCGCCGAGCCGGAGTTCATCGCCGCGTTGCTGGCAAAAATTCACGCCGGCGAGACTGCGGGCGATGACAAGCACAAGATCACCTTCCGCCCAACCTCGGCAATGACCAACTCACCCTTGGCTGAAATCAAGAAAGTCTTTGCCATCAATCGCGAGCAATCCAACACCAGCATCATCGTCGACGACAACTACGTTATCAAAATCTTCCGCCGCGTCGCACCCGGCATCCATCCGGAAATCGAGGTCGGTCGTTTCCTCACCGACATCGCGCAGTTCAAGAACGCGCCCGCTTTGCTGGGATCGGTCGAACTGCACGAGGGCGAAACCTGTAGCGCGCTTGCCGTGGTGCATGCCTTCATCGAGAATCAGGGCGATGCCTGGACCGTCGTCGGCGCCGCGCTGGATCGCCTCATTGAAGCGCAGCGGCTGTTGCCAAACGAGGAGGTTGCAGAGACCTCCGACGTCGCCGCTTTGCTCAAGTGGATGCGGCAGATCGGCAAGCGCACCGCCGAACTGCATCGCGCTTTCGCGACCAAGACGGACAACGATGCTTTTTCGGCGGAGCCGTTGTCGGCCGACGATACGACGCGCTGGACCGACCAGTTGGTAGCTCGCGTGCGGAACGTATTCGGACTGCTGGAGAGCAATCTCAAGCAATTGCCGGAAGCCAGCGGACATATGGCGCGGCAGTTGCTCGGCCATCGCGAAGCTATCCTTGCCCATGTCGAGTCGAACTGGAATACGTCATTCGACGGCACGAAAATCCGCCATCACGGCGACTTCCACCTCGGTCAGGTCCTGATCGCCAAAGACGACGCCTATATCCTCGACTTCGAGGGCGAACCGCGCCGTTCGCTCGACGACCGCCGCCGCAAGGCGCCGCCGGCGCGCGATGTCGCCGGCTTCATCCGCTCGATCGACTACGCCACCAGCGCGGCGCTCGCCCGCGAGACCGACATCAAGCCGGAAGAAATGGCCCCGCAGGCTGCGCAGGTACGCGGCTGGGGCGAGCGCATGACCGCGGCCTATTGGGAGACCTACCGCGAAGCCATGGGCGATGCCGGGCTGTGGCCGAAAGACGAAAGCCAAGTGCAGTTGCTGCTCGATCTCTTCCTGCTGGAAAAGGTCTTCTACGAAATCGAATACGAACTGACCAACCGGCCGGACTGGTCGAACATCCCGCTGGAAGCCGCGCTTCGCATCCTGCGTCAGCACGGAGTGATCGCGTCATGAATCAGGTCCATCGCATTCCGCCGATCCTGTCGGAGTTCGACCTCTATCTGCTCGGCGAGGGCAATCACCTGAAGCTGTACGACAAGCTCGGTGCACATCCGATGGATATGGAAGGCGTTGCCGGCGTTGCTTTCGTCGTATGGGCACCGAATGCGCAACGCGTCAGCGTCGTCGGCGACTTCAATGCTTGGGACGGCCGCCGCCATGTCATGCAGGTGCGCGGCACCGGCTACTGGGAAATCTTCGTGCCCGGCGCGCGTGCCGGCGACAAATACAAATATGAAATCATGGCGCACGGCGGCGCCCTGTTGCCGCTGAAATCGGACCCGGTGGCATTTTCCGGCGAGATGCGGCCATCGACGGCCTCGGTCGTCGTTGACGCAGCGGCACTGCCGCGGCCTTCGCCGGCGCCTGCCAGCGTCAACGCGATCGACAGACCGATGTCGATCTACGAGGTGCATCTCGGCTCGTGGCGCCGCAAAGGCGACAACGGCCAGTTCTGGCTCAACTACCGCGAGATCGCCGAGCAGCTTCCAGCCTATTGCGCCGACATGGGCTTCACCCATGTCGAACTGCTACCGGTCTCGGAACACCCATTCGACGGTTCGTGGGGCTATCAGCCGACCGGACTGTTCGCACCGACCAGTCGCTTCGGCACGCCCGGCGAATTCGCGCTGATGATCGACGCCTTCCACAAAGCCGGCATCGGTGTGCTGCTCGACTGGGTGCCGGGCCATTTTCCGGACGACCCGCATGGGCTGGCCAATTTCGACGGCACCGCGCTCTACGAACACGCCGATCCGCGCCAGGGCCGCCACATGGATTGGGGCACGCTGATCTACAATTACGGGCGCGTCGAGGTGACGAACTTCCTGATCGCCAATGCACTGTTTTGGCTCGAGCGCTACGGCGTCGATGGCTTACGCGTCGATGCGGTGGCCTCGATGCTCTACCTCGACTACAGCCGTCCGGCCGGCGGCTGGGTGCCGAACAAGGAAGGCGGACGCGAGAATATCGAGGCCGTCGCCTTCCTGCGCCGCACGAATTCCGAACTATTCGGCCAATTCCCGAACGCAACCACCGCGGCGGAAGAATCCACCGCCTGGCCGATGGTGTCACGTCCAGTCGACTGGGGCGGCTTGGGCTTTGGCTATAAATGGAACATGGGGTGGATGCACGACACCCTGGATTACATCTCCAAGGACCCGATCTACCGTAAGCACGAGCACGGCAAGATCCTGTTCGGCCTGCATTACGCGTTTTCGGAAAATTTCATCCTGCCGCTTTCGCATGACGAAGTCGTGCATGGAAAACGCTCGATCCTCGGCCGCATGCCGGGCGATCCGTGGCAGAAGTTCGCCAACCTGCGCGCCTACTACGCCTTCATGTTCGGGCATCCGGGCAAGAAGCTGATGTTCATGGGCTCGGAATTCGGCCAGCCGACCGAATGGAATCACGACATCAGCCTGCCGTGGCATCTGCTCAAAGATCCGGCGCACGCCGGCATCCAACACCTGGTGCGCGACCTCAACAAACTCTACCGCGACACCCCGGCGCTGCACGCGCTCGACTGCGATCCCACGGGCTTCGAATGGCTCATCACCGACGATGCCGCTAACTCGACCTTCGCCTGGCTGCGCAAGGGCAAGAACCCGACGGAGCGCTGCGTCGTCGTCGTCAATTTCACTCCGCAGGTCATTCACGATTATCGCGTCCGCGTGCCATTCGCCGGGAAATGGCGCGAGGCGCTCAATACCGATGCAACATTGTATGGCGGCGGCAATGTTGGGAACGCCGGAGCCGTTTCGACCGTTGTGACACGCGACAGCCCGGAGCTTCACATTGTTATCCCACCCCTTGCTGCCATCTTTTTCGTTCCTGAGGTCTAACGGCCAGGCATCGGCGGGTTCACCGCATCCGCTTGGCGCGACGTGGGACGGACGCGGCACCAACTTCGCCTTGTTCTCGGCCAATGCGACCAAGGTCGAACTGTGCCTGTTCGACCGCGAGGGCAAGCGGGAAACCGAACGCGTCGCGCTGCCGGAGCGCAGCGAAGACGTCTGGCACGGTTACTTTTCGCATGTGTCGCCGGGCCAACTCTACGGCTACCGCGTGCACGGACCGTACGAACCGGACCACGGCCACCGCTTCAATCCAAACAAGCTGCTGATCGACCCCTACAGCAAGCAGCTCGGCGGCAGCTTCTCGTGGAGCGATGCGCATTTCGGCTATCGCCCCGGCAGCAAGCAGGAAGATCTGTCGTTCGATCGCCGCGACAATGCGCGCAATATGTGCAAATCGGTCGTCGTCGATACTGCGCACACTTGGTCGCGCGAGCGCCGCCCGCAGATCGCGTGGCAAGACACCATTATCTACGAGGCGCACGTCAAAGGCCTGACGCAGACGCGCAAGGATATTCCCGACGATGCCCGCGGCACTTATCGCGGCCTGTCCGAGCCCGGCACCATCGCGCACTTGCGCAAGCTCGGCGTCACCGCGATCGAACTGCTGCCGATCCATGCCTTTGTCGACGACCGCTATCTGCTCGAACGGGGTCTCAAGAATTACTGGGGCTACAACACGCTGAGCTTTTTCACGCCGGAAGCGCGTTATGCGCACGGCAACGAGGTCAACGCCTTCCGCTCGACGGTCGCGACGCTGCACGACGCCGGCATCGAGGTCATTCTCGATGTGGTTTACAATCACACCGCGGAGGGCTACCAGATGGGCCCGACGCTGTGTTACCGCGGCATCGACAACGCCTCCTATTACTGGCTGATGCCGGACAATCCGCGCTACTACGACGACTTCACCGGCACCGGCAATTCGCTGAAGCTTGCGCATCCGCGCGTGCTGCAGATGGTGATGGATTCGCTGCGCATGTGGGTCGAGACCTTCCACGTCGACGGCTTCCGCTTCGATCTCGCCTCGACGCTGGCGCGCGGGCCAGCCTTCGACCGCAATGCGCCGTTCCTGACCGCCGTGCGGCAGGACCCGGTGCTCGCCAATGTGAAAATGATCGCCGAGCCGTGGGATGTCGGCATGGGCGGCTATCAGGTCGGCAGGTTCCCGACCGGCTGGTCGGAATGGAACGACCAATATCGCAAGACGCTGCGGCAATTCTGGCGCGGCGAGGGCAATCTGGTCGGCGACCTGGCCCGCCGCATGACCGGCTCGGCCGAGCAGTTCCAGCACGACGGCCGCGGTCCGCACGCCAGCATCAACCACGTTACGGTGCATGATGGCTTCACGTTGGCCGATCTCGTCAGTTACGAAGGCAAGCACAACGAAGCCAATGGCGAGGACGGCCGCGACGGCAGCGACGATAACGTCAGCATCAATGGCGGCGTCGAAGGCGACACCGATAATCCGGATATCATTGCTTTCCGTCGCCGCATCCGCGCCAACCAACTCGCGTGTCTGTTTCTGGCGCAAGGTGTGCCGCTGCTGCTGGCCGGCGACGAAGTCGCCAATGGCCAGAACGGCAACAACAACACCTATTGCCAGGATAACGAGACCGGCTGGGTCGATTGGTCAAAGCTCGGCACCGACGACGATTTCACCGCGCTGGTCGGACAACTGACCGGGCTGCGGCAGCGCTTCCCGCAGATCAAGCCGCAGCGCTGGGTCGAGGGCAAAAAGGCCGACGGCTCATACGACGTGAAATGGCTGACGCCCGGCGCAGCGGAAATGGGCGATCAGGACTGGAATTTCCCCGACGGCCGCTTTCTGTCTTACGTACTGGCGGCCCCCGAAAGCGGCGGCCAGCCGCTGTTCATCGTGCTCAATGGCGCCGACGATGACGTCGAGATCACGTTCCCGGAATGGTCCGATGTCGCCAACTGGCAAAACGCGCTCGATACCTCGATTGGCACCGCGAAATACGAGCCGGTCGCGGTCGGCGGCAAGTGGACATCTCGCTCGAAATCGGTGCTCGTCTTTTCCGGCGAGCCGTAACCGCCGACGAAAACGACAACAAAATCCTCTTAATGGAAAAATACGACAGACATACGTAGATTTACGTAATCGGTGCTTACATCGAATTGCAGTATTCTGATGCTGAGAGATCCAACAGATATTGCAGTTTGCGATGAAACCACCCGTATACAAACACTCTGTCGTCATCGATGGAATCAAGACCAGCGTCAGCTTGGAAGACGAGGTCTGGTTCAGCCTGAAAGAAATTGCTGACGGTAGAGACGTCAGCGTCTCCAGGCTTGTCAGCGAAATCAAACTCAACAGCGACCGCAGTAAATTGTCGTCAGCCATTCGACTGTTCGTTTTTAACAAAATACGAACGATGCAGACGCATTCGCTGGCTCAAGCCGTATAGACATTGAAAATATCGGCCAGTCAGAATTCAGTTTGCACGGCTTGCTCAGTTATCGGTGACAATAATCTTTGGTTTGCCGTTCGCGGCCGCTCCACGCGCGGCCCCTATACGCATCATAGAGCCGACCGGATCGATCACGCACCGTCACGCGTGACTTCGCCCGGTGCAAAAACTTCAGATC
>CAISIV010000178.1 GCA_903885555.1 uncultured Hyphomicrobiales bacterium
CCGGTAAAGAATACGGGCGACGACGCATGTCTGGGCCAATGCACGATGGGTCATTGGCCGATATGCCGGGCGGCGGTAGCAACTTGCCCGGTGCCATGGTGATGACGCAAAATATGTCTTAAAGGACAACAGCTTGGATTTGCCGAGGGAAGTCGCTTTGCCGCGTATCAAGGTCGTTTCGGGAATAGCACTGGTTTGTGCCGCGGCAATTGCTGTGGCCGGCTGCAAGAATTCCGCAGGAGTCTTCCAGGACAACAACGACGGCGGCTGGTTCTCCAAGCCGATCGAGATTTTCAACAAGCCTGAGTGGGCCAAGAACACCGCGACCACCGCGGACTTGGGCCCAAGCGGCCCGGTTGGCCCGGACGAACTGGTCGGTGGCGATGGCCGCTGCGCCGTGGCGTCTGTGCCCGAGCCGCCGGGGGCTCCGGCCGCCGAGCGGCAGGTTGGCTCCGTGGCCGGCGATCTTGCCGGCAGCCCGATGCCTCCCGGCGCCGTGGTCGTCAACGCGCCGAGCGGGCCAAGTGTGTCCGGCGGCGTCGCGCTCGGCATGACGGAATGTCAGGTGGTGCAGCGCGCCGGCAGTCCGTCCAACGTATCGATGGGCGCGGGTGCCAGCGGCGAACGTGCCGTGACGCTGACGTTTCTCAATCCGCCGTGGCCCGGCATCTATCGCTTCAGCGATGGCCGGCTGAAGGTGGTCGAACGTTCGCCGGTGCCGCCGGCTCCGCCCAAGGCGCCGCCGAAGAAAAAAGCCGCGGCGAAGAAAAAACCCGCACAGTAAATATCAGGCCGTTTCCAGCGCGGCGCTGGCGGCGATCCATTCTTCTTCCGCCTTGGCGATCGCGGCGACGACATTCGCGCGCGTCTTCGACAGATCGGCGGCGCGCGCCGGCTCCTTCACGAACAATTCTCCATTGGAGAGCGTCGTGTCGAGCTTCTGCAATTGCCGCTGCAACTGCGCGATGATCACCTCGGCCTGCGAAATGCGTTTGCGCAGCGGTGCGGTGTCGACGCGCTTCTCGGCCGCGGCGCGGCGCGTCTGCACCGGATCGGGCCGCGTCGTGGATTTCGAGCCGACGGTGGTGTGACGATTATCCGACGACAGCACGAGCCGGGTGTAGTCGTTGAGATCACCGTCGAACGGCTTCACGTGGCCGCCTTGCACCAGCCAGAGCCGATCGACGCAGGCCTCGAGCAGATAACGGTCGTGCGACACCAGGATCACGGCGCCCGGAAAATCGTTGATCGCTTCGATCAGCGCGGCGCGGCTATCGATGTCGAGATGGTTGGTCGGCTCGTCGAGGATGATGAGATGCGGCGCGTGGAACGTCGCCAGACCGAGCAAAAGCCGGGCTTTTTCGCCGCCCGAGAGTTTCTCGACCTTGGTGTTGCCGGCCTGCTGCGAGAAACCGATGTTGCCGACGCGGCCGCGCACTTTCGCTTCCGGCATATCCGGCATCAGCCGCTTGACGTGATCGTAGGGGCTGCCGGCCATGTCGAGTTCGTCGACCTGGTGCTGCGCGAAATAGCCGACCTTCAAGGTGGCCGCGCGCGTCACCGAGCCATGTTGCGGCTCAAGCTTTCCGGCCAGCAATTTCACCAGCGTCGATTTGCCGTTGCCGTTCGAGCCGAGCAGGGCGATGCGGTCGTCGTTGTCGATGCGTAGCGACAGGCCCGATAGAATGGAGCGGCCCGGCTCGTAGCCGACGGCGACGTCGTCGGTGGCGATGATCGGCGGCGACAAAAGTTTTTCCGGCGCCGGAATGGTGATGGGACGTACTTCGTCGTTGGTCAGCGCCGCGATCGGCTCCATCTTCTGCAGCATCTTGATGCGCGACTGCGCCTGACGCGCCTTGCTGGCCTTGGCGCGGAAGCGGTCGACGAAGGCTTGCAGATGCTGGCGCTGTGCGTCCTGCTTCTTGACCATCTTCTGGTCGAGCATCATGCGCTCGCGGCGCAGCCGTTCGAAATCCGAATAGCCGCCGCGATAGAGCGTCAGCGTGTGATTTTCCAGCGAGAGAATTTGGCTGACCGCGTTGTCGAGCAGATCGCGATCATGGCTGATGATGATCATCGTGCTCGGATAGGTCTTGAGATGGTCCTGCAGCCACAGCGTGCCTTCGAGATCGAGATAGTTGGTCGGCTCGTCGAGCAGCAGCAGGTCCGGTTCCGAGAACAGCGTCGCCGCGAGCGCGACGCGCATGCGCCAGCCGCCGGAAAATTCCGAGCAGGGCCGCGCCTGATCGGCGGTGGAAAATCCAAGGCCTGACAGGATCGATGCGGCTTTGGCAGGGGCCGCGTGCGCGCCGATATCGACCAGCCGGGTCTGGATCTCGGCGATGCGGTGCGGGTCCTTCGCGGTTTCGGCTTCGACCAAAAGCTCGGAGCGCTCGGTGTGTGCCTTGAGCACGACCTCGACCAGGCTTTCCGGTCCGTCCGGCGCTTCCTGCGCAAGGCGGCCGATACGCCAGCGCGGCGGAAACTCGATGCTGCCGGTTTCGGCGCCAAGCTGGCCCGTAATGACGTTGAACAGGGTCGATTTGCCGGTGCCGTTGCGGCCGACCAGCCCGACGCGGGCGCCCGGCGTGATGCGGGCGGAAGCGCCTTCAAGCAGCGCGCGTCCGGCGATGCGTACGGTAAGGTCGTTGATGACAAGCATGCGCGCCTTTTGGACGAGTGCGGTGCACAACGCAATGCTTGTCTTTGGGCCGTCTTTGGCCTGCTTACTCGGCCTTGCGGATACCGCCTTGGCCGGTCTGGCGCTGGTAAATGAGCAGGTCGAAGGACGGTGTCTTGTCGTTACCGATCACACTTGAGAGCAGGGCGTGGGCCTGGCCGCGGTGGTGGGTCTGGTGGTTGAAGAAATGGTCGAGCGCCGGGGCCAAAGTCTGTTCGATGGTCTGCGGATTGGTCACGGTTTTGTAGCGCAGGATGCCATTGAGGTCGTTATCGCTGAGCCGCGCGACATAGCGGCTGATCAGCGTGTCCTGGCTCTGGCGCGCGGCCTTTAAAGCCGCGAAGTCGTCGAACAGGATGGCGTCGAGGCTCGGCGGCTGCTCGCCTGCGCCGGTAAACCGCTTCATCCAGATGCGATCGGCGACCAGGATATGGTTCAGGGTTCCGTGCATGGATTTGAAGAAAGCGCCGCGGTCGGCGCGGTAGTCGGCGTCCGGCAGCGTCGCTGCGGCTGTATAGAGCCGCTCATTGCACCAGGCATTGTAGCCGGCAAACATCTGATAGCGGGCCTTCAAGGCTGCCTCCCGAGGGTCTGAACGTGGGGCTTACGGCACCTAAACGGGCGATCTTGCCGCAGGTGGGGCCCCCAGCTATAAGCCGCCGCACCTTAGACATTCCAATGAATGTCGGTTATCCCACCGATCAATTCCAGTTCCCTGCAATCAAAGCGAAGGACCTAATCCAATGGCGGTCGAGCGTACTTTTTCGATCCTGAAACCCGATGCGACCGCGCGTAACCTGACCGGCGCCATCAATGCCATGATCGAGCAGGCCGGTCTGCGTATCATCGCGCAGAAGCGCGTCCAGATTACGAAGGCCCAGGCCGAGCAGTTCTACGGCGTGCACAAGGCGCGGCCGTTCTTCGGCGAACTGGTCGAGTTCATGATTTCCGCGCCGGTCGTGGTGCAGGTGCTCGAAGGCGAGGGCGCGATCCTGAAGTATCGCGACGTCATGGGCGCCACCGACCCGTCCAAGGCCGCCGCCAACACGATCCGCAAGGTTCACGCCAAGTCGATCGGCGAGAACTCCGTGCACGGCTCAGATTCCGCCGAGAACGCCGCGATCGAAATCGCGCAGTTCTTCTCCGGCAACGAAATCGTCGGCTAGTATCAACGGGGCAGACCGGCCCATCAGAAGGCCGGCCGCCGCATATTGAAAACGGATGATCCGTCTTTGTAGAACGGATCGGGGGTGGAGGCTTACGTGGATTTTTTCTTGCAAGACATGATGCATGCGCCGTTCTGGATCGCGGCTGTGCAGATCATCGGTGTCAACATCATCTTGTCGGGTGACAACGCGGTCGTGATCGCGATGGCCTGCATGACGTTGCCGCCAAAGCAGCGTCTGTGGGGCATGGTGCTCGGTGCCGGCGTCGCGGTGTTGTTGCGCGTCGTCTTCACGCTCGTCGTCGCCGAAGCGATGAACTACCCCTTCCTCAAGCTGGTCGGCGGCGCCTTATTGTTCTGGGTCGCCGTGAAGCTGGTGACCGAGGATTCCGAAGGCGAGGGTGTCGAGGGTGGTGAAACGCTCTGGAGCGCCGTTCGCATCGTCGCGATTGCCGACATCGTCATGAGCCTCGATAACGTCATCGCCATCGCGGCTTCGGCCGAAATGGCGGCAGCGCGTGTCGACATTGCCAATGCCGCCACCATCAAGGCGACGCTGATCATCTTCGGATTGGCGACCAGCGTGCCGCTGATCGTCGCGGGCAGCGCGGTGCTGATGGCCTTGCTGTCGCGGTTCCGCGTTTTGGTCTGGGCTGGCGGCGCGCTGCTCGGCTGGGTCGCCGGCGATATCATGGCCACCGACCCGGTGCTGGCCAAGGTGTTGTCGGAAGGCCAACTGCATTTGTTGCATGACTGGGGTGGCCCCGTCGGCGGCATCATCGTGCTCGGTCTCGGCTACATCATGGTCGGCCGGCATCGCGCCCTGATCCTTGACGAAATCCTGGCCGGCGTGGCGCTGGTGTTGTGGATTGTCGTCGATCGGATCAGCGATGGCCTGTTTGGCGGTGCGACCCCGGATCTGACAAAGATCTGGGGCGTCCGTGGCGCTCTCATCGTCGCCATGGCCATCGGTTACGCCTTGTGCCGCGTGATATGGCATGCCGAGAAGCAGGAAGCCTGATCCGGCCGCGCGCAAGACAATATCCGCCGGCGCGGCTATGCTGCGCCGGCGATGAATCAGACCGTCCCGCCCCAGAAGCTTTCGCGGAAAGATGCCAAGCGCATCGGCTATTCCGCCTGTCCGCATGACTGCCCGTCGACCTGTGCGCTCGAAGTCGAGTTGCTCGACGATCGTACCATCGGTCGCGTGCACGGCTCGCGGGACAACGACTACACCGCCGGCGTGATCTGCGCGAAGGTCGCGCGCTATGCCGAGCGCGAGCACCACGCCCAGCGTCTGCTGCATCCATTGCGGCGCACCGGCGCCAAGGGCTCCGGCCAATTCGCGCCGATCTCCTGGGACGACGCGCTCGATATTGTCGCCGAGAATTTCCTCAAGGCCGAACAGCGCCACGGCGCCGAAGCGGTGTGGCCCTATTACTATGCCGGTACGATGGGTCTGGTGATGCGCGACGGAATTCACCGGCTGCGCCACGTCAAGAAATACTCCGGCTTCCATTCCACCATCTGCGTCAATCCGGCCTATGCCGGCTTTGCCGCGGGTGCCGGCAAGATCGCCGGCGTCGATCCGCGCGAGATGGCGAAGTCCGATCTGGTGGTGATCTGGGGCACCAATGCGGTGAACACCCAGGTCAACGTGATGACGCATGCGGTGCGTGCCCGCAAAGAGCGCGGCGCCAAGATCGCGGCGGTCGATATCTACATGAACGGCACCATGGCGCAGGCCGATCTGGCGGTGCTGGTAAAGCCGGGCACCGATGCCGCGCTCGCCTGCGCGGTGATGCATTGCCTGTTCCGCGACGGCTATGCCGACTGGGACTATCTCAACAAATACACCGACCAGCCGCGCGAATTGGAAGCGCATCTTAAAACGCGCGACCCGGTCTGGGCCTCGGCGATCACCGGCACGCCGGTGGCGACGATCGAGGAATTCGCGAAATTAATTGGCGAGCGCAAGCGCGCCTTCTTCCGGCTCGGTTACGGCTTTGCCCGTTCGCGCAACGGCGCAGCCAGCATGCACGCGGCAAGCTGCATTCCGGCGGTGACGGGCGCCTGGCAGCTCGAAGGCGGCGGCGCCTTTCACAACAATGCCGACATTTATCAACTCGACAAGACATTGATCGAAGGCCTCGACAGCCACGACCGCTCGGTGCGGATGCTCGACCAGTCGCGCATCGGCGCGATCCTGACCGGCGACCGCGAGGCCTTGCAGGGCGGCGGCCCGGTTATGTCGCTGATCATCCAGAACACCAACCCGGTGTCGGTCGCGCCCGACCAAAACAAGGTCAAGCAGGGCTTTGCGCGTGAGGATCTGTTCGTCTGCGTGCACGAGCAGTTCATGACGGAAACCGCGCGGATGGCCGACATCGTGTTGCCGGCGACGACGTTTCTCGAACACGACGACGTCTACCGGGGCGGCGGTCATCAATACATCATTCTCGGTCCGAAGTTGGTCGAACCGCCGGGCGAATGCCGCAACAATCATGATGTGATTGCCGCGCTCGCCAAACGGGTCGGCGCGTCGCATCTGGGTTTCGACATGACGCCGCGCCAGTTGATCGATCAGATGCTGCAGGTGTCGAAGCGCGGCACGCTTGCCGAATTGGAAGCCAATCGCTGGATCGATTGCCAGCCGCCGTTCCAGAAGGCGCATTACCTTGACGGCTTTGCCTGGCCCGACGGTAAGTTCCGCTTCAAGCCGGACTGGCCGACGGTGCCGTTCCGTAGCCCCTATCAATGCGGGCCGGTCGCCGACATGCCGGGGCTGCCCGATTACTGGGATTCAATCGAAGCCGCCGACGGCAAACATCCGTTCCGGCTGGCGACGTCGCCGGCGCGCGGCTTTCTCAATTCGACATTCAATGAAACGCCAACATCGATTGCGAACGAGAAACGTCCGACCGTGATGATCCATCCCGACGACGCGGCGGCGAGCGGGATCGGCGATGGCGATTTTGTCGTTCTGGGCAATACGCGCGGCGAAGTGCGGCTGCACGCACGGCTGTTCGACGGTGTGCGCCGTGGCGTGCTGATTGCGGAATCGATCTGGCCGAATTCCGCCTATGCTGATGGCTGCGGTATCAATTCGCTGACCGGCGCCGATGCCATTGCGCCCTATGGCGGCGCGGCGTTCCACGATAACAAGGTGTGGGTGCGCAAGGCGGCGATCTAGCGTCGCCTTGCGCGCTAGTTTCTACAGTTCCTTTCCGATCACGCGGTCGACCGAATAGGGGCCGCCGCCGCGCAGCGCGATCGCAAACATAACGATGCCGAGCAACAGCACATATTCGTAGCCACCTCGGCTTGCCGAAAATCCCCTCGGCGCGTGGACCGCGATGAACATGATGCCCAATTCGACCGCAAGCGCCGCGGCAAAGAAGCGGGTGAACAGACCGACGGCGACACAGGCTGCTCCGACCGTTTCAAGAAAAATGACGGCGGCGGCGCAAATCGTTGGCAGCGCAAAACCCGCTTTGACGAAGTATGCGACTTCGGCGGCAAAGCCGGCGTCGACTTTGTTCCAACCGTGCACGAAAAGAATGTAGCCAATGACGACTCGCACGAGCGCATAGCCGACTTCGGGCGCCCATGCGTAAAAACCGGCAAGACCGGGGATCAAAAGCTTTGGTTGATGAATAGCGCGGTGGAACATGAACGCCCTCAACGTTTTCAATGATACGCCACCGCTATAACAGCGGTGTTGCCATGCCAATTCACGTTCAGGTGTTATGACAAAGAGTTAATCTGGCGGCGCAGTCGTACCCGCGTCTGATACCGGCACGCCATCGATCAGGCAGCGGCCGTCTATGACGCGGACGCGGCCTTCTGCCAGCATTTTCAGAGCCTGCGGGTAAATCCGGTGTTCGACGGCGAGGACGCGCTGTCCCAGTGTCTGCTCATTGTCATCCGGGGATACCGCCACCACGCCTTGCATGATGATCGGCCCGGCATCCATTTCCGGCACGACGAAGTGCACCGTGGCGCCGTGCACCTTGGCGCCGGCGTCGAGCGCACGCTGGTGCGTATCGAGTCCTTTGAAGGCAGGCAGCAACGCTGGGTGGATATTGATCATCCGCTCAGGCCACCGGTCGACAAAGCCTGCGGTCAATAGCCGCATGAACCCGGCAAGGCAGACGATCTCGATGCGGTGCTTGACCAGCGCCGCCTGCAACGCCGCTTCGAATGCGGCGCGGTCTTTGCCGTACTGGGTATGTTCCACAACTTCGGTGGCGATGCCGGTCGCGCTCGCGGTGGCCAGGCCGCCGGCGTCGGGCCGGTTCGACAACACCAGCACGATTTCGGCGGGAAAGGTTTTGTCTTTTGCGGCGTCGATCAGCGCCGCCATGTTGGAGCCGCGGCCGGAAATCAGAACGGCGACGCGCTTGCGGCTCATGTCTTACCCGGCAAGATCGAGGGTGCCGTCATAGACCACGCGCGGCTCGTCCGCGGCGCGGATGACGTTGCCCAGCGTCGAGACTTTTTCGCCCGCGCGCGTGAACGCGTCGGCTACGGCGGCGGCATCCTTCGGCGCGACGACGACGATCATGCCGATGCCGCAGTTGAAGGTGCGCAGCATTTCGTTCTGGACGATACCGCCTTCGCGGGCGAGCCATTTGAACACCGGCGGCACGGCGACTTTCGCCAGATCGATGCGTGCGCCCATGCCCTTTGGCAGCACGCGCGGAATGTTGTCGGGAAAACCGCCGCCGGTAATGTGCGCGAAGCCTTTCACCGCCTTGGTCTCGCGAATGGCGGCGAGGCACGACTTCACATAGATGCGCGTCGGTTCGAGGATCGCATCGCCGAGACTTTGCGACGGCGCAAACGGCGCAGGCACGGTCCAGGCTAGTCCGGTCTTGGCCACGACCTTGCGCACCAGCGAGAAACCGTTGGAGTGAACGCCAGAGGAGGCGAGCCCGAGAATGACGTCGCCTTCGGCGATATCGGCGCGCGGCAGCACTTCGCCGCGTTCGACCGCGCCGACCGCGAAACCCGCGAGATCGTAATCGTCGCCGCTATAGAGCCCGGGCATCTCAGCGGTTTCGCCGCCGATCAGCGCACAGCCCGCCTGACGGCAACCGATTGAAATACCGGCGACCACGGCGGCGCCGACCTCGGGCTCGAGTTTTCCACATGCATAGTAGTCGAGAAAAAATAAAGGCTCGGCGCCTTGCACCACCAGGTCGTTCACCGACATGGCGACCAGATCGATGCCGATGGTGTCGTGGCGGCCGGTCTCGATGGCGATCTTGACCTTGGTTCCGACGCCGTCATTGGCGGCGACCAGGACCGGGTCCTTGAACCCCGCCCGTTTGAGGTCGAACAGGCCGCCAAAGCCGCCAATTTCGGCATCGGCGCCTGGGCGCGCGGTGGCGCGGACCAGCGGCTTGATCAGGTCCACCATCCGGTTGCCGGCGTCGATATCCACGCCGGCCTGCGCGTAAGTGAGGCCGCGCTCTTTTTCTGCCATGATGGCTCTGTCTGACGGGTCACGCTGAAGATGGGCGCGTCTTACGGAGAAATCGAAATTCGCGCAATGGTCAGGGCGCCGTTATACTCCGCCGTTAGGGAAGGTGCGGACCCGGCCGGGCAGGCCGGGGCGGACCTGCAAGCCGGGATTGCCTTGAGTATTCCAAACCTCATTACGCTGGGGCGTATTTTGCTGGTGCCGATCGTGGTTTGGGCGATTTCGTCCGGCACGATGTGGATCGCCTTTGTGCTTTTTGTCGTCGCCGGGGTCAGCGACGCGGTCGACGGGTTCCTGGCCAAGCGCTTCAACATGACCACGGAACTCGGCCGCTATCTCGATCCCTTGGCCGACAAGGCGCTCATTGTGTCCATTTACCTTGCGCTCGGCATCAACGGCCTGATCCCGCGCTGGCTGGTGATCCTGGTGGTGTCGCGCGACATCCTGATCGTCGGCGGCATCATGCTGTCCTGGCTGATGGACGATCCGCTCAAGATAAAGCCGTTGTGGGTTTCCAAGCTCAACACCGCGGCGCAAATCGTCTTCGCCTGCGTGGTGCTGGGCTCGCTCGGTTTCGATATTCCGGCTGAAACGGCGACGCTGGTGATGATGATCGTGGTGACCTGCACGACCTTGCTGTCGATCGCCGCCTATGTCGGGGAGTGGATGCGGCATATGAATTCCACGGCGCCCAACCCATGACCCCCCGTGGACAACCGAATGAGACAACCGGCAACGGCGTGGCGATTCAGCGCCAGATGAAGTTCTGGCTGGCGGCGCTCGTCGTCTTTATCCTTATCTTGTGGCTGCTGAGCGAGATCCTGCTGCCTTTCATTGCCGGTCTGGCGATCGCCTATCTGCTGACGCCGTTGACCGACCGGCTGGAGCGCATGGGCCTGCACCGGCTCGCCGCCGCACTGTTGATCATCACGGTCGTAGTGCTCGCTTTCGTCGTAGTGATCCTGTTGATCGCGCCGATCCTGGCCGGCCAGTTGACGTCCTTCATCGCCAATATTCCCGGCTACGTCACCAAGCTGCAGACGCTGTTGAGCGATCAGAGCATGCCGTGGGTACAGAAACTGCTGGGCGCCGGTTTCAGCCCCGATAAATCGATTTCCGAATTGGCGACACAAGGCGTCGGCTGGCTCACCACGTTCCTGAAGTCGCTATGGTCGGGCGGACGCGCGCTGGTGTCGCTGTTCTCGCTGATCGTGGTGACGCCGGTAGTGGCGTTCTATCTGATCTACGATTGGCACCATATGATCGCGACCGTCGACGGCTGGGTGCCGGTGAATCAACGCAAGACGGTGCGCCAACTGGCGCGCGAAATCGATGCGGCCATTGCCGGCTTCGTCCGCGGGCAGAGCGCTGTTTGCCTGATCCTCGGCTCGTTCTACGCGGTGGCGCTGACGCTGAGCGGCCTTAATTTCGGCCTGCTGATCGGCCTGATTTCAGGGTTGATCACCTTCATTCCTTATGTCGGCTCAATGACCGGCCTGATCCTGGCGATCGGTGTTGCGGTGGCGCAATTCTGGCCCGAATACAGCTCGATCCTGCTCGTGCTCGGCATTTTCCTCGTCGGGCAGTTTCTCGAGGGCAATGTGCTGGCGCCGAAGCTGGTCGGCGAGAGCGTCGGCCTGCATCCGGTGTGGCTGATTTTTGCGTTGCTTGCTTTCGGCTATCTATTCGGCTTTGTCGGATTGCTCGTGGCGGTGCCGCTCGCCGCTACCATTGGTGTGCTGGCGCGGTTCGCGCTGCGGCGCTATCTGGAGAGCTCGCTGTACACCGGCGAGCCGTCGAATTGAGCGGTAGGGCATATCGTTGAGTGTGAAGATGGGACTTATGGATCAATCGTTCGGTCCGCGTCAGTTGGTGCTTGCGCTCGATCACGCCGTGAGTTTTGCGCGTGAGGATTTTCTTGGCGGTCCATCGAATGCGTCGGCGCTGGGTCTGATCGAGCGTTGGCCGGATTGGCCGAACCGCATCATGGCGCTGGTCGGTCCCGAAGGATCGGGCAAAAGCCATCTCGCCGCGATCTGGGCCGAGGTCTCGGGCGCCCGCGTCCTGTCTGCCAAGCTCTTGCCGGAAACCGATCTGCCGTCGGCCTTTGTCACCGGCGCGCTGGTGGTCGAAGATCTCGATCCGGCCGACCTCGACGAACGGGCGCTGTTTCACCTGATCAATATGGCCAAGGAGCAGCACGCCTACGTCCTGCTCACCGCGCGCACGCCGGTCGCAAGCTTCCCGGTCGCCATCCGCGATCTCGCCTCGCGCCTGCGCGCGCTGCCGAGCGTATCGCTGTCGCCGCCCGACGACGACCTGCTGCGCTCGCTGATCGTGAAGCTCGCCTCCGATCGCCAGCTCAATGTCGACGAGCCGCTGGTGAATTATCTGGCCAACCGGATCGAGCGGTCGTTTACCGGAGCCCGCGCCGCCGTGGTGCGGCTCGACGAGGAGGCGATGCGGCAACATCGCCCCGTCACCCGGGCGTTGGCGGCGGAACTGTTTCGCTAGCCGGTCCATTAACTGCCGCCCGCTAGGCTGTCTTGACGCGACGCCCGGTTCGGGCGCGAACTGTCATCCAACCGACATGTTTGGCCACTAGAGGTTGTTTTTGGGGTTCCTTCCATATGGCAGACCGCGCTCAAGCCATTGTAGCTGTTGAAGAAACCGTTTTGGCCGATAATGACGGCAAGGCTGCGGCCGCGCCCGCCGTGCCCGCCATCCGGGAGTTGCCGGAGCGCTTCATCAACCGCGAACTGTCCTGGC
>CAISIV010000179.1 GCA_903885555.1 uncultured Hyphomicrobiales bacterium
GGGTGCGAACGAATAACATTTCGTCTTTCCACGATGGGCGATCCCCAGTATCAGCTCAAACGTTTAGCTGAGGAAGTCCTTCCCTACATAAACGACTAAACACAGAGTTGCATGCGAACTTTACGTTCATTTGCTTCCAACCCGTAAGGCTACTGAAATGCCGGGCCCCCTCTCTGGAATTCGTGTAATCGATCTGACATCGGTTGTATTCGGGCCGCTGGCCACGCAGATTCTCGGAGACATGGGAGCCGAGATCATCAAGATCGAAGGACCCGAAGGCGACACCACCCGCTACACCGGACCTGCGCGCTCGTCGGACATGGCCGCTTTATTTATGGGCTTGAATCGAAGCAAGCGCTCGCTGGTTCTCGACCTGAAGCAGCAGAACGCCAAAGATGCACTATGGCAATTGATCGACGGAGCGGACGTTTTTGTTCATTCGATGCGCCCTAAGAAAATCGAGGCGCTCGGCTTTGGCCAAGACGCGGTTTTGAAAAGAAACCCACGAATCGTTTATGCGGGCTTGCATGGCTATCTAAACGGCGGGCCTTATAGCGGTCAGCCTGCCTATGATGACGTAATACAAGGGCAATCCGGCATCGCCGATCTGATGGCGCGGGTGACGGGCGAACCCCGCTACACCCCACTTATCATCGCCGACAAGACATGTGCGATCGCTGCCTCGGGCGCTATCTCTGCCGCGTTGTTTGCCCGGGAACGCACTGGCAAGGGCCAGTTTGTTGAAGTGCCAATGTTCGAGACGATGGCGTTTTTTGTTCTCGCTGAGCATCTCTATGGACACACTTTTGTGCCACCTGAAGCGCCGCTAGGATACACCCGGCTATTGGCGCCGTGGCGACGTCCATACAAGACCAAGGACGGCTACGTGTGCATGCTCGCCTATACAGATCCACAGTGGCGTAAGTTCTGGAAAGCCGTCGGCAAGCCGGAACTCGCCGATGATCCTCGATTTGTTAATCTCGCAAGTCGAAGCGAAAATATCGCAGCGCTTTACCAAATCGCTGGAGGATGTCTCGCCGACAGGCCGACAGCAGAATGGCTCTCAACCTTGCAGGCCTTGGATATTCCGTCGGCGAAAATATCGACGCTCGACGAAGTATTCGATGACCCGCATCTCGCGGCGGTCGGAATGTTCAAGACGGTCACGCACCCGACGGAAGGCGATATCGTCATGACCCAATTGCCTTTCCGCTTTAGCGACACTGTGGCAGCCGTAACGCGCATGCAACCTAAGTTCGGCGAGCACAGCCTGGAAATCCTGCGCGAAGCCGGGTTGACAGAGGATGACATAGGCTCGCTCGTCAAAAGCGGCGGCGCCGTCGATGGCGCTGCCAGCCCAAAGCGCACAAGAAAATAGGGACATTTGATATGAAAACCGTCGGGATCGGATTTTATTGGAACGACCTCAATGTCGGCGACAAGTTCAAAACGCTAAACAGGACGATTACCGAGAGCGATATCGTTAATTTCATTGGTGTTACCGGAATGGTCGAGACATTGTTCACCGACCTTTCGTTCAGCAGCGAATACGGAGCGATCGTTGGCCGCGTCGTGCCCGCAGCGTGCGTGTACACGATTATCGAAGGCCTGCTTTGCCAAGCGACGATGCAGACAACGGGCCTGGCGCTCTTGGAAATAGAGAAAAAGATTCTCAAGCCGGTTTTTGCGGGAGATACAGTTCACGCTGAAGTTGAAGTGACGGCAGTACGGCCGACGAGCAAACGCAACCGGGGCATCGTGACAACGCAAAACAACATCATCACCCAGAGCGGGACTTTGGTGATTACCTATCGCGCAGTCCGTATGATGGCAGGGCGACCAAACGGTCACTAAGTCAGATGCTGGGGCCCTTCAA